>JBBROJ010000001.1:0-122028 GCA_038229495.1 Chthonomonadales bacterium
CCGTTCGCGTTCGACGAGCTGCTCGCGCGACTGCGCGCTCTCGTGAGGCGCTCTTCCACGCAGAAGAGTCCGCGCATGGAGTATGGCAGCCTCATCGTCGATCCGGTAACCCGGCGGGTAACGCGGGACGGCAAGCAGATCGAGCTGACGAACAAAGAGTACGCGCTCTTGGAGATGCTGATTCGCAATCCGGGCCAGGTGTTCACGCGCACGTCGATCATGGAGAGCGTGTGGGGATATGATTTCGACAACGCCTCCAACGTGCTCGAGGTCTATATGAACTTCCTGCGCAAGAAGATCGACCAGGGCTTTGACAAGAAGCTGCTCCATACGGTGCGGGGGGTGGGATACGTCCTTCGGGAAGAGGAATAATGGGCCGATGGGCAGATTCGGGCCGGCGTAATGCGAACGCATAGCCTGCGCGTCCGGCTGGCGCTATGGCAGGCCGGGCTGCTTGCGCTCACGCTCCTTGCGCTGTCGGCGCTGACCCTCCTTTTGCTGCGCAGCGTGCTCAGCTCGCGGCTCGACGGAGCGTTGGCTGACTACGCGGAGAAGACCGCCTCGAACGTCGCAACCACGATGTACCAGAACTCGGTACACGGGCGAGGCGAGCCGGAGCACTACTTCACGAGCTCCATCCGGCGGGAGTGGGGACGCGAGCTGCAATTGATAGACGCGCGGACCGGCAATATTCGAGATCGCACCGCCGGCATCGTCGATACGCGGCTGCCCACGGATATGGACGAGCGGCTGAACGCGCAACAGGGGCGGTCCACATTCAAGACGCGCTTCAACCTGGGGGAGTATCCCGTCCGGGTGGTGACCTATCCGGTCCGCCTGGGCAAAGAGGTCCCGTACCTGGTGCAGGCGGCGGAGTCGCTGGGCGGCGTAGAAGAAGCGCTTGCGCGAACGTCGTCTATCCTGCTCGTGCTCACCCCGTCGGTGCTGCTGCTCTCGCTTCTGGGCGGGTGGCTGCTGGTTGGCAGGTCGCTCCAGCCCGTCGATGCGATGACTCGCACCGCGCTTGCGATGGAGCCGGGACGGCTGGCGCATCGAATCGAGGCCACAGGCACAGACGACGAAATCGCCCGTCTTGCCGACGCGTTCAACCAGATGATGGAGCGGATGGACCGTTCCTTCCGCCAGATTCAGCAGTTCAGCGCGGACGCCTCGCATGAGCTGAAGACTCCGCTCACCTCCATTCGCGGCGCGGCGGAGGTCGCGCTGATGGGGGAGCGGGACCCCGAAGAGTACCGCAGGACACTCCGCAGCATCGTGGACGACGTGGAGCGGATGTCCGCCATCGTGGAGAACCTCCTGCTCCTGGCGCGGGCAGACGCGGACCAGATTCAGATCAAGCGAGAACGAGTCAGTCTCCACGAGCTGGCTCTGAATGTCTATGAACAGTTGGAGCCGCTTGCGCATCGCAGAGCAGTGGCTCTGGACCTCGGAGAGATGGTCGAGGTCGAGGTGCAAGGCGACACGCTGTGGCTGGGCCAGATCGCCACAAACCTGGTGAATAACGCGATTAAATACACGCCGGAAGGCGGCACGGTGACCCTGACCGTTAAGCTGGCATCGACCGATTCCGCTCCCGGCAACGGGTCCATTCCAAACGCGGCGGAAGCGAGGCTGTCGGTTTCCGACACCGGGCCAGGAATTCCCGCCGAGCATCTTCCGCGAATATTCGACCGATTCTACCGCGTGGATTCGGGCCGCAGCCGGGACGCGGGCGGCGTCGGGCTGGGCCTCAACATTGCCAGGTGGGCGGCGGAAGCGCAGGCAGGCCGTATCGAGGTCGAGAGCGAAGTGGGTGTAGGAACGACGTTTACGCTGTTTATGCCTACAATATAGACCCACCCCCCGGCCCCCTCCCGGAACGGGAGGGGGAGTGTACGCGAGGGATTGGCGCACGGGATAAGTCGCATAGGATCCACGCGTGTAAAACGCGATGCGGTCCACGCGTTTTACACGCGTGGTCAGGCGAGCATTCGATAACGTAGGTGTTTGCCAATTACCAAGGGGCCGGGTTAACAAGGAGGCAGGAATCGTGCTTGCTCAGTACGTCCGAAATTATCTTATCCATGGGCTCTCGGCCACGCCGGTAGTCATTGAATATTTGCTCCGGGATGCGACAGAGGCGGATTACGACCGACGCCCCGATCCCGAGCGGTTCACGATTCGCGAGGCAGTTGCGCATCTTGCCGATTGGGAGGGCGTATGGCTGGAGCGCGCCACGCGCATTATTGAGGAACACCATCCAACGCTTCCAGGCTATGATGAAGGGCAGTGGGCGATTGATCACGATTACGCGCGCCTCGACGTGATGGAGCAGCTTCGGAAATTTCAACACGGACGAGCCCGGCTTGCGGCCTATTTGAGCGGTCTGACGCCGGTGCAATGGGAGCGAGAGGGCGAGCGGGAGTTCGGGCCGATCAGCATCGCCCACCAGACGGCAATGGTCCTCGGGCACGACGGCTACCACCTAAGACAGATCACCGAGTGGCTTCAGGCGGGCGCGAAAGCGGAAGGGAGTTGAAGATGTTGACACGATTCGTAGGCATAGCTTTTCTTGCAGGCGCGCTGGCGCAGGCGCTGCCCGGCCCAGAGGCGCGGGCGCAGGCCCTTCGCGCAATGCCGGCTCCGGCGAGCGGGGGAATAGCGATGACGATAGGAGGACCTGCCGACGCGCCCAGAGATCTCAATACGCATCACCTCTTCGCCGCGCCGGGAAGCAAGCCGGAGTGGGAGGCGCGGAAGAGGGTCATCCGCCGGCAGATACTCTTTAGCGCGGGGTTGTGGCCGATGCCGAAAAAGACCCCCCTGAAGCCGCGTGTGACGGGACGGATCGAGGGGCCGGACTACATTATCGAGAACGTCGCCATCGAGACGCTTCCTGGCTTCTATCTCTGCGGCAACCTCTACAAGCCGAAAGGAAAGGCGGGTCCGTTTCCCGGAATCGCCAATCCGCATGGGCATTGGGTGCACGGACGGCTGGAGATGGAGCCCGATGTTCCCATTGCCGCGCCGGCTCCCGCAAAGCCTGCTCCGGGCCGCGGAAATCTCGTCTCTATCGGCGTAAATCTGGCAAGACAGGGGTTCGTCGTTTTCGCCTATGACGCTGTGGGCTACAACGACACGAATCAGGTCACGCATGAGTTTGCGAACGGGCTGAACCCGTGGCTCTGGAACGTCAGCCTGATGGGACTTCAGCTCTGGAACAGCATCCGCGCGGTGGACTACCTCCAGAGCCTACCCGACGTGGACAAGAATAGAATCGGGGCGACCGGCGCTTCGGGCGGCGCTTCGCAGACATTCCTCCTAACCGCCGTGGACGACCGAATCAAGGCGGCGGTGCCGGTCAACATGGTTTCGGCCTACATGCAGGGCGGCTGTCTGTGCGAAAACGGCCCCGGCCTGCGCGTGGGCACGGATAACGTTGAAGTTGCCTCGACCTTCGCGCCCAAACCCCTGCTTATGGTGGCCTGCACGGGCGACTGGACCAAAAATAACCCAAAAGAGGAGTGGCCCGCCGTCAAGAAAGTGTACGATCTCTATGGCGCGGGCGACAGGGTTGACGGCAGGCAGTTCAACTACCAGCACAACTATAATGTGGAGAGCCGCGAGGCGATGTACGCCTGGTTCGGGAAGTGGCTGCTGAACGATTCGAATCCCGAGCACTTCAAGGAGAGGCCGTTCGACGCCGATCTGGCGGCGATGCACGTGTGGAACGACAAGACGCCTCTTCCCGCGGATGCGCTGAAGGAGGCTGACCTGACGCGGGCTCTTATCGACCAGTCGAAGAAGCAGCTTGCGGAGTTGTGGCCGCGCGACGCAGGCAGCCTGAAGCGATTCCAGGAAACCCTGCGGCCCGCGCTGGAAAGCTCGCTGGCCGCCCAGTGGCCCACAAATCTCAATATTTTGGGCGCTGGGGGAGTGCCGCCTCGAGTCGCGCTGGTTGTCACGGAAGAGAGCGATGAGGCGAGCGCCGGCGATTTCACGCAGGCGCTCCGAAAGAACGGCTATGAGACGGAGACTCTGGTCGTGAAATCTCCCTCGGTTCGCCCTCAGGTCCTCTGGGACAATTACTTTACGTGTTACAATGCGACCCCGGCCGCGACGCAGGTGCAGCGAATCGTAGATCAAATCTCAACTCATTGGGCGGGCATCCACAAGCGCGTGGACGTAGTGGGCGTGGGGCGCGCGGGCAGGCTCTGCCTCCTGGCCAGAGCCCTGACTCCGAACGTCGGCAAGATCGCGGTGGATATGCGGCAGCTCGACACCGAGGATGACAACGCCTATCTGAATGAGCTTTTCGCCCCCGGCCTGCGCAGAATCGGGGACCTCCGCTCCGCCGCGATGCTTGCTGCGCCGGCTCCGGTCTACCTGTACGACGTCGGCGAGAGCTTCAGGTACGATTCTGTTGCGTCGGGTTACAAAGCGATAGGCGCGTCTCTGCGGGTTGAGAAGAGCATGGCCGCTCCCGAGCGAATCGCGGAGTGGCTCGCCGCCAAATAGTTGTCCCGACAAATTTGCTTGTTGTGACGTAACAAAGCAATATTCGAGAAGTTGCAGGCGTGCAATTCGCGTATGATAGATTGTATGCCCGCAACCTGCGAATCATTGCGAATTATTAACTTCCGGACGGTTAGCGGGCGCATCGAGGTGAATCCATGCTTATGAAATGCGGCATGGATACAGATTACAGCAGGAGTATGCAGGTCTTCACCGACAAACCGGCGAACTGCCTTCGGCTCCCTGACGGCCATATCGATTTCGACGCCCCGTGCAACGTCGTGGTGCGGCGGACCGCCACGCGCCTCGCTATGCCGCCGGCCGAGTGCAGGCTCGCCATCCGGTGCGCTTACGGCGGTTCGCGGCGGTTCGACACAAGGGATGGATGCCACATGGTGGATGACGGTGGCTATCTGATTCTGAATCTGGGGCAAACGGTCTCCAGCGAGCTGGAATCGAGCAGGCCTGTGGAGTGCTTCAACGTCACGTTCCAGCCCGAGTTTGCCGAGCGTGTGCTGTCGGGAATCGTCGAGCCGATTGATCGGCTTCTGGACGAGCCGAAACACGCTTCACGGCAGCCGGTCCAGTTTTTTGAAAAGCGATACGCGCACGACACCACCGTGTCTCCCGTTCTCGACCGGATTCGCCATTGTGTCGCGGACGAGAGGGTGACGCCGGGCTGGCTTGAAGAGAGACTGCACGACCTGCTTGTGCGAATGCTCCAGGCGCATCGGGGTGTTGCACGAGAAATTGATTCCGTTCCCGCGCTCCGCAAGTCAACGCGTGTCGAGCTTTACCGGCGCTTGACAATTGCGCGCGACTACATCGAGGCAAACTCCACGCGAACGATAACGCTGGATGACATGGCCGATTCTGCCTGCCTGTCCCCGCACCACTTCTTGCGGCTCTTCCGTGACGCGTTCGGCGCGACTCCTCATCAGTATCTTACCGGCAGGAGGCTCGATCACGCGAAATCGCTGCTTTCAACCACCGGCATTCCTGTAACGGACGTATGCATTACGGTCGGATTCGAGAGCCTCGGGTCGTTCAGCTGGCTGTTTCGCCAACGGTTCAACCTTTCGCCTTCCCAATATCGCCGCCAGTTCACGACCCCGTCTTTGCCGGGGGGCCCGTGTGCAACGGGGAGAATCGGATCGGCGTAGGGACTGCTCAATGCGTCAACGAACGGCGCAACGTGTCAACGAACGGCGCAACGTGTCAACGAACGGCGCAACGTGTCAATGAACGGCGCAACGTGTCAATGAACGGCGCAACGTGTCAACGAACGGCGCAACGTGTCAATGAACGGCCCAACGCGGGAAAAGACACGGCGCAACGCGGAGGTTGCTCCCTACGTGGTATTCATGAATAATGCGGGCTTGGCGCAGGTTCGTACCTTCGCGCAATAGAGCCCTCATCTTACGAAGAGCCTGTCCTGAGCATGTCGAAGGAAGGGTTGGGGGAGGTTTCTGTATATGCTTCTAAACGCGAACAAGCCAAGGGTATCTATTCGCCAAACCGGGGGAAACGCCGGTCGCAATTCCGGCAACTTCAATACGCATAAATGAAGGCGACTCCGCAAATCCATGCAGAGTCGCCTTCAACGTCATCATGACTACTGCCGGACGACGCGCCTGCTCCGTCCGGAGAGCGAAAATGGCCGCTCCGTTACTTGCGCAGCCGACGACGCATTACCAGTCCGCAAAGCGGAAGCGCCATACCGACGAACAGGGCGACCGCGCCTGGCTCCGGCACCGCAGCTGTGCCGAACTGGCCCGCCGGCCCCGTCACGAAACGGCATTCGGCGCTGGAGATGTGGTTGGTATCCAGCGTCACGGCGCCGTTTCGCGCCAGGGCCCTGCCGTCAAGAATGTTTGCGCCGGTGTTCATGGTGATGCTCGTGAGAGCGAGGATATTGCCCAAGAAGGAGGTGGTTGTGCCGAGAGTCGCGGAAGAGCCGACCTGAAAGAACACGTTGCAGCCGTCGCCGCCGTTGATGGCACGAACGCTGGAGTTGGAGGCGGTGGTTAGCGTGCTCCCTATTTGGAAGGCGAAGAACGAATTGGGGTTCCCCTGAAAGTTGAGGGTAAGCACGCCTGTCAACTGAGCTGAGGAGCTGAAATGATAAATGCCTGGAGTCAGCGTGAGGCCGCCGAGGTCCTGACCCGTCAGGTCCTGATTTACAGCCATGCCTGCAAGAACATTGTAGGAAGTGGTGACATCGTTTTGCGCCAGGATCGCAACCCCATCCGAAATGTGTATCGTTCCGGGCGGTGTCACGATCCCCGGTGGAAAGCCTGTGACCGCCGAACCTGGGCTGACACCGAGATTACCGTTGATGACGGATGAGCCGGTATTGGTCACCGCCGAGCCACCCAGTACCGCAAAGCTCTGGGCAGTGCCCAGAGAGAATAGTTGTGCTCCAGCATGCGCTTGTAAGCCGACGAGCGCCATGACGAGCAGGTATTTGAATTTCATTTTGAATATCCCTTTCTAGGCCCCATACAACGAAAAACTTAAGCGTCAGGCCGAAAACGCGCGGTCGCCGGTTAACCTCCCCCCTGACCTACCAGCCGGACGTGAATCGAATTCTGACTTTGAGCCTGCGTGTCTGGATTTGTTTGCCTCTATGCAAGTACAATTCTCGTCCATTGACGCGCCTATCCACGTCACACTACCTTGCATGAAACATGCCAAAAATACAGTGCGTACCGCCTAAGTTTCATTTTTTGTTTTGTTTTTGGTAAAAATACCAGTTATTGGCTCAGCGCATTTCTATTGGGGACATCCCAACGAATTATCCTAACCTTCAAAGACACGGCGAAACGCGTTAAGTCAAGGACACGGCAGGGCGTTAAGTCAAGGACACGGCGCAACGCGGAGGTTGCGCCCTACGGGTGGGCGATAGCTCGTACAATCGGCCGAGAGGTATCAGTTAGACATGCCGATGGGCGGCGTCCATGGGGCGCCGCCCATCAGCTTTGTTTGGAACCGAATGGCGCTAGGCCCGCCTGCCTGCCGGGGCTTGCTGCATTATCTGCCGCAGGATGAGCAGCTCGGCAAGATTCTCCATCGTGACCATGCCCGCCAGCCTGCCATTCTCCATTACGAGCACGCAGGATTGTTGACCGCCCTGCATGTCGGCCGCCACCTCCTGGAGATCGTCATCGGGGCCGACCGATGGATAGTCGCGCTCCATCGCGCCGGCTACATATTCCGAAGGGCCCTTTTCGCGCAGGCTCTGAAACAGTTTGATGCGGGAGAGCAGGCCGACCACTTCGTCGCCGTGCACGACCGGGAAATCGGTCTGAGACGTGTGGAGCAGGAGATCCTGCGCGTCGCCCAGGGTCGCGCCGACCGGAAGCGTTCGCAGGTCGGTGATCATTGCGTCGCTGACGTGCAGACCTTCTAAGAAAGCCTTTCCGCGATACATTGCCGCCTCTTGCCCAGCCGCCATAAAGACGAACACTGCTATAAGCAGCCAGAAGAGGTTGCCTGAGAAAACGCCAAGCAGGCCGAGGCCAAGCGCCAGAACCTGACCGATCGTCGCGGCTATCTCCGTTGCACGCGTCTCGCCCATTGCCATCGCCATGAGGGCACGCAGGACGCGGCCTCCGTCCATGGGGAAGGCCGGAATCAAGTTAAATCCGACGAGCAGCAGATTCGCGTGCAGCAGCTTCTGCCAGAAGTGTCCGGGCGTCAGCCATATCTGGTCCCAGGGCGCAAGGCCGGTCGTGAATTGCAGCGCCGCGAACAGGGCAATGGCAATTACGACGTTCACTGCGGGCCCCGCCAGCGCGATCCATAGCTCGGCGCGCGGGGCGGGCATCTTCTCCATCCTCGCCACTCCGCCGATGGGATAGAGGACAATCTCGCTCACGCGAATGCCGAAGCGCTGCGCGATAATGCTGTGCCCCAGCTCATGCAGCACGACACACGTGAAAATGCCAACGAGCGTAAGCACTCCGAGCAGGCGATTAGGTCCTGAGCTGCTGAAGGCGATCCACGCGAGGAACAGCAGAAAGAAGTAGTGCAGGCGAATCGGTATGCCCGACACTTCCGCCAGCCGTATTGTATGAGGCGTTTCCGGAACCGCTCGTCGCGCTCCGGCTCGATTCGAGTCCGTTTGTTCAGCCATGCGTCGGCAAACCTTCCCATAGGTATGGCAGGTGATTCGCGAGTGATATGACACAATTATGACACATCGTTTCGTACGCAGGAGTGGTGCGGCGAGTTTCCGGTCTACGGGTTACCCGCCCCCGGCCCCCTCCCGGAACGGGAGGGGGAGCATAGGCGGAGGTTGCGGACCTGTTTCTGTGGGTCGCAGTCCGCGTTGCTCAACATCAGGGCTGGTGGAACAGACCGCCGGATTTAAGCGATTTGCGCCGGTCGGACTGTGCCTCCGCGTCTCGCAGGAGTGTTTTCGCGTCCGCGGAATCCGGTACGGCTTTCGCCCACGCCCTCAATTGCGGTACCGCGGCGTCCCAGTTTGCCAATCTTACATAGTAGCGGCCCAGCCATTCGTGCGCATAAGCCTGATTCGGGTCGAGAGACAGCGCGGCCTTCATCCGCCGGACCGCCTCATCATCGTGACCGAGAAGTCCCTCGCAATACCCGATTCCAGATTGAATCTCCGCGTCTCGCGGGGTCATGGCCTCCGCCGCCCTGTATGCCGCCAGCCCGGCGAATGTTTGGCCCTGTTTGAGATAGACGTGCGCGAGCGTGTTGTAATTGAACGCCAGCCAGATGTGAGGCTCATCCGTGCTGCCCTGATTCTGCCGGGCGCGCATAAGTATTCGCGGGTCGTCGCGTACCGCGCGGGCGGCCGTATCGGCATTCTTCCATGCGTCCGAGCCGAACAGGTTTTGAAGCGTCGCTTCAAGCTCTGTCGCGGCTTCGCCATAGTTTCCGCGGTCGCCCACCATGGATGCAAGGATGTATCGTGTCACGATTCCGTCGGGATCAGCCCGGACAATGCGATGGAAAAGCGTCACCTCGTCTCTCCATTGTATCGCGCCCCAAGCCGTCAGGCCGCCCTGCCACAGTAGTATCGCCCCCAGAATCAAAGAGGGGAGGGCAGGGGAAGGGCGACGATTAAGCGCTGGTGAACTTGCGCGGTCCCGCGATCCGGCGAGCCATCGTCCGGCCAGCGCCGCCACGCCGATGCCCGCGATTGCGGCGCGATAGGGGGCCACGAGGAGAAACGGCAGCGGAACGAATCCGCTGACCGGCACGAGCGACAGGACCGCGAGCGCAAGGAACCAGGCGCAGGCGGGATTGCTTCGTCGCCATTTCCAGAGTAAGAATGCGCACGCCGCCAGGGAGCAGTAACCGAGCACGACAGGCCATGCGCCTGCCTGCTCCAGCGCGCCCAGGCTGAGTGTATGCAGCAGCTGCGGTGTGGGGACGAGAAGAACAAGCGTGTAGTAGGCGAGGATTTGACCGGCCTGCGCGAAGTATTCCCCCATACTTAATGGAAAGAAAGACGGTCTGGGCATGCCGAGGTGGTAGCCGAGGACGAGATATACGCCGCAGATAGCCGCGAACGGCAGCGTAAAGACAAACTCCGAATTGCTGAGGTTGGCTCCGTCGCGGGGCTTCCAGCACCGGAACGCCAGCGGCACCAGCGGCAAAAGCGCGAGAGTCTGCTCCTTGGTGAATACCGCCAGCGTAAAGAAGATGACCGCCCATCCCAGCAGTTTTCCTCTTCGCGCGGAGACGGTCTGCGCGGCACGAACGAGGCACCAGCCGAAGAGAAGCAGCCAGATTTCGCACAGCGCGTCCGTACGCCCGCCGATCCAGGCGACCGCGCCGATCTGCACCGGCTGAAGCGCGAACAAGAGCGTCCCTGCCAGCGCCGCCCGCCTGCTGTCGAAAGCATCGCGGAGCAGGCCGAGGAGCAGGCCGGTCGCGGCGGCGTGCAGAAGAGTGCTGACGATCCGATAGCCGAGGGGGCTGTCGTGCCACAGCTTGCGCTCGAAAAAGAAGAAGACGGAGATGAGAGGGCGAAAGTAGTGGTTCAGGAAGGGCGTCGTGAAACAGCTGAGCAGCGATTTCCCGCCGCCTATTGCGCTGCCGTCTACCAGATAGTGATCGTCCCATACCAGCGCGCCGGTCCAGGAGCCCGCGTATATCAGAATCGCCGCAGCCAGCACGAAGACGCACGCGATGCGCCATCGGCCCGTGCTGAAATCAGATTGTTGGTCGTTGGGTTCCGTCATGAGGGGAGGACACTGGCAAAGATCATTCGGCGTGAGGTTCCTGCGTCGAGCCTTGCGGGCCGAGCGCGGCCACGAGCGCATCGACCAGGCCGGGAATCGTGAACTCGTCGGATACGATGGCAGGCGCGATGCCCATTTCCCGCGCGGTCTCGGCAGTAATCGGTCCGATACACGCCACCACGACTTTCGACAACGCTTCCGGAACGTGCTCCGGCCCGATGGCCTCCACGAAATTCTTAACGGTAGAAGAGCTGGTAAAGGTGACCGCGTGGATCTCGCCGTCCAGAAGGTGCTGCCGCACCTCCTCGGCCGCTCCTGCATCCCGGACTGTCTGGTAGGCGGTGACCACGTCGACGACCGCTCCCATTTCGCGGAGACGGACGGGCAGAAGCTCTCGCGCTTCTTTGGCACGGGGCAGCAGGACTCGTTTCCCGGCCATCTGTTTATCCGGCCACTCCTCGAAGACCGATTCGGCTACAAACTGCGTGGGCACGAAGTCCGCCCGAATACCGATATTGCGCAACGCTTCTGCGGTAGCGGGACCGATAGCGGCGACGCGCGCGCTGCCGAAAGCGCGCGCATCCAGCCCCTGCGCCTCGAGCCGCTCCGAAACCGCCCGGACGGCGTTCGCGCTGGTGAAAACGACCCAGTCGTAGGGAAGACGGAAGTCGGAAACCGGAAGCCGGAATACAGAAGGCAGGCGGGAGAGGGCGGCGTCAAGCTCTTGATGGTCGGTGGTTGGAACGATTTTAATGACCGGGAATTCGACCGGCTCCGCTCCCTGCTCCCATAGTAGGTCGGACAGCGCGCTGGCCTGCTCGCGGGCGCGGGTGACGAGGATACGTCTGCCGAACAGGGGACGCGTGTCGAACCACCGGAGGGTATCCCGCAGATTTACGACCTCGCCGATCACCGTCACAGCGGGAGCCGTGAATCCCTGCCGTTTGACCTCTTCGACCACATTTCCGAGCGTGCTGACAAGCGTCTGCTGGGCAAGCCACGTGCCCCAGCGGACGAGAGCAACCGGCGTCTCCGCCGCGCGCCCATTCTCGATCAGCTTCGAGGAGATTTCTGCGATATTCTCCACACCCATGAGGAATATGAGGGTGTCCGCCGCATAGGCGATGTGCGCCCAGTTACGCCGCTGCTCGGCCTGACCTGGCGTTCGTGTACCGGATTCGCGCGAGTCGTCGCGCTCGTGGCCGGTGATTACGGCGAAGGAGGACGAGGCATCCCTGTGGGTAACCGGAATCCCCGCGTATGCCGGTGCAGCGATCGCGGACGTGATACCCGGTATCACCTCGAACCGGATTCCCGCCGCCCGGCAGGCTTCCGCCTCTTCGCCGCCCCGACCGAATACGTAGGGGTCCCCGCCCTTCAGCCGGCAGACGGTCTTGCCCGCCAGCGCGCTCTCGACTAGCAGAGAATTGATCTCTTCCTGCTTCAGGGTGTGCCGCGCCGCCTGCTTCCCCACGTAGACGCGCTCCGCATCAGGGCGTGCGTGGCGAAGGTGGTCGGGATGTGCGAGGCGGTCATACACGACAACATCCGCGCGGCGCAGGCATTCCGCGCCGCGCAGGGTAAGCAGGCCGGGATCACCGGGACCCGCGCCGACAAGATAGACGATTCCTTTGGTCATTCGTTATGCGGGGTCAATTGGGTGCGCTCATAGATTGTCCGCACGGGTTAGGATCCACGGGTTGAAACCCGTGGGAGCAGCTCTATTTCGGCTCCGTGAGAGGACCGAACGGACGCAGGCTGTCCCGCAGCTTGTCCGCGTCGCCGACGATTATGATGGCGAATTTATCCGGTTGGAGATATTTCGATTCCACGCGCAGCACGTCGGCGGGCGTTATGGCTGCTATCCGGTCGCGATAGGTGGTCAGATAGTCCTGCGGCAGGCCGTACTGCTCCGTGGCCAGCAGGCGGTCCGCCACGCCGTTTTGCGACGTAAGACTAATGACGAAGACGCCGGACAGGTAGCTCTTCGCGGACTTCAGCTCGGCATCCGTGACGGGCGTGGCGCGAATCCGCTCCGCTTCGGCCAGCATCTCCTTCAAAGCCGCCGCCGTTACGTCCGTGCGGGTCTGCGCGCTGAGGGTGTAGTCGCCGGCGAGCGCGCGGGGAGCCGGGCTGCTCGAAACGTCGTAGGCGTACCCCTGTTTTTCTCGCACATTGTTGAAGAGTCGCGAGCTGGAGCCGCCTCCCAGAATCACGTTGGCAACGCTGAGAGCATAGTAATCGGGGTCGTTCCGCTTTATGGCAAGGTTTCCAAACACGATGTTGGACTGGACCGAGCCAGGACGATTCACGAGAATCACTTCTCGCGCGTCTCGCGTCGGCGGCGGGGGATACTGCGCGGAAGCCGATGCCGCGGGTCCCGCGCTTTTCCAGCCGCCGAGCGTCTTTTCGATCCGCGCAAACGCCCTGGCTGGATTCACGTCGCCCACGATTACGAGCACGGAACCCTGCGGTATATACCTCTCCCGGTAAAAGGTCGACAATTTCTCGGTCGTGAGCGCGTTTATCGCCTGGGCCGTAGTCGATACCACTCCATAGGGGTGGCTGCCGTAGAGCGCGCGTGAAATCTGCTCCTGCGCGAGGAAGCCAGGATTCTGCCGCTGAACCACTAGCCCCTGAAGCTGCAAGCCTTTGTAAACCTTTAGCTCTGAATCGGGGAAGGTCGGATGAAGAATCACGTCCGCCATCAGGTCGGTCATAGGGTTGAAGTTTTCCGACAGAACGGAAGTGGACAGCGTGGTGAAGTCCGACCCAGCGCCGACGCCGAGCGTTCCGCCGAGGTCCTCGACCGCTTCGTGCAGCTGGACGCTCGTGTACTTGTCCGTCCCGGCGGTAAACTGCGCAGCTACGGACGACGCGAGGCCGGGCTGGTTCGACGGATCGCTTACTGAGCCGGCCGGCAGAGAGAGCCGCATGGTGACGAGGGGCGAGTTGTGCTGCTCCGCGATGACCATGCGGAGTCCGTTCGGCAGCGTGCGCCGCACAATATTCGGGGGGACATAGGGCCGGATCGCGAGGTCGGGCGGAGGCGCGGAGGGAAAACCCTGCGCCCGTGCAAACAGCGGAGACATGACGATAAGAGCGCCCAGTGCAACAACGGCAGATGTCAGGAGCGTGCTTGATATTCTCATTTACCGGCGCCTCCCTGCCGCGCGTTGGGAGCCGGATTCACGCCCGGCTTGACCTGGATAACCGACCGGTTCTCCGGGGTGAAGTATTTTCGGGCCACGGCCTGAACCTGCTCCGGCGTGACCGCCATATATCTATCCAACTCGGTATTGATTAGATTGGGGTTGTTTTGGAATACCGCGTAGTCCGCTATCTCGATTGCTCGCCCAAGGACCGGGCCGAAACCGGAAAACGGCCCCGCGGCGCGTATTTTCGCGGCCTTTAGCTGCGTTTTCTCGCGCTGAAGCTCGTCCGCGGAGGGCGGGTTCTTCTGAATCGCCTCTATCTGCTCGTAGATCGCCTTCTCCATATCGGCGGCGCTGACGCTGGGCCGGTAGACACAGAAAAGAGAGAACAGGCTCGGTCCGCGCTGCGTTTCGAGACCGCCCTGAAAAGCGAGCGCCATCTGCCGCTTCTTTACGAGATCCTGATACCCGCGCGAGGTCTCCCCCCCGAACACGATGTCCATGAGGATGTCCGCGGCATAGGAATCCGGGTCGCCGAGAGAGGGACCATGCCAGGCGATCATGACCGCGGGAATTCGGGCAAGTGGGTCGGAGTACACGTCTCGGCGCTCGTCGGTCTGTTTCGGCTCCGATACATCGGCGCGCGGCGGCGCGGGCTGGCTGGGAATGTCGCCGAAATACTGCGTTATGAGCTTGCGCGCCTCTTTCGGGTTTAGGTCGCCTACCAGCACAAGGGTCGCATTGTTGGGAGCATAGTAGGTTTTGAAAAAGCCCTGCACGTCGGAAAGCGTGGCGGCGTTCAGGTCTTCCATCGAGCCGATGGTGGAGTGCTGATTGGCGTAGTTGGCGTAGGCCAGCTCCGGCAGCCTCACGCGGCGCGCGGTCGAATAGGGCACGTTGTCGTAGTTGAGCCGCTTCTCTTCCTTCACGACCTCCTGCTGATTCTTGAGGTTTTCCGCCGTAACCGCGAGCGAACGCATGCGGTCGGCCTCCAACCAGAGGATGAGAGGCAGCTTTTCGCTCGGGACGGTCTCGATGTAGGTCGTGTCTTCCGTGCGCGTGAATCCGTTCATCACGCCGCCAGCCGACCCGATGATTCGCGGGTGCTCGAATTTGCCGACGTGCGCGGACCCCTGGAACATCATATGCTCGAAGAGGTGCGCAAATCCAGTCCGGCCCTTCGCCTCGCTCCGCGAGCCGACGTCGTAGGCAAGCGCCAGCCCAACCACGGGCGCGTTGTGATCCTCGGAGAGAATGACCCGGAGACCGTTCTTCAAGCGGAACTGTTCCAGGGGATATTTAGGCGTCTTCTGCGCCTGTACGATGGCCGCTGCGGATATGAGCCCGGCGCATAACATTAAGCGTGTTCGTTTGATTCGTTTCATATGTTGGTCCTTATTTGATCCGTTGCCCACTCCCCGGCCCCCTCCCGGAACGGGAGGGGGAGTATGGGCGGCGGCGCGACGGTTGTAGTAGGGGTGAATAAATCGCGGCAATGGTTGGGTGCAGCAATCAAAAGTTCCGCTGCGATTTATTCGCCCCTACGAAACGTCAATTCCGATCACTATTACGAATATTGAGGACGGTATCGTGCCGTTCCGATTCGATAGATTCCGGGTAATCGGTCGTATAGTGGAGGCCGCGGCTCTCCTTGCGCCGCAGCGCTGAGCGTAGGATAAGCTCGGCGACCGTCGTCAGATTCGAGAGCTCGGCCAATTCGGGTGACGGGTGCGATTCCGACTCCAGACCGCGGACTCTGACGCCCAAACTCTGCACCGCCTCTAGCGCGGCATCGAGGTCCGCGGTCGTTCGCACAATTCCGACGCGGTCGTTCATCACAGATTGTAGATTCGCGCGCAGCCTTGCTACCTCCGCTGCTGTGGGCGAATCCGTGCCGACTGCATTCTGGTAACGTGGCCGTGGATCGTCCTCATCCGGGGAATCTGTCTCCACTGCGCGGTTCGCGGCGCGATGCCCGAATACCATCGCCTCCAGCAGCGAGTTGGATGCCAGTCGGTTTGCGCCGTGGACCCCGGTGCAGGCGGCCTCCCCCGCCGCGAAGAGACCGGGAACTGTCGTCTGGCCGAAGAGATTGGTTTGGACTCCGCCGCATGCGTAGTGCGCCGCGGGAACGACGGGAATCGGCTGGCGCGTGATGTCGATACCGAGCGCGAGGCATCTCTCATAGATGGTGGGAAACCTCTCGCGAATGAAGTCCGCGTCGAGATGAGTGATGTCTAGATAGACGCAGGGCTCGCCCCGCTTCAACCGCTCCGCATGGATGGCGCGCGCCACGATGTCGCGGGGCGCAAGGGCTCCCAGCGGGTGATAGTCCTCCATGAACGTTTCGCCACTCGCGGTTCTCAGAATCCCGCCTTCGCCACGGACCGCTTCCGTAATCAGGAACGAATGGCCTTCGGGGTGGTAGAGCGCCGTCGGGTGGAACTGGATGAACTCCATGTTCGCAACATTCGCGCCCGCCCGCCACGCCATTGCCACGCCGTCGCAAGTCGCGATTGCCGGATTAGTGGTGTGCTTGTATACCTGGCCACAGCCACCGGTCGCCAGCAGCGTCGCCCGAGCGCGGAACAGGTGCACGCCTCCTGTGGCCGGGTCCAACGCGTATGCGCCGATGCAGCGCCCGCAGTCGTTCAGAGCAAGGTCCAGAACGAAGTAGTGTTCCAGAATGCGCAGATCGTCCGAATCTTTAACCGCTGCCAGGAGCGTGCGCTCGCACTCCCAGCCGGTGCGGTCCGCCGCGTGAATGATACGGTTCCGAGAGTGGCCGCCCTCGCGGCCCAGCGAGAGGGTAGGGGAACCGCCGGAGCCGGCGGCCATGCTGAAATGCGCGCCCAATTCCATCAGCTCGCGAATTCGCTCCGGACCCTCGGTTACGAGTATATCTACCGCGTCGGGATGGCAGAGGCCCGCGCCCGCGACCAACGTGTCTTCCGCGTGAAGCCGGACATCGTCGTCGTCCGACATGACGCCCGCGATGCCGCCCTGGGCATAGTTGCTGTTGGATTCGGCCCGATTCTTTTTCGTGAGAATGAGGGTCTTGCCGTGGCCGGAGACCAACCGGGCGAATGTCAGCCCGGCAATACCGCTGCCAATGACGAGAAAGTCTACGGAATCTGCGATATCTACGGGATGCTGGTCGCGGGCCGAAGCCATGGTCTCTCTTTCAGGCCTGTATTCATTCAGTCACGTTACGCAGGCAGGCGAACACAAGCCAACTCGCGCGAAAGCGAGGGGCTTTCGGCCCTCGCTGAGGAGCGTCTACGCCGCTTCGTCTCCGCCTTCGCGGAGAATTCGGTAACGTAAGTGTTCCGATCATTCCGATCATATTGCAGTTGATGTCCTCGAAGGAGGACATGAGGCCGAAGGCCCCACAGATACTTAGTTAAGGGCCGACAGCCCCTCGCACGAGCCCATCCTCGGATGTCTGCTGCGTAACATGAGTCATTCATTCGTGGCGAAGGAGGCGTTCCGCCGCCTGCCGCCCAATGTCCCCGGCTTCGAGGCGGCTTCCCGTTGCTTCGGTTCGCCGCAGATCGGAGCCATCCGCGCCGGATAGAAAAGCGATTATATGCAGAGTGTCGCCGTGCACGGTCGCATACGCCCCGGCGGGAACGCTGCACCCCGCATTCAGGGCTGCCTGGAACGCGCGCTCGGCGGTAATCGAGTCCGCCGTGTCGCGGTCATGGAGCGGCGCAAGCACGTCCGCTGCGCGCGAATCGCCGATTCTCGCTTCGAGCGCAAGCGCGCCCTGGCCCGGAGCCGGAATGGAAATCTCGGCGGAGAGCCGCTCCGCAATGCGGTCCGACCAGCCCATGCGGTCCAGACCGGCGCAGGCGAGAATGATGGCGTCATATTGGCCTTCGGCCAACTTGCGAATGCGGGTGTCCAGGTTTCCGCGCAGTTCCTGTACATGGAGGTCGGGGCGGACGGCGCGAATCTGAATCTGCCGGCGGACGCTGCTGGTACCAACCGTCGCGCCCTCTTGAAGCTCTATCAGTCGCATATTGCGGGAAAGCAGCGCGTCGCGGGGATCCTCGCGCGGCGGGACCGCGCCCAGCGCAAGCCCCGCCGGCAACTCGCCCGGCATATCCTTGAGGCTGTGAACCGCGAAATCGATCTCGCCGGCCAGCAACGCCTCTTCAATCTCTTTGACGAACATTCCTTTCGTGCCCACTTCGCTGAAAGGGATGTTCTGGCGCTGATCGCCCGTCGTCTTGATGACAATGGCTTCGAAAACCATTTCGGGATGCAGATTACGGAGTCTGCCGAGTACCTGATTCGTCTGCGTGAGCGCAAGCTGACTGCCTCGGGTGCCAACGCGAATAGTTCTCATTGTACCTTACCAATATCCGGAAAACCGGTGCGTAGCGGAGGGCACGAAGTAGAGCGCGAGGGTGACCAGCAGCCCCGCGATAAGAAGATAGTTAAGCCGGGCGCCGCGCCAGCCGCCAAGCAGGCGCGCTGCCAGATACCCCCCATAGACCAGCCACGCCGCGAACGAGACGATTGTCTTGAGATCCGCGAGCCAGTTGGTGTGCAGGGCGACCGCGCGCACCATGCCCAGGGCCAGTCCCAGCGTGAGCATGGGGAGGGAAAAGGCAACAAGATGGTACGCCATCGAGTCCACGGTCTCCAATGGTGGGAGGCGCTGAAATTGAGCGCCCTGGTGGTGCCGCTTCAACAGCCCGTACTGCCAGACATAGAGGATCGCGCAGCAAGCCGCCAGCGCGAAAAACGCGAAGCTGAAGATAATAAGCATGACATGCATGCTGATGATGCCCCGCCGCATTTCCACCGCCTGCGCGGCCTCCATTGTGGGCAGCCGGGACGCCGCGAGCGCGCCGAAGAGCAGGAGGCAGCAGATTGGCGCGGCGAGCGCGCCCAGCGACGGAATTCTGGTCCGAAACTCGAGCGGCAGGAAGATGAGGGCGACGGCCCATGCCGCCACGGAGAGGGTCCCGTAGGAACCTGCGAACGGCGATTGGCGGGTAATCACGCAGTGCGCGCCGATTGCGGCGGTATGCAATCCCACGGCAATTACGAAGAATATCCGGGCGCGTCGTGTGTGTATGGGCGTCCTGAGGGACAGGTTGGCCCCGTAAAAGATACCCGCCAAAATATAGAATGCCAGAGCGAACGCGTGCAGGAGGATAGCGCTCATAACTCCGCCTCCTCTTCAAATGAGCGGGTGGACTCTGTGTTCCCTGCGTCCGCGCCCGGTTCCTCCGCCATGCCGCCCTTTCGCAGACAGCTCTGAATATCGAGCGCGAATATCTCCTGCGCCGCTCCAATCAGATCTGGCGAATTCGAATCGCCTGCGTCGCTATGAGCGGCCTGCTTCAGCCGCTCGATCGGGTCCCGTTGGATGCGATTCGTGAGCGATTTCATGGCCGCTTCAATGTTCTGCCATGCACGGTCTGGCAGGTCGGGCATCTGATTGCGGAGCCGTATCAGCTCGCTCAACCGAATCTCCTCATGCTTGGCGCGAAGTTGTGTCACAACCGGGGCCGCTGCGAGCGACCGCCACCACGCTGTAAACTTGTCCGTCTCCTCCGCAATGATAGTCTCTACGCTCGCAATTTCTCCCGCGCGCTCACGCGCCATGTCGGAAACGACCTCTTCGAGATCGTCGACATTTTTCAGGAAGACGTTATCGAGCCTGTCAATCTCGGGCGCGATGTCCCTCGGCACGGCGATGTCGATAAGAAGAAGCGGGCGTCCCCGCCGGCTGCGCATCACGGGCTTGAGCAGCGGCATGGTCACGATGGGGTGGGGGGAGGCTGTAGAACTTATCACAATGTCCGACCGAATCATGGCGTCCGGGAACTCGTCGTAGCGGATGGCCGACCCGCCGAGCCTTTCAGCAAGAAAAGCCGCGCGCTCAAATGTTCTATTCGCCACTATTACGAATTTGACCCCGCTGGCGACCAGATGGCGCGCGGTCAACTCGCTCATCTTCCCAGCGCCCAGGATGAGAATCGTCGCGCCGTTCAGCGATCCGAAGATGGAGCGGGCGAGATCCACGGCCGCATGACCTACGGAGAATCCTCCCTTGCCGATTTCGGTCTCGGTACGGGCACGTTTTCCGGTTGCGATAGCCGCGCGAAACAGGCCGCTCAGCAGCTTACCTGCCGTGCCTGCGTCCGAGGCGGCCGTGAAGGAGTCGCGAACCTGCTTGAGTATCTGCCCCTCTCCCAGGACCAGGGAATCGAGTCCCGACGCGACCCTAAAGAGGTGGCGGACGGCATCCGTGTCGTGATGCGCGTAAACGTGGGCGGCGTAGTCCGCCGCGGGGACGTCGTGGTATTCGGAAAGAAACTGTTGGACGGCGCGCTCATGGCCGGGGTGGGGGATTACCGTGTATATTTCCGTGCGGTTGCAGGTGGATAGAATCGCGGATTCGACAAATTCGGGTCGCTCGGCGAGTGCGCTGAGGGCGTGGGGCAGCCGGCTGTCCGGGAACGTCAAGCGCTCGCGCACCTCGATAGGAGCGGTGCGATGGTTCAGTCCTATAACTGCGAAATGCACGAGTGCGCCCTGGCCCGGGCTTCATCGCCGCGGCCTTCCCGTAACAAGCTCAAGAGTGTTTCGTCCGAGGCAACGGCGTTCAATATCTCTTTGCGGCGGGCGGCATCCTCCACCGCGCCCAGGACGAGCTGGCGCGTCTCCCGCAGCAATGCTACATAGTCTCCCCATTCAGGACCGAACTGCGAGGCCAGCCGGTCGCGAATCCCGCGCGCCAGAGCCGGGCTGCCACCCCCCGTGGTCACGCTGATCAGCAGTTCGTCGCGGCGAAGGACGGAGGGTATTACGAAATCGCCCCGCTCGGGAGTTTCCGCGTCATTGACCAGAATGCCTCTTAAGCGCGCATCCTCCGTGACGGCGCTGTTCACTTCAGGCCTATCCGTCGCCGCTACCACGAGGCGAATATCGGCGAGCAGCGCGGGCTGGTAAGTGGAAGCGACGTGATGTATAACTGCCGATTCCGCGAGGCGGGCCAGACTCGGAGAGATTC
Source organism: Chthonomonadales bacterium (assembly GCA_038229495.1). GTDB lineage: Bacteria > Armatimonadota > Chthonomonadetes > Chthonomonadales > CAJBBX01 > JBBROJ01. The sequence goes on from JBBROJ010000001.1 coordinate 20,928, forward strand.
TGGGCGCGGCCACGGTCACAAGGGCGCCGGCTTCCAGCAGACTTTCCACGCGTCGCGCGGCAACAGTCCCGCCGCCGACCACCAGGCAGCGCCACCCTTCAACGTTCATCGCGACGGGGAGATAGCGAATCATGGGTGCCTTCTTCAGGCTTGCTTCAGGTCTGCTCCATGCCTGCTTCAGGTTTCGATGGGTTCCGACGGAGGAGTATCGGAACTCTCGTGGGAAAGATGATAGGAGAGGACGGCCAGCTCCTGGAGGAAGGAGACGTTTCGCACGACCACCGCCTCCGGCACTCGAAGGATTGTGGGCGCAAAGTTAAGGATGGCGCGAATCCCGGATTCGATCAACTCGTTCGTGACCTGTTGTGCGGCGGGGCGCGGCACCGCCACGATGGCGATTTTCGCTCTAAGCTGAGCGTTAACCTCGGCAATGCGGGAGATGTCTAGAATCTCCATATCCCAAAGCTTGCGGCCGATTTTAGCGAAATTGTTGTCGAATACGGCGACGACGTTAAAGCGATGCTCCTTTAGGCCCGGATAGCCAACGAGCGCCGAGCCGAGATTACCGGCCCCGACAAGAAGGACGCGCTGCTCCTGGTCGATCTTGAGAATGCGGGCGATGCGGTTTTGAAGGTCCTCGACGTTGTATCCTACGCCGGGTTTTCCGAACTCCCCAAAATAGGAGAGGTCCTTGCGGAACTGCGCCGCGTTGATACCCGTCTGCTCCTCCACTTCGGCGGAGGAGATGGTCTCCACGTTATCGTGCTGAAGGTCTACCAGGTAGCGAAGATATGTGGCAAGCCGCTCAAGAGTCGGAACCGGCACTCGCCCAATCGATGCACTCGTCAAATCTATAACCTCAAGCTCACGCGGGATGTTTAGCGCGACGACTACTGCTGACAGCCAATTATACCTGTGGCTGGACGGAGCGTCAACGCGTTTGTGAAAAACGGAACGAATGCGCTCCGCCAGGAACGCGCAGTAGAATTGTCCCGCTGCCTGCTTACTCGTCCGTATGTAGACCTATACAGGAATCCCGATGGTAACACGCGAAGCTGCAGGTGCGTAAAAGATTTGTAGTACCTATATGAAATACAAACAAAAACACAACACCAACCAGGAGGCCACGATGCCAGAAACTCCATCCGATGCTATCACGCGCAAGAAGCTGATCGATCTACTTAACGAGGACCTTTCCCGCGAATACCAGGCGATCATCGCCTACGTGAACTACTCTCAGGTTCTCAAAGGCGCGCAATACATGAATATCGCCGCCGAGCTCGAAGTTCACGCTGGCGAGGAGCTTCAGCACGCGCTACTTATCGCGAAACAGATAGATTATCTCGGCGGCATGCCGACAGTAGTTGCAAAACCGGTCAAGACATCCGATAAGGCGGTGGAGATGCTTCGGTTCGACCTCGATAACGAGAACGAGACCATCGCGAACTACCGCGTGCGTGTAAAGCAGTGCGAAGCGCTGGGGGAGTACGCCCTCGCTGAGAACATCCGGCGTATACTCGTCCAGGAGCAGGAGCACCAGATCGACCTTGCGACCGCGCTGGGCGTCGACGTTCCCGACATCACGACACCGCAGCAGCGCGCCTGAGAGTTATGAACCACGGCGCACACGGCGAGCACGGCGGAAAGGCGCGGCTATGACTACAGTGGCCCTGCCTTCTCGTCGTTTCGCCGTGCTCGCCGTGGTTTAATTTCTTGCGGTTATAATGAGTCATGACTAACCGCATTCGGCTCCTCGACGACAACACCGCCAACCGCATTGCCGCAGGCGAGGTCGTCGAGCGGCCCGCCTCCGCCGTCAAGGAGCTCGTCGAGAATTCTGTCGATGCGGGCGCGACGCGAATCGCGGTGTCATTGGAGGAGGGGGGCAAGCGGCGAATAGAGGTGGCGGATAATGGCTGCGGCATGGGCGCGGAGGACGCTGTGCTAGCACTTCAGCGCCACGCGACGTCCAAGATTCAGTCTGCCGACGACCTCTTTGCAATCCGAACTCTCGGCTTCCGAGGCGAGGCCATTCCCAGCATCGCGTCCGTCTCTCACTTCACGCTTACCAGCAAAGCGGGCGACGAGGACGCGGGAATCCGAATTCTCGTGCACGGCGGGGACATTGAATCGATAGAGCACATCGGCGCGACGGAAGGCACGATCGCCACCGTCGAGGACCTGTTTTTTAACACGCCCGCGCGCCTCAAATTCCTGAAATCGACGCCTACCGAGCTTGCCCGTGCGGTCGAGACGGTCGGCCACCTTGCCATCGCGAATCCGAACATCGCGTTCCGAATCGCGCATAACGGGACGGAGATACTTTCGACGCCTGGGGGAGGGGAGCCGCTTGGCGCGCTCGCCGCCGTCTGGGGCCGCGACATTGCCCGCAAGCTCATCCCGGTCGGCTTTGCATCGCCCGGCCTCAACGTCACCGGTTTCCTCTGCACGCCGGACACCCACCGGCCGGGCCGCTCCCACGAACTCTTCTTCGTGAATCGACGCCCCATCAAGAGCCGCCTGCTGGGTCATGCGCTGGAGAATGCGGTTCGTTCGCTCACGCCGGACAGCCGCTATCCCATCGCCGCGCTCTTCGTCGACATCGCGCCCGACATGGTGGACGTGAACGTGCATCCGACCAAGACGGAGGTGAAGTTCACGCGCGACGGCGAGGTTCACCACGCTGTCAGCCAGGCGGTCAAGCAAGCGGTGCTCGCGTACGGAATTCTGCCGACCGTCAGCTTGGAGTCGAGAGTCGAGGGTCGAGAGTCGAGAGAGGGGAATCCGCCGGTCTGGCATCCTCCCGCGCAGCCATTCTTTCAGGAAGGCGGCTTTGAATCGCTGGCGCGCGCCGCCGTGGACGCCTTCGCCCCCCGCGAACCACTTTCCCAATTCCAGCCGGAACCTGCGCCGGAGGAATCAACTCCCGCCGCCGATCACTCGACTCTCGACTCTCGACTCAAGACTCCCACCCGTCCGTTCGCCGAACAGCTTCGCGGCTTCCGCGTCATCGGGCAGGCAAAGGTTACCTATATCATTGCGCTCACCGATGATGGTATCGCCATCATCGACCAGCACGTAGCCCACGAGCGCGTCCTCTATGAGCGGCTGACCGTCAAGCGGCGCGAGCAGGGAATCCCGGTGCAGCATCTTGCGGTGCCGGTAACACTCGCGCTCGGCACGGCGGAGGCGACCCTGCTCCAGCAGAGATTGGAAGATTTCGCCAACGCCGGCTGGGAGATAGAACCGTTCGGCCGCGATTCATTCATGGTACGCGCCGTCCCCGCGTACGTCCGCAGCAAGAACCACGAATCGGTCCTCCGCGACATGATCGATGAGTTGGTCCACCAATCCGTCTCCCGCCGCCTGGTCGTCCAGCGCGAGCACGTCACCATCACAAACGCCTGCAAAATGGCCGTCAAAGCCGGCGACCCGCTCACTGTCGAGGAGATGACCGGCCTCCTCTCGCAGCTCGCCGACACCGAGAACCCCTACGTCTGCCCGCATGGCCGCCCCATCATCGTCACGGTCCCATTCCACGAGATCGACCGCAAGTTCAAACGATAGAGTATTTGCTTACCGCTCTCAGCCGTGTTAAAATGCATAGTAATCTATAGAGTTCAATGAGCCGTAGGAGCAAGCAATGATAATTTCTGTACTGCTCGAACCCGTGTCGAACGATGGATTCCGCGCCGCGACCGGAGAGCCTTTCTCCCTGTCTGCCAACGGCGCGACGAGAGACGAGGCGTTATCTCGCTTACGAGAAAAGGTGAACGATAAGCTCGACGCAGGAGTGGAAGTCATTTCGCTGGATGTCACGCCTATGAGCGGCAGAAGCGACTCGTTGCGTACCCTGGCCGGCGATCTGGAGACCGAACCGATTTATGATGAGTGGCAAAACGCCATCCAGGCGTACAGGGAGAGTCGCGATCGAGAAGACGCTGCCTGATGAGCCTCTACATTCTCGACACAGATACGCTTTCGATCTACCGGCGTGGCAACCCCCATGTACGAGCGCGGCTTGAAAGCTGCGACCGCGATCATGGTGACAGTGTCGCCATCACTGTCATCACAATCGAGGAGCCATTGGCCGGTTGGTTTGACCTGATACGACGCGCAAAATCCGACGCTCAACAGGCTCACGCCTATGAACAGCTTGCGGACACGACGCGGAAGCTCGCCAATCTAAATATTCTCACTTGCGATGAAGCGGCAATCGCGCGATTTCGTCTCCTGCGCTCATTGAGGCTAAACGTGGGCGGCATGGACCTGCGAATTGCCGCAATTGCTATCGAGCGGGACGGGATAGTTGTAACGCGAAAAATTGCAAACTTCTCCCGTATCCCCGGTTTACGCTGCGAAAACTGGGCGTCCCCAGCGTAGCTCCTCTCATTAGTGAATAGCGCCCGCCAGTCTATATGGGCCCGGACACTTACTTAACGAGACGGGAGAGACGATGATTGGATACGACTTACGGGATTCAGTTGGCGCGGAAACCTATCTGCTTACGCGTAACTTAGAGTCGCTCCATGTACCCTTGCTCGACCTGATGTTCGATCGCTCTCTCGACCTCTGGCACCTCCACCAGCTTGGATTCCGCGTTAGAGATATGGCGGAAGTAAATTGTGAAATTGATTGCTCGGAGCTCATAACGACAATGTACGAGGTCGGCCCGTGCTCAATGTGCCGACATGGTTGCGTTGACTATCTGGCAGGCAGGCAGGATATTCCTGCGTGGATGGGGGAAGAGATAGTATTCGATTGCTACCCTGAAACTCAGGCAAAGGCTGTCCATCTCTCGTGACGGATCCCCCGAGCGCTAATACCCAATCCAAAATTCACGAATCATGGATCGACACGTTCCGTGGTATTGCGATTCTGGCCGTCCTTGCGATTCACATCCTGCCGCGAATCTTTCAACAGCTGGCGCGCCAGTCGCCCCTCTGGTACGCTCTGATAACCATTCATCGCGCGTGTTTCTTCGCGGTGCCGAGCTTCCTCCTGCTGAGCGCCATGGTCAACGCGCACAGCCTGCTCCGCTCATCTGACCTTCGCCGGTATGCCAGAACGCGTGCGCAGTCTGTCCTCTGGCCTTATGTCGTTTGGAGTCTTGTCTATGTTTTCTACCAAAAGTTGGACAATCCGACGGGATTCCACTTCGCTTCGATCCTCTCATTGCTCTGGTATGGCAAAGCATTCCCGCATCTCTACTTCATGGTCCTGTTGATCCAGCTTCTCCTCCTGCTTCCGATCTTTATGCCCGTGATTCGCCGCAGGCCGAATTTCGCGTCGGTCGCCGTGGCCGCCGTGGTTATCACTATCGCAACCTACCTCGCGAACCGCCTCTGGCTTCGCCTGCCGTCGCCCGGAAGCGTCATCCTCTGGTACACACCCGCAGTCGCATTGGGTCTCTACCTCGGCACGCAATTCGAACATGCCCGCGACATTCTGCGCCGCGCGTTTCCCTGGGCGTTAGCAGCAATTATTCTGTCTCTTTTTTGGTATGCACCGTCCGCGTTTGACCAGGCCCGGCATTTGCATGTTCGCTTCGACGGCGCGATCTATCAGGGTTCGGAATGGCTGTTCACGACCGGAATGTCCCTCCTCGTTATGGCCGCCGTCGCCGGGGTGGGGGAGGGGAGACTGAGAAACCTGCTCGGCTATGTGGGCCGCAACTCGCTTCAGATATATCTCGCCCATCCCTTGTTCCTCGCCCTGCTCGACAAACACCCAGGCTTCACCTTCGCTTTAGGCGCAAAAGGAGCCATCCTCATCCTCTTTGCCACGGCCATAGCCGCCCCGCTGTTATTGTCAGAACTCACCCGCAAGCTGCGAATCTCATCAGCGCTATTCGGCCGTTCAGGTTGCCGTGAAGGGCATTTGTGACAGGCGAGAATCTTACTCAGATCCAAGCGCGAGGCGGTGGAACTTGGCAAATGGACATCACGGAGGGAAAATGACCCCATATTAAAATGAGATGTGGCCAAATTGGTGGAGGACGGATATTCGGCTGAGAATTGCCTGCTCCCGCAATTTTATTTTGCCGGTATACCCGGTAATTGGCACAGTTCTTGCATTACGGAATAACAACGAGGACAAGTAGTTCAACCAGGACTATCACCTCGACAATCACCTCGCACCAAGGAGAATGCTCGAATATACTCTATTCCGGCCTTTCGAAGACTTGCCGCATGTGTCATTGCAGTTTCCACAGCCGTATTCGCCTCGCCCGCGACAGGCCAGATAATTACGCAGTTCAGCAATCGCACTACGTTCGCGACGACTGTCGGCGGAACTCTAATCCTCGAGGACTTCACGCCGGTCCAACACTTTCCGATCACGACCGGCGTATTGAACTCGTTCACCAATCTGCCGGGCATTGGCATTACCCCCGGCACCATTAAGGCAGGAGTGACGTACACTGCCGCCGTTCCCAACCCCAATGCAAACTTCTTCAATATCGACGCAGGCGGCGGTTACGTTGGCGGATTCCTGGACTCGCTCTTTGTGCCGAGGCCGCTCACCGTTACGTTTGTCGGTCTCGTAGGGGCGTTCGGTTTTGATGCAAATAGTCTGGCCGGCGCGCAGGTTGTTACGATCCACTTTTCAGATGGCGCAGATTTCGCTACGACGATTTCGCCGACAAGTCTTCAGTTCTTCGGGTTCGCGAGCAACCGCACGGACATTACGGGACTTAATCTTGCAGGAAACTCAGGTGTCTACGGATTCGCCCTTGATAACTTCACCTTTACTCCCGGAGTGGTCAACAATGGGGTCCCCGAGCCCGGAACGTACGCCGCCCTCGCGGGCATCGGCCTGACCGGCCTGGGAATTCTTCGTCGCCGCCGTCGCTCCTAATAGTGTGATGAAGAATCTACTCCAGGACCTCCTGAAGCCGGTTCAGTCCGCTAAGGTGAACAATATTCTTCATGCGGACCTGCGCCCTCGTTTTTTTTTGCGAGCCAGCACAGTATTTGGCACAGTTCTTGCAGAATGTCGATGTGAGACAGTAATATCATGTTCACACTGAAAATCACACCGAAAGTGTAGAAGGAGAGAAAATGAACAAATTTTTGATGGGTGTCGCTGCCGTGGCCGTGCTTGCTGCAATTGCCGTCCGCACGAACGCGCAAGTCACTCTAACATCTGGAGCCGGCTCGGCGGTAACGTCTGTGGATCGCATTGCGACGTTCGACACTGTGATCACAGGAACCAACCTGGCCGCTTACACCGAGGGAAACCTTATTATCAGGGTCGCCCAGACCGCGTTCATAGGCTTCGACCCAGCGAACGGCGCCGGTGGATTTAGCGGGGGATTTCACTATCCTTCGGGCGGCATAACCAACGCGACCGACATACTTGCTGCCGATGGCGCGGACATCAAGGCTATCGAGTTCAACATAGGAACCGGATTCACCGGCAATTACCCTCCGGACTTTCACTACTTCATCTATAACAACGGCGTACTGCTAGGCGATTCGTTCTTTACTGCACCTGTCGGCAGCGTGGTGGGATTCAAGGCGAATGTAACAATAGACGAAATCAGGCTCGGCGCGTATGCCGATGCGGCCACGGCCCTGACCGCAACGCCAACGACTTATCAGGCGCTTGCGATTGATAACCTAAAGGTGCAGATCAACGGTCAGGTCGTTCCCGAGCCCGGCACCTATGCAACGCTCGCCGGTATCGGTGTAACCGGTCTCGGGCTACTCCTCCGTCGCCGCCGCGCATAACTCGCTTACACAAGTTCATAGACATAACGAAGCCGGGGCCGCCATGCCCCGGCTTTTCCATGCCAGTGTGTAAGTTATTCGCACCCGTCGACCGAATCCGCCCCACACCGCGCCTGAACACCTGAGTACCGGAATACCTGAACAACGCGACCCATTGACCAATTGACCCGTTTACCGATTGACCAATTGACCCGTTGACCGATTGACCGATTGACCCGTTGACCGATTGACCAATTGACCGTTCTAACGTGGGGTATCATATAAGCTCAATTCAAACCGATACTATGACAGCACAAATTGCAAAGGTCCGGTAAGCACATGAGCAGTCCGCATCCCATCGAGGAACAGCTGAAAAAACGCATTCTGATCATCGATGGCGCGATGGGGACCATGATTCAGCGTCATAACTTCGTGGAAGCCGACTACCGGGGCGAGCGATTTGCAGATCACCCGACCGACCTCAAGAACAATAACGAAGCGCTGATGCTCGCCCGTCCCGACGTCATCGAGGATATCCACAAACATTACCTCGATGCGGGCGCGGACATCATCGAGACCAACACCTTCAACGGCACGTCGATCTCGCTGTCCGATTTCGGCATGGAATCGCTGGTCCGCGAGATCAACCTCACCGCCGCAAAGCTCGCCCGAAGCGCGGTAGAGCGCAAGATGGCGGAAGACCCATCCCGGCCTCGGTTCGTCGCGGGCGCGCTGGGACCGCAGACACGTTCGGCCACCGTAATGGTCAATGCGAACAACCCCGCGCTCCGCAATGTCACGTTCGATGAGCTGGTGGATGCCTATTACGAACAGGCCGATGCGCTGATAGAGGGCGGAGTGGACCTGCTGCTCTGCGAAACCACTTTCGACACGCTCAACTTGAAGGCGGCGCTCTTCGCGATTCAGAAGCTGTACGACGAGGGGAAGCCGCGCCTGCCGCTCATGGCGTCGCTCACCATTACCGATCTCGCCGGCGGCAACCTGACCGGCCAGAATCTCGAGGCGATGTGGAACTCCATTTCCCACGCGCCGCTGCTCAGCGTCGGCCTCAACTGTGCCCTCGGCCCGGACCTCATGAGGCCCTTCATCGAAGAGCTTTCCGGCTACGCACCCATCTATGTCAGCGCCTACCCGAACGCCGGCCTTCCCAACCCGCTGGCGGAGACCGGCTTTGATCTTGGTCCCGACGACATGGCTCCGGAACTCGCGGATTGGGCGCGCAGCGGCTGGCTCAACATTATCGGGGGCTGCTGCGGCACGACGCCGGAGCATATTCGCGCTATCGCGGACGCCGTGAAGGAGTTTGCCCCGCGTCCAATTCCTGGCTCCCCCTCCCCTGAATTCGGGGGAGGGGGTAGGGGGGTGGGGGCCATTGAACCGTTGCTGCGTCTCTCCGGGACGCGCGCGCTGAACGTCCGCCCCGATTCGAATTTCTTGAATATTGGCGAGCGCACCAACGTCACCGGCTCGCCGAAGTTCTCCAAACTGATTCTGGCGGGGGACTACGAGGCCGCCCTAACGATTGCGCAGCAGCAGGTCGATAACGGGGCGCAGGTCATCGACGTCAATATGGACGAGGGCCTCCTCGATTCCGAGCAGGCGATGACCACCTTTCTGACGCTGATTCAGGGCGAGCCGGGCATCAATGGCGTCCCGATCATGGTTGATTCCTCCAAATGGTCGGTCATCGAGGCCGGACTAAAGTGCGTGCCGGGCAAGGGAATCGCCAACTCCACCAGCCTCAAGGAGGGCGAGGCCAAATTCAAGGAGCAGGCGCGACTGATTGGACGTTATGGCGCGGCGGTTGTCGTCATGGCGTTCGACGAGACCGGGCAGGCCGACACCTATCAACGCAAAATCGAGGTGTGCGAGCGCGCCTACCGAATTCTGGTGGACCAGGTCGGCTTCCCGCCGCAGGACATCATCTTCGACCCGAACATTCTGACCGTCGCCACCGGCATAGAGGAGCACAATAACTACGCTGTCGACTTTATCCTGGCGACTCGCTGGATAAAGCAGAACCTACCGCTCGCCAAGGTCTCCGGCGGCGTCTCGAACATCTCCTTCTCGTTTCGCGGTAACAACGCGGTCCGGGAGGCCATGCACTCCGCCTTCCTTTATCACGCCATCAAGGCCGGCCTCGATATGGGCATCGTGAACGCGGGCATGCTGGCCGTCTACGAGGAGATCCCCAGGGACCTGCTTGAGCTTGTAGAAGATGTTCTACTGAATCGCCACGCGGATTCGACCGAACGGCTCCTGGAATATGCGGACCGGGTTAAGTCCGGCACTCGAAACCAAATGTCCGATACCCAGGCTCTGGCGTGGCGATCCGAATCGGTCGAGGAACGGCTGAAACACGCGCTCATTAAGGGCATCGCCGACTACGTGGAGGCGGATGTCGAGGAGGCGCGCCTCAAATATCCGAAGCCGCTCAACGTCATCGAGGGGCCGCTGATGGACGGCATGAACGTCGTCGGCGACCTCTTCGGCTCCGGCAAGATGTTCCTGCCGCAGGTCGTCAAGTCCGCTCGCGTCATGAAGAGGGGAGTGGCCGTTCTTTTGCCCTACATGGAGGCAGAGAAGGAGGCGATTCGGGCGGCGGGCGGCGTCACGCGGGCGCAGGGCAAGATTGTCATCGCCACCGTAAAGGGCGACGTGCACGACATCGGCAAGAACATTGTCGGTGTCGTCCTGGGCTGCAATAACTATGAGGTCGTGGACCTCGGTGTCATGGTCTCCGCCGACAAGATTCTGAACACTGCCCGCGAGCTAAACGCCGATATAGTGGGCCTCAGCGGCCTGATTACTCCTTCTCTCGATGAGATGGGCCACGTTGCCAAAGAGATGGAGCGGCAGGGATTCACGATTCCGCTCCTCATTGGCGGGGCGACCACCAGCCGCGCGCACACAGCCATTAAGATTGCGCCGGGATACAACAGGCCGGTGGTTCATGTGCTGGACGCCTCCCGCGCCGTCGGCGTAGTGAGTGCGCTTCTGAGTCCGGAGCAGCGCCCGGCCTTTATAGAGCAGAACCGCTGCGAGCAGCAGCTTGCGCGCGAACAGCACGCGAGCCGTCGACAGGAACGCGCCATGCTCTCTATCGCGGAGGCGCGCCGCCGTCGCACGCCTATCGAATGGCGAGACGAAGATATCGCGAAGCCCTCCTTCACCGGTGTCCGCATCCTGGACAACTATCCGCTGGAAGAGTTGGTTCCGTACATCGACTGGTCACCCTTCTTCCATACGTGGGAGCTGCGCGGCCGATATCCCGCCATTCTGGAGGACCCAATCGTCGGCGAGGCCGCCCGCGAGGTCTACGCGGATGCTCTGAAGATGCTCGATTGGATCGTTCACGAGAAGAAGCTAACTGCCCGCGGCGTCTATGGATTCTTCCCGGCGAATGCGGTGGGTGATGACGTGGAGACCTACACCGACGAATCGCGCTCCATGGTGCTGGCGCGATTCCACACGCTTCGCCAGCAGATGGATAAGGGCGACGGACAGGTGAACTACGCGCTTGGCGACTTCGTAGCGCCGAATGAGACCGGGTTGTCCGATTACATAGGCGGCTTCGCGGTCACGGCGGGGCAGGGGATGCGCGAGGTAGTGGAGGAGTTCAAGGCGCAGATGGACGACCACAGCGCCATCATGGTCGAAGCCCTTGCGGATCGCCTTGCCGAAGCCTTTGCCGAGCGCCTCCACAAAATCGCCCGCGACGAGTGGGGCTATGGCAAAGCCGAAGACCTTACGACCGATGACCTGATCCGCGAGCGGTACCGGGGCATCCGCCCGGCCGCGGGCTACCCGGCCTGCCCGGACCACACGGAGAAGCAGACCCTCTTCGACCTGCTTAAAGCCGAAGAGGCGACCGGAATCATGCTCACCGAATCGTACGCCATGTTCCCGGCCAGCTCCGTCAGCGGTCTCTATTTCGCGCATCCGGCCAGCCGGTACTTCCCCGTCGGAAAGATCGAGCGCGATCAGGTCGAGGACTACGCCGCGCGAAAAGGTTGGCCCATTGCCGAGGTTGAAAGATGGCTCGCACCCAATCTGAACTACGAGCCATGAAGGGATAGGTGACCGTCATGACACAGATCGAATCCGGCCCCGCAGCTCCCCTAATTTTGCCTCAAGGGGCGAAGGTCACGTACGAGGAATTTCTGGCAAACACCCCGGACGATGTTCACGCCGAGTGGGAGGATGGGGAGGTCATCTATTTGACTGTCGATGCTGAAAATAACCGTATCCAGATGTTCCTCAGCAAGCTTCTCGGTCTCTATCTGGAGTTGAGGCCAATTGGCGAGCTCTTTTCAGAACCGTTCGTCATGAAGACAGGGCCAGATCTACCCGGACGCTCGCCGGACCTCTTCCTGCTCCTCACCGCAAACTCCGGTCGCGTAAGTAAGCATCACATCGACGGTCCGGCGGATATGGTGATAGAGATTGTAAGTCCTGAAAGTGCAAGCCGCGATAGAGGAGAGAAGTTTTACGAGTACGAAAAGGGCGGGGTAGGGGAGTATTGGCTCATCGATCCCCTCCGCAAACGGGCTGAGTTCTATCAGTTGGATGATAAGGGCCTATTCGTAAGCGTGGCATCAGGCTTGGATGGCAAATACGAAAGCCGCATACTTCCGGGATTCAGATTCGCCTTCGGCAGGTTGTGGCAGCAGCCGTATCCCGCCGCCTATGGGCTGCTCAAGGAGATGGGACTGCTTTGAGAGGAACTCTCCGCTGGAACAGGTTGGTTTGGCAGGCTAGGAGTGGCTCGATCTCAACCTGAACTGCGAGCTATTGAGAGATAGGTAATCGCCATGACACAGATTGAATCACCCGTTGCGAAGTCGACGATAACGTATGAAGAGTTTCTCATCCAATATGCCGGGGAGAATGCCGAGTGGGTGGATGGAAAGGTCGAACGCATGAGTCCAATTTCCGTCGAGCACGATGACTTGAGCGGCTGGCTATATAAGATGATGTCGGAACTCGTGCAGACGCGTGATCTGGGTACTGTCTTACACGACAAGTTCCAGATGAAAACGGGAGCCCGCCTGTCCGGTCGCGAGCCGGATATTATTTTCGTCGCTAAGACCAACCTCTCGCGGCTGAAGCGAACCTTCCTGGATGGACCCGCGGATCTGGTTATCGAGGTGATTAGCGACGACAGCGTTGAGCGGGACAGGGTAACAAAGTTCGCTGAATATCAGCAGGGCGGGGTGGGGGAGTATTGGATTCTCGATCCCGAAACCAGGTCACAAGACTTTTACGTTCTGGGTATCGATGGCCGATTCGAGCGCGCGCATCCCACCCCGGAAGGTATCTATCGCAGCACGGTTCTGCCCTCATTCTGGATTGAGGTCGCGTGGCTCTGGCAAAAGCCAAGACCTTTGCTTCTGAGCGTGCTGAAAGCGTGGGGACATCTCACATGACTGGTTTCGACACAGGTTTCGGGGGAATGATGGCCGCCACGCTCACGCCGTTCGATTCATCCGACCGCCTGAATCTGTCCGCCATTCGTTCCCACGCGGAGTTTCTTATCGATGGGGGAGTGGCCGGTCTCTGTCCCGCGGGTACGACCGGCGAGATGCTCTATCTGTCGGTGGGTGAGAAGGTCCGGCTGATCGAGGAGACATGCGCGGCGGCGAAGGGACGCGTGCCCGTAGTCGCGGGAGTGTGGGCCTTTCGCGAACGGGAGATACATCTCCTGACCCGCGCCGCGCAAATTGCCGGAGCCGCCGCCGTCTTTCTGCCGCCGCCAATCTACTATCCCGCGGACGATGAGACGATCTATCTGTACTACTTATCTGTCCACGAAGTCTCCGACCTGCCTGTGTTTGCCTACAATATTCCTGCTTATGCCTCAAACTCGATATCACACGATTGTTTGGACCGTCTCGTTGCGGATGGGATTATTGCCGGCGTCAAGGATTCGACTGGCAATTCGGACCAGATGCGCGCGCTGGTGGAGAAGTTTGCAGGCCGCATAGCGGTGGAGGCGGCCAGCGATTCCTTCGCGCTCGAAGCGAAAAAGATCGGGGCGCACGGATTTATTTCGGCCCTGACCAATATATGGCCGCAAGCTCTCGTCCGGCTCTGGAACGGAGATGAATCGGTGCAACCTCTCGTGGACGAGGCTCGGAAAGCCGTAAAGTGCGCAGGCGGGATTCCGGCGCTGAAATATCTGCTTTCTAAGCGCGGTATTGAAGCAGGCGCGTCACGGCTCCCGCAATCGGCGCTGAGCGTCGAACAGCGAGCAGCCATGGACGCGGTCTTCGAGCGGGTCACCGCGGCCGGGCTTCATTAGACCCTTTTTCCACACCTATATTTTGCCGATACGCTTGACACGGCGTACGGGTGTACGCTATACTTGATTATCTCCCGCACCGCAGCGTTGTCCTTCCGTCTCAGTTCGCTCTCTCCACCGTTTCTCATGCACAGCAACCCGACCGATGAACTGATCGTTATTCTCGACTTTGGCGCGCAGTACACTCAGCTAATCGCCCGCAGAATTCGTGAATGCCACGTGTATTGCGAGATACTGCCTCACAGCGCCCCTCTGCAAACGATCGCGGAACGAAATCCAAAGGGAATAATTCTGAGTGGCGGGCCGGCCAGCGTCTACGAGCCGAACGCTCCTACGGTCGACAGCGGCATCTACGAGATCGGTCCTCCGGTGCTCGGAATCTGCTACGGCCAGCAGCTCATGGCATTGCAGCTTGGGGGTAACGTCGTTCAGGCGGAAAAGCGGGAGTATGGCAAGGCCGACCTGAACGTCCTGAATCCCGCGCCACTCTTCACCGGATTGCCCGCCTCGCTGACGTGCTGGATGAGCCACGGCGACACGGTGCTCGCGCCGCCTCCCGGATTTTCAATCCTCGCAGCGACCGGCAGCACGCCCGTAGCCTCAATGGGCAACGATGAGCGAAAGCTTTATGGAGTACAGTTTCACCCCGAAGTGGCCCACACTCCGTTCGGCAAAGAGCTTCTGCGGCGTTTCGTGGTAGACGTGTGCGGATGCCGCCAACTCTGGACACCCGCCTCCTTCGTTAAGGAATCGGTTGCAAAGATTCGGGACGAGGTAGGCGGCGCGGGGGTTGTGTGCGGCGTATCGGGCGGAATCGATTCCTGCTGTGTCGCGGCTCTCGTCCATAAGGCAATCGGGGACCAGCTTGCCTGTATCTTTGTAGACCATGGACTGCTTCGCAAGGGCGAAGCCGAGCAGGTGCGCAACGATTTCGCGGCGGGCCTCGGAATCAAGCTCATATACGTCGATGCGAAAGAGCGATTTCTAAAACGGCTGGAAGGAGTTACCGACCCCGAATGCAAGCGCAAAATTATTGGCGAAGAATTCGTTCGAGTTTTCGAGGAAAATGCCGATAATATTAATATTAAGGGAGCGGAGTTTCTCGCGCAGGGAACGCTCTACCCCGACGTCATCGAGAGCGGAACGAGCACGGCGGCCAAGATTAAGACGCACCACAATGTCGGCGGCCTGCCCGAAGATATGCGGCTAAAGGTCATTGAGCCGCTGCGCTATCTCTTCAAGGACGAGGCGCGCGCCGTAGCCGATGAGCTGGGCCTGCCTGAATCCATCGTCTGGAGGCATCCATTCCCCGGTCCCGGCCTCGCAATTCGAATCATGGGCGACGTTACGTGGGAGCGCCTGGAGACCCTGCGGGAAGCCGACGCCATCTTCATTGAAGAGATTCGACGCGCCGGGCTCTATGCCGAGATATGGCAGGCGTTCGCGGCTCTCGCGCCAGGCATCAAGAGCGTCGGGGTGATGGGGGACAGCCGCACCTACGCGCATCCAATCATACTTCGCGCCGTGAGCAGCGAAGACGCAATGACCGCGCACTGGTCCCGGCTTCCCTACGATCTGCTCGAACGTGTCAGCAATCGTATCGTGAACGAAGTGCCAGGCATAAACCGCGTCGTATATGACGTCAGCTCCAAGCCGCCGGCAACAATCGAGTGGGAATAGGGGAGCAGGCGGACTGGGCGCAGGACGACCTATCCGAGATTCTGCTTTCCAGGGAGACGATCGACCGGCGCGTAGCCGAAATGGGCCGACAGATAACCGAGGAGTACACAGGCAGGGACCTTGTAGTCGTAGGAGTTCTAACCGGCTCCGTCCTATTTCTGGCCGACCTGATTCGCCACATCTCCCTCCCTATGGAACTCGATTTTGTCGCGATGTCCTCCTATGGCACCGCGACCAGAAGCTCGGGCGAGGTGAGGCTCATCAAGGACCTCGGGCATCCCGTCCAGGGCAAGCACGTGCTGGTCGCAGAGGACATTATCGACACCGGTATTACGCTGCGATACCTGCTCGAAACGATTTATGCCCGCCAGCCCGCCAGCGTCTCGACGTGCGTACTCCTCGATAAACCGTCCCGGCGCGTCGTGGAGGTCCCGGTGCAGTATCGCGGGTTCGAGATTGAGGATCGCTTTGTGGTGGGTTACGGGCTGGATTACGCCGGCCGGTACCGCAACCTTCCCTACATCGGCATTATGAAAGACACGTTGGAGTAGCGGGGGCCGAAAATCAGCTATCAGCGGAACTCAAGAATAATCCGCTAAAGTTACTTGCGGTCTGCCGTCTTCCGCTTTGTGGTTTCTCCGGGAGCCCCTCGCTATCTCCTAATTCACTTCAATAATTTACTTCCGTAATTCACTCCAGTAATTCACTTCAGTATTCTTCAAACTTCTTCCGTGCAGCCAGCTGCTTGTTGGACGCACGATCTGTGAGGTAGATGACTCGTATGGAACCAATTACCCTGGCCGATCTCAACAACAAGAGCCTGGAAGACCTTCAGGAGATGGCTAAAGAGTTTGGCGTAAACGGCGATGGAGTGGGGCGCAAGGAAGATCTCGTCCGCCGAATCCTCGATTTGCAATCAGAAAAGACCGGTCTTCTCTTCGCGCAGGGCGTGTTGGAGATTCTTCCGGATGGATGGGGCTTTCTCCGGCGGAGCAACTACTCGCCCAACGCCGAAGACATCTATGTTTCGCAGACTCAGATCCGTCGGTTTGCGCTGAAAACGGGCGACCTTGTCGCCGGCCAGGTGCGCCCTCCAAAGGATTCGGAGAAGTATTACGGTCTTCTCAGAGTTGAACAGGTTAATGGACTTGATCCCGAGGTGGCGCGCAACCGGACAAACTTCGACGACCTCACCCCTATCTATCCAAATGAGCGACTCGTGTTCGAAACGACCGCCACCGAGATAGCGGGGCGCTTCATCGACCTTGTGTCTCCGGTAGGGAAGGGGCAGCGCGGCACTATCGTGGCGCCTCCCAAGGCGGGCAAAACGACGCTTCTCAAGACAATTGCGAACGCGGTCTCCATAAATCACCCGGACATGGTGCTGCTTGTCCTGCTCATCGACGAGCGGCCCGAAGAGGTTACGGATATCCGTCGGAATGTCAAGGGAGAGGTTATAAGCTCGACCTTCGACGAGACGCCGGAGAACCACATGCGGGTTGCGGAGATGGTTCTGGAGCAGGCAAAACGGCTTGTAGAATCGCGCAAGGATGTCATTGTGCTGATGGACAGCCTGACCCGCTACACGCGCGCATCCAACCTGACGGTAACGCCCAGCGGACGCACTCTTTCCGGTGGACTTGATCCCGCCGCGCTCTACCGGCCGAAACGATTTTTCGGGGCGGCGCGTAATATAGAGGAAGGCGGCAGCCTCACCGTGCTCGCTACGGCGCTGGTTGAGACCGGCAGTCGCATGGACGACCATATCTTTGAGGAGTTCAAAGGGACCGGCAATATGGAGCTGGACCTGGACCGCAACCTCGCAGATCGTCGCGTATTTCCCGCGGCGGATATCATGAAGTCCGGCACCCGTCACGACGAGCTTTTGTACGACGAAGAGAGTCTGAAACGTATCACCCAGCTCCGCCGACTGCTTTCCGGGCTAACGCCTCTGGAAGCCACTGAGCTGCTCATCGACCGGCTCAAGCACACCAAATCCAACAAAGAGTTCCTGAAAATGGTGGACCGAACCATGAAACCAAGCGACAGCGCGTGAGTTAAGATTATGCCGCTTAATCCGCAACCTGGAACCTCTAATTCGGAGATAAGACGTGGGAAATGAGTTCAAGGACATATTCGGTGACTGGGAACCGGGGGATGAACCGCGTCCCTCCGGGAGTCACGAACTCCCCGGCGAGCCTGAGAACCGCCAGCGCCACGCGCTGAACGAGAAAGAGGTTAAGATTATCGGAGTGTACGAGCGCCCGACTCCAGGCGGCGCGAACGGTCAAACCTTCGTGATGCTCGAGGATAACTCCGGACGTAAAATTCCTATTTATATAGGACGATTCGAGGCGTTCTCAATCTCGCAGGCGATAGAGGGAGAGGAGCTTGGGCGTCCGCTGACGTACGACCTTATGATGATTCTTTTGGAGCGGTTTGGCACGTCTGTAGAGCGAGCAACTATTGACGATATATGGCAGTCCACATTTTATGCAAAGCTCTCCCTCTCGCGAGATAACGCCGTATTCGATATCGACTGCCGGCCCAGCGATGCTATCAATGTCGCGCTTCGAGCGCACGCGCCGCTGTATGTCGCGGAAGCGGTAATTGAGGCAAGCCAGGAAGAGTTCTGAACCCAGGTTCCGTTTGCAGCAGCGATTAGTTCGCACGGTATTCAATGGTGCGAATCACTCGCAGTAGAACTGTTAATTATTGTACCCAACCCCCGTCGCGATTTATTCGTCCCTACGTTTCTCCGGCCATGGCGCGAATCGCCGTGAGCCGGTTTTAGTTTTATGTGACAGAATATTGGGAGGCGCTAATGAACTGGACGGGTCTCGCCTTGTTGTCGGCTCTATGCGCCGGAATTACGAACGTCCTTGCGAAAGTAGGCGTAGAGGGCGTTTCGTCTAATCTGGCAACCGCGGTTCGTACGGCTGTCGTTTTGGTGTTTGCCTGGCTTATCGTTATCGCTCGCGGAGACATCAAGGAGCTTCCGCAGCTTACTGCCAGAAACTGGCTCTTCTTATGCCTTTCCGGCGTGGCAACCGGACTCTCGTGGCTTTTTTTCTTCGCGGCCCTCCAGCGCGGCACTGTAAGCCAGGTTGCCCCGATTGACAAGCTGAGCTTTGTTATCGCTATAACAATTGCGGCTGTTGCGCTGAAAGAGCGGATCGCCCCGCTGACCATAGTCGGCGCTGCTTTGATACTATGCGGCGTCATGCTGACACTGCCGGCGGTGCAAAGCCGGCTCATGCCCAAGCATGCTGAGGCAGTGCAAGTTATAGAGAAATAGAACTGCCTCCCCTCCCGCCTTTTAACATAATAGACATTATCGGACGTTTTGGGTCCGCCTGTTCACTAAAAAACCACCGATTCTCACCAGACATACCTGATGAGAACCGGTGGTTTAGATTCGTAGAGAACGGCGAACTGCAACCGGAATTATGCTGTTGGATATTGTCTGGTAACTACATTAGACGCAGTAGCCGCAGAAAGCTCGGAAAGATGGCTCTGAATGTCTCGCATCTTCCGATAGCACTCGTTAAGCACCTCGTTTACGCCCAGCAGCGTTCCGGCATCCGAGCGGCCTGAATAGCGGCGGCGAAGAAGTATTCCTGATGCGATTACGATTCCGGCGGCGGCAGCCACCGCTCCAATTACCAGTGCCGTCTTGCGGCTGCCTTCGTTCACTAATGAATCCTTTCGGTAATACTGTAAGCGCCGACCGCTAAATCTTGTACCTGTGGCCGTCGTCGCCGCCGTCCTCCAACGACTTGAATATCCGGCGGACGAAGGCAATCAGCTCCATGGGGTTAAACGGCTTGGTCAGGTAGCAGTCCACCCCGGACTGCCATCCGCGGAACACGTCGGCATCCTGCGCCTTAGCCGTGAGCATGATTACCGGTATGTCGCGCGTGTTCTGGTTCTTCTTAAGGTGCTGAAGCACCTCGAAACCGTCCATGTACGGCATCATGACGTCCAGCACAATCAGGTCGGGATTCTCGGACTCAACTTTTTCGAGGGCCTCTTTGCCGTCGAACGCCGTCACGACCTCATAGCCCTGACGCTCCAGGTTTACCTGGACAAGACGGACAATATGCCTCTCGTCATCCACTGCCAAAATCTTTTTCGCCATTGTTGGTCCTATCTCCCTACGCGCTCTCCGCGCACGCTCACACCCATTCGGCGGAGGGCAAAATATATCAAAGTAGAGTGCAACTCTCCCGGCCAATTTACACTAATTTACAGAAATTTACGTGAAAGTATAACATACGCGCCGTTTGCTGTCAACAAGCGTACGGCCTTGAAACCGGACTGAACAACTGCGTCCGCCAGGCACGGATCACTACGCGTGCGAAAGCGGCGCATAACCGGGCAAGAGCACGGCGCAGCGCTCCTCCTCCCAGGCGGATGGGCCGACGAACCGCTGGAAACGCGCCGTCACTACCGAGGCGAAGGCATCGATGAAGGCGGCGGTAATCTCCGGTTCGGAGATATTCTCCAGCGGATACTCTTCGTTCCCCGGCGGACCTTTGAAGACGGTCGAAAGAGGCGCGTCCGGGCGACGATGGCGAACCGAGGATTGCTGCAGAAGGAGACCCCCCCGCCGCCGCTGCGCGCTGCCGACAATCTTTTGGCCCCTGACGGAAACCACGTCCGCCCGGCTGCGAGCCGCGAAGCAGTCTCCTCCGCTGCCACTTCTATCTTTGCTGCGCTCGCAATCGCCCATGTCAGCACCGATGCCGAGCAGGCGCAGCGCCTCTACAAAGCCGGAGGACAGATACTCGTAGGATGCCTTCACGCCGCGGCGCTCCGGCGGGAGATCGTCCAGCGTCGTCACGATAGTCACTATAATGTCGCCGACATGCAGGACTCCCCTGCCGCCCGTGGGTCGCCGGACCACCGGAATTTCCGCGGAATCGCATGCATCAATGTCGATTCCGGCTTCCGCGTCCTGATGCCGCCCCACAGTGACAGTCGGCTCGCTGAACGTATAGATACGAAGGGTTGGAGGCGCGATTCCGGCGCTCACGGCGTCCAGAATGGCCTCGTCCATGGCCATGTTCCAGGAGCCGGTATGCGCCCCGTCTTCGAGCAGCCGCCACGCATGCCCTGGTGCGGGGGCTTGCGCGGCAGAGGAAGCGCTTGTGGAAAGGACGAGCATGTTATGAGTACGATTCTATGGGCGGGCAGGCGCACATCACGTTCCGGTCGCCATAGACGTTGTCGATTCGGGCGACCGGAGGCCAGTATTTGTTATCTCGAACGCCCCTTACCGGAAACGCGGCCTTTTCGCGGGAGTACGGGCGGGTCCAGACATCTCGCATAACGGCTTCTGCGGTGTGCGGCGCGTTCTTGAGCACATTATCCTTGGGGTTCATCGCGCCCGAACGAATCTCTTCCACTTCTGCGGCAATGGATATCATTGCGTCACAGAAGCGGTCCAGCTCCTCTTTCGGCTCGCTCTCCGTCGGCTCTATCATCATCGTTCCCGGAACGGGGAAAGAGACCGTAGGCGCGTGGAATCCATAGTCCATAAGGCGCTTCGCTACGTCCTCGACTTCTATGCCCACGCTCTTCATAGGACGCAGGTCCAGAATGCACTCGTGCGCTACAAGTCCGTTCTTGCCCTTGTAGAGCACCGGAAAATAGGTTTCCAGACGCCGGGCTACGTAGTTCGCGTTGAGTATCGCAACCTGCGTGGCGCGGCGCAATCCCTTGGTCCCCATCATTGCGATGTAGGCATACGAGATGGGCAGTATCGACGGACTCCCCCAGGGCGCCGCCGCGACAGCGCCAATCCCCTCGCTGCCGCCCATGGGAACCACAGGGTGCGACGGCAAAAACGTTTTCAGGTGGGCGGCCGCGCCTATCGGACCCATTCCCGGTCCCCCACCCCCATGCGGAATACAGAAAGTTTTGTGAAGATTCAGGTGGCAGACATCCGGCCCGAAATCGCCTGGTCTGCATAAGCCGACCTGCGCGTTCATGTTCGCGCCGTCCATATAGACCTGCCCGCCGTTTCGGTGCACGATGGCGCAGATCTCTCGAATTGACTCCTCGAACACGCCGTGCGTCGACGGGTACGTGATCATCAGCGTGGAGAGGTCCGCCGCGTGCTCCTCCGCCTTCGCGCGCAGATCGTCCACGTCGATATTGCCCGATTCGTCTGTCTTGATCACCACGATCTGCATGCCGGCCATGGCAGCGGAAGCCGGATTTGTGCCGTGCGCCGACGAAGGAATCAAGCAGACGTTCCGGTGCAGCTCGCCGCGAGACTGGTGATACTTGCGGATGACCAGCAGGCCCGCGTACTCCCCCTGCGACCCCGCGTTAGGCTGTAACGATACCGCCGCAAACCCTGTGATATCGCAGAGCATTGCCTCCAAATCACGGATCAGCTGCCGGTAGCCCTCCACCTGATTGACCGGAGCGAACGGGTGCAGGCGGTTGAACTCCGGCCACGTGATAGGAATCATCTCGGTGGTGGCGTTCAGCTTCATGGTGCACGATCCGAGCGGAATCATCGAGTTTGCGAGGGAGATGTCCTTGTTGGAAAGCCGGCTGAGGTAGCGCAGCATCTCCGTTTCAGAATGGTAGCGGTTAAACACAGGGTGCGTGAGGTAGGGCGAAGTTCGTCGCAGCCCCTCCGCGTCGCAAGGAAGCGGTCCCGAAGCCGCCAACTCTTCCGGCGACAGGTCGTGCGGTCCGAACACGCCCAGCAGCGCCTGAAGGTCGGCGGCCGTCGTGGTTTCGTCCACGGAGATCGTGAGGGTCGACGAATTGAGCACGCGCAGATTCATGCCCTGCGATTCGGCCGCGGCTGATATCGCTCGCGCCCTCCCCTCCCCCACCGATATCCGCACCGTATCGAAATAGGGCGCGTCCCCGACAGAATATCCCAGCCGCCGAAGCCCCTGCGCGAGCGCGTACGCGCCTGTATGCACCTTTCGGGCGATCTCGCGCACGCCTTCCGGGCCGTGGTAGACGGCGAACATGGCCGCGACGTTCGCCAGCAGCGCCTGCGCGGTACAGATATTGCTCGTCGCCTTGTCGCGCCGGATGTGCTGCTCGCGGGTCTGGAGCGCCAGGCGGACGGCGGGCCTGCCCTCCGCGTCGCGGGAGACGCCGACAAGCCGGCCGGGAAGCTGCCGCTTATAAGCATCTTTGGTCGCCATATACGCTGCGTGAGGGCCGCCATATCCGAGCGGAACGCCGAAACGCTGGGTGTTTCCTATTACGATGTCCGCGCCCCATTCTCCCGGCGGAGTGATCAGCGCGAGGGCCAGGATGTCGGCGGAGACGACCGCCAGGCCGCCCGCGGCATGAATCGAATCGATGAAGTCGCGGATATCGTGAATCGTGCCGTCGGTCGCGGGATAGGAGATCAACCCGCCGAACAGGTTCTTATCTTTCGGCACGGAATTATGGCGGCCAACAACGATTTCGATGCCCAGAGGCTCGGCCCGCGTTTGCAGCACGGCAATTATCTGGGGATGACAGTCGTGCGATACGAAGAACGCGGGCCGCGAATCATTACCCGTATGGAGGTTATGACACATATGCATGGCTTCCGCCGCGGCGGTTGCCTCGTCGAGCAGCGACGCATTGGAAATCTCCATGCCCGTAAGGTCCATCACCATGGTCTGATAGTTGAGGAGAGATTCCAGACGTCCCTGGGAGACCTCGGCCTGGTACGGCGTATATGGCGTGTACCACTGCGGGTCCTCGATGAGATTGCGGAGAATGACCGGAGGAGTGAAGCAGTCGGAATAACCCATGCCGATGTAGGACTTGAATACCTTATTGCGGGACGCCAGCGACCGCAGCCGGGCGAGCGCCTCCTGCTCGGTTATCCCCTCCCCCACCGCCGGCATGTCCGGCGGATTCGCGGGGCGGATGGACGAAGGGATGGTCCTCTCAATCAACTCGTCGAGCGAATCGAGACCGAGGACGTGCAGCATTTCGCGAACATCTTCAGGTCGTGGTCCGATGTGGCGGTCCGCAAACGAATATGTCGAGCGGCCGCCGGCAGTGGCGGAACCCGCCGTCGCACCAGTGCGATCTCTCTGAATTGCAAAGGTCAATGACCGGACTCCTCGACAAGGCGGTCGTAATCCGTCGCGCTGAGAAGGGCCTCCAATTCGGCGGGGTTGGCAAGCTTCACCTTGATCATCCAGCCATTGCCGTAGGGATCTTCATTCACGGTCTCGGTCGCGTCCCCTATCGCAGTGTTCGATTCTACGACTTCTCCGCTGACCGGGCTGTAGAGATCCGATATCGCCTTCACCGATTCGACAGTTCCGAATATCTCGTCGTGGGCAAGAATGCGGCCCGCCTCCGGCAATTCGAGGTAGACGATGTCGCCCAGCTCAGCCTGCGCATGGTCCGTGATTCCGATAGTTGCAGTATCGCCTTCCACGCGAATCCACTCGTGGGTCTTGACGTATTTCAGATCGGCCGGTACAGGCATGGAATGGTTCTCCTTACGCCGCTTTCAGGCGTGTATAGAAACCTCCCCCAACCCCCTCCTTGGTAAGGAGGGGGCTAGACTGGGCTAAGTTGCGAACCTTCGCCCAAGCTCCCCCTCCCGTTCCGGCAGGGGGCCGGGGGGTGGGCGGGGGTGAGGGGTTTCTATGCAGTTTTTCAGTGCCAGGGAAATTATTCCCTAGTTAATCAGCGTTCAAACCTTCAGCAGATCTTTCTTGGGAACGACGACGGCAGGATACCGATTCGCCCGTATCTCGACCTCGATCTCGGTGCCGGATTTGTTGTGCGGGTCGGAAACATAGGCCATGCCGATGCTGTGGCCGGTCGTAGGCGAAAAAGTTCCGCTCGTGACGGTACCGACCGCCTCGCCATCCCTGTACAAAGTATACCCCTGCCGGGGTGCGATGCGCTCCCGCAGCGTTAGTCCCACGAGCTTGCGGCCCGCTCCGCGCGCCTTCGTCGCGGCGATGATATCGCTACCGGTAAACGGTCCCTTGTCGAGCCGCACGACCCACATCAGCGCGGCCTCGACAGGAGTCGTCGTGTCGTCGATTTCATGCCCGTATAGCGGATAGCCGGCCTCGAGTCGCAGCGCGTCGCGCGCGCCCAGGCCGCACGGAACGGCGCCTTCCGAAACGAGTCGATTCCAGACCTCCGCGGCATGTTCGGCGGGGACGATGATCTCGAAACCATCTTCGCCGGTATAACCCGTGCGGCAGAGAGTGGCCCTGACGTTGTTGAATTGGCCCGTCGCGAAGGCGAAGCGATCCAGATCGACCAGCGGCGCGTCCGTGTTCGTGAGGCTTTCCACCAGTGCTGGAGCGGTAGGCCCCTGCACGGCAATCATCGCAGTCGCTTCCGTATTGTCCTCGATGGAGGTATCGCTGTCCGCATGCGCGCGAATCCACTCCAGGTCCTTTGCGGTGTTGCTCGCGTTTATGACGACCAGAAATTCGTCCGCGTCCCGGCAATAGAGGATGATGTCGTCAATAATGCCGCCCTGCGGATTCGTCAGCAGCGAATATTGAGCCTTGCCCGGCGAGAGCGCGGAGACGTCGTTCGTGGTTAGCTGCTGCAGGAGCGTTGTCGCGCCCGGCCCATGAATCCGCGTACGGCCCATGTGGCTGATATCGAAGATACCAACGCCGGTGCGGACCGCCCGCGATTCCTCGAGGATGCCCGCATAGCTGACCGGCATCTCCCAGCCGGCGAACGGGACGATTCGCGCCTTCAATTCTCGATGCGCTTCATAGAGCGGCGTCCGCCGCGGCGTCTCAGTCATGGTCTCTTCTCTTCCAATTTCCTGGCATCCGGCTTGTCCAACTCATGCCCTTTTCCCGGAATGAGCGCGCGACCACGAACCTTCAAAACTCCGTCTTCCAGGTCCAGCCGGGTCGCGTAGAAGTAGCCGCCAAGCCCCAGGTCCTTGTAGATATCAACGGCGGGATTTATCGTCTTGTATAGGTTCTTTACGAACTCCGGCGACGCCTCTTTGCCGTTCACGAGCACTTTCGATGCCGAGAGCAGGACATACCGACCCTCCGACAGCGCCGTTGAGGAAGAGGATTCTACGCGTGTCGTAATTCCGAGCGCGTTCGCTTCAGCGCTCACATCCACGACGCCCGGCCGGAGCGCGATCTTCACATTTTTGTACTGCGGAAACTTTCTCGCGAAGATTGCCGCCAGCGCTTCCGGTCCCACCGTTGCCTCGGCGATCCCCTCCCCCGCCGTCCGCATGATGATTCTCTCGTCGAAAATCACTCGCGCGCCATCGATACTGACGGAGGGAAAGTCCGCAACGTATCTTCGTACCGGCACGTCGCGGACCGTGAAGTCGGTAAAACTAAGGTTGAGCCGCGCCACATACGCGCGAAGCCCGCTGCCTCGCTGCACGCGAAACTTGAAGCCGTCGCTCTTGAATCCGCTGCCGCTGATGAAAACCGTGCTCGCCTGCCCGAACAGCAGCCCGAACATACCGCGCCCATTCACTGTAGCATTGATTTTGCCGCCCTGAACGGTCTTCGCGAGGTCATGCACGATGGCATGCTCCGCCCGGTGATTTAGGAAGCCCGTAAGAATGAGGAGGCCAAGCCCCGCCGCGGCCGCGTCTTTGAGGTTGTCGCTCATCAATGGATACGAGACCTCCCCCAACCCCCTCCTTAGCAAGCAGGGGGCTTTGAAGCTCCAGGCCGCAGATGTTCTCCCCTCCCCTTAATAAGGGGAGGGGCCGGGGGTGGTGTGTAACTGACTCATTCGCCCAGGTATGCCTTCTTCACATCCTCGTTTTCAAGCAGGTTGCGCGCTTCATCCTCCAGCACCACCGTGCCTGTCTCCAGCACGTAACCGCGCTTCGCGACCCGCAGCGCCTGGAACGCATTCTGCTCGACCAGGAGTATAGTAACACCCTGCGCGTTGATGTCCTTGATGATCTGGAAAATCTGCTGCACGAGAAACGGCGCGAGGCCCAGCGAGGGCTCGTCCAGCATCAAAAGCCGGGGCCGGGACATAAGAGCGCGGCCAATCGCGAGCATTTGCTGCTCTCCGCCCGACAATGTGCCCGCCGGCTGCGCGAATCGCTCCTTGAGTCGCGGGAAAAGCTGGAAGACGCGGTTCAAATCTTCCCGAATCTGCGACGCCTTGCCGTGATGGATGTAGGCCCCCAACTCCAGGTTCTCCCGGACAGTCATGTTTGCGAAGACGCGCCGGCCTTCCGGGGACTGGCATAGGCCGCATTCGACCAGCACGTGCGGCGGCAGCTCAGTGATGTCCTCTCCCTGAAATATAATACGTCCCGATCGAGCGCGGACGAGGCCCGATATTGCGCGGATCGTGGTCGATTTCCCGGCGCCGTTCGCGCCGATCATCGTCACGATCTCGCCCTCGTTCACCCTCAAGCTTGCGCACTTGAGGGCATGAATCGCGCCGTAGTAGACATCGACATTTTCGAGAATAAGCATGGTTTGAGTGTTCAGGAGTTCAGGTAATCAGGTGTTCAGGGCCTAAACACCTGAATACTTGAAGACCTGAACACCATATTACGCGGCGGTCTCCGTGCCCAGGTAGGCGGCAATGACCTTGGGATCGGATCGAATTTGCTCCGGAGTGCCGTGCGCGATGATTTGACCGTAGTCGAGGACATAGATTCGCTCGCACAGCCCCATAACCACCTTCATATCGTGCTCGATGAGCATGACGGTCAGGCCGAACTCGGTCCTAATTTCTCGTATCAGCTCGCGAAGCTCCTGTTTCTCCTGCGGGTTCATGCCCGCGGCAGGCTCGTCCAGCAGCAACAGCTTCGGCTGGGTCGCGAGGGCGCGCGCAATCTCCAGACGACGTTGCAAACCGTACGCCAGATCGCCGGCGCGCAAATCGGCGACGTGCGCCAGCCGCAACTTCTCAAGAAGCGCGAGGGCGGTCGCCTCCAACCGCGCATCGTTCTCCAATAGACGGGGAGTGCGGCAAATGGCGGCGCCCAGCCCCGCTTTCGAGCGGATGTTGCCGGCGATCTTCACATTCTCAAGCGCGGTCAGGTTCTTGAAGAGACGGGTGTTCTGGAACGTGCGGGCCATCCCGAGCGCCGTGACCTGATAGGGCTTCAACGGATTGATGACTTTCCCATCAAAAACGATCTCCCCTACCGTCGGGTCGTAGACGCCCGTGATCAGGTTGAAGACCGTCGTCTTTCCCGCACCGTTGGGACCTATGAGGCCGACAAGCTCACCGGGATTCACGCTTACACTGAAGTTACTGACCGCCGCGAGTCCACCAAATTGTTTCGTTACCGATCTGGCTTCGAGCAGCGCTCCGCCCATTCCACTCATACCGGCGCGCTCCCCTCACGTCGCCGTTCCTTGCGCCGGAACAGCCCGCGCAGGCTGAATTCACGGTGGCCAAAGATGCCTTGGGGCCGCGTCAGCATCATAATAATCAGCGTCATCGAGAAGATGACCATGCGGTAGTCTTTCAGGAATCGCAGGAACTCGGGCAGCGCCGTCAGCAGAATCGCGGCAACCACCGAGCCGGTGATGCTTCCCGTGCCGCCAAGCACGACCATGGTGGTAATAATGATCGAGCTGTTCATGTCGAACGCGTCAGGGCTGATTCCGGTAAAGAAGTGCGCGTAGAGGACCCCCGCCGCCCCGGCGAACATGGAGCCAATGACGAAGGCGGTGACTTTGACCTTCGTCGTGTTCACGCCCATCGCATCGGCGGCAATCTCGTCCTCACGCACCGCGAGAAAGGTAAGGCCGCGTACGGACCGCATCAGGTTGCGCGAGACCAGAATTACCAGCATGACGAGCAGAAGCACCCAAAACAGCTCCATATGGAAGGACCCAACCAGAGCCGGTATGCCGCTCATGCCGCGCGCACCGCCAACCGCCTCCGTGTTGAGCAGCAGGACTCGTATGACCTCTCCAAACCCGAGCGTCACAATCGCCAGGTAGTCGCCGCGCAGCCGCAGTGAAGGAAGGCCCACCACGAATCCCGCGATCCCTGCTGCCAGCGCGCCGAGCACGAGCGCGATAAGAAGGTTCGTCGCGTCGCCAACAAAGGTGCCCAGTTTGAGAAATGGCAGATCGATGATGCGAGGCAACCATAGAACCGACCATGCCGCGCCCGTATACGCGCCAACCGCGAAGAAGCCGGCATGACCTATGGAGAACTGGCCCGTAATGCCGTTGATAAGATTCAGGCTGACGGCGAGCACTACATAGATCCCGCATAAGATGACGACATTGAGTACATACTCCTGCATGCGTGGCCCAACAAAGACACTGATGAAATACAGGATTGCCAGCGTTGCCGAGATGCCGGCAAGCCGCGTAAGCGCCCAGCGTGCCACTATACCTTCTCCGCCACATTCTTGCCGAGCAACCCGGCAGGCCGAACCAGCAGCACCAGAATCAGGATGCAGAAAGCGATAGCATCCTTGTACGTGGAATAGGCAGACCCCGCGACGAACGCCTCCGCAATCCCCATTACCAGGCCGCCAAGCACCGCGCCGGGAATGTTGCCTGCCCCGCCAAGCACCGCCGCCACGAATGCCTTCAACCCAGGCAGCAGTCCGAAAAGCGGCGAGACCTTGACGTGCGTCAGTGTGGCGACCATCATTCCACCCGCCCCGGCGAGCGCCGCGCCTAGTGCAAACGTGAACGAGATTACCCGGTCGGTATCGATTCCCATCAGCTTGGCGGCCTCGATGTCGTGCGAAATCGCGCGCATCGCCTTGCCGCGACGGGTGTAGAGCACGATGTAGCGCAGTCCGGCCATGAGGACCAGGGAGATGCAGAAGATGGTGAACTGCCCGCTGGAGATCTGGATTCCGACGAGGTTCCAGTTCGTCTCCGGGACCACGTTACCGATAAACTTCTGGTCCGCCCCAAACACCAGCAGTCCGCCGTTCTCCAGCAGCAGCGAAACTCCAATGGCCGTGATGAGTGCATTGAGCCGCGACGTAGAGAGCACAATCCTTCGTCGCAGCCACGTCATGACGGGGCGCAGCGCGAATCCGAAGGTCACGGCAAGCACAATGAAAAGCCCGCCCCCCAACGGTGAGAGGAGCGGGCCAAAGCGCAGCGCAACCGGCAGAGCGGCAATGATGCCCCAGAAGTGCGCGTCGGCCTGCTGGAGCCCGTTGCGGAGCGGACGGTACGCAAAGCGCTCGATAACCGTGCCCAGCACCGCGCAGAGGACCATTGCCAGCAACAGAGCCAGAATCGCAAAGGCGAAATTGGCCGTTCCCGCGCTCGGATTGGTGGTCAGGTCCTTGAACGGCAGCCACTTCGTGCAGGCGTAGAAGCCCACATAGGCGCCGACCATGTAGACATCCCCGTGCGCAAAGTTGATGAGCCGGAGGACGCCGTAGACCATCGTGTAGCCAAGAGCGATGAGCGCATAGAGGCTGCCAAGCTGGATTCCATAGATGAGCTGCTGAACGAGCGCCTGCATCCGCTACTTGCCGATCTGCTCGGGCGTGTAGGTCTTGAAGACCTTGAAGTTCGGACCCTTTATCTGGAAAACGAGCGCCGACTTGCGGGCGTTACCGTTCGCGTCGATGGTCACCTTGCCGGTAACGCCGGTCAGGTCTTTCGTGGAGGCGATAGCATCCTTGATTCCGGGGCCGTCCAGCGTCTTAGCGCGCTTCAGCGCATCCACGAGCAGCTTGGCTGCGTCATAGCCCAGCGCTGAGAGCGCGTCAGGGTTCGTGTTGTACTTCGCCTTGAACGCGTCGATGAACTTCTTCGTGTCCGGGTTGTCCAACTCGACCGAGAAGTAGTGGTCGGTGAAGAAAGAGCCTTCCAGCGCGGTCCCCGCGCCGGGGATGAGCTGCGGCGAATCCCAGCCGTCGCCACCAATGAGCGGCACGTTCAGACCGACGTCCTTCGCCTGCCGCGCAATCGTCCCCACTTCGCTGTAGTATCCCGGCACGAGAATCGCTTCCGGTGACTGGCCTTTCAGCGTGTTGAGCTGCGCCTTGAAGTCCGTGTCGCCCTCCTGATAGGTCTGCTCGCCTGTCACGCTCCCGCCGAGTTTCGAAAACTCATCGGTAAAGTTCTTTGCAAAGCCCACGCTGTAATCGTTCTTGATGTCCTTGAAAACGGCAACCTTCTTGTAGCCCTGATCATGCGCGAAATGCGCTGCGACGGCGGCCTGGAAATCGTCTGTAAAACATACTCGGAAGACACAGTCGCCGGTCTTGGTGGTAACATCCGGGTTTGTGGACGAGGGCGTAATCATCGGGACGCCGTACTTTTGGCAGACGGAGCCTCCGCGCATCGACCGGGTAGAAGCGACCTCGCCGAGCACCGCTACCACTTTGTCGTCGGTGCAGAGCTTGGTAACGACGGTCTGCGCCTGCTCCGGCTTGCTGGCGTCATCCTCTGTCTTAAGCACGATCTGCTTGCCGTTCACGCCGCCTGCCGCGTTCGCTTCGTCAATCGCGAGCTGGATTCCGTTGTGGGTCCCCTGCCCGAAGGTCGCCGTTCCACCCGTCAGCGACGCATATTCGCCCACGAGAATCTCGTTACCGGTAACGGAGTTGCCGCTCGCGGTCGATTTAGGCCGCGCGCCGCCGGACACGGCGCCGCCCGTACTCCCGGTGCCACCTCCGGTACCAGGGTCCTTGCACCCCCCGAATGTCAGAATTCCACTGAGCATAGCAGCGCCAACTACAATATTTCGATGGGTTTGTCGCATATGAGGCTCCTTGACTAATGAGGTGGCCGCTTTGATGCGCGCGGCCCGGGAAGCACAGGGACGGGTGGACGAACGCTAATCCATTGGCTCCAGAATGCCCTGGCAG
Source organism: Chthonomonadales bacterium (assembly GCA_038229495.1). GTDB lineage: Bacteria > Armatimonadota > Chthonomonadetes > Chthonomonadales > CAJBBX01 > JBBROJ01. The sequence goes on from JBBROJ010000001.1 coordinate 52,444, forward strand.
ATGTCGATGCGGCCCACCGTTCCAACGACTTTTCCCGCGCTGACTACCGGGAGGCGCTTGAATCCGTGGGTGAGCATTAGAGAGGCGGCTTCAACCACGTCCGTATGTTCATCGACGCATACGGCTGGAGAGGACATAATTTCGCTCATGCGTATCTGGCGGGCCTGTTCGGTTACACGCGCGATATTGGCATCCCTCGTCGGCGAGGGCAGGGCGGAAGCGGCGGCCTCAAAGGGGATTAAGAGCGCGTCCTCAATGTCGGACTCCGTAACAACGCCCAGAGGGTATCCCTCGGCATCGGTGACAGGCAGGGAGATCACCTGGTAAAGATCCATCATGTCGATGGCGTCGGGCAGGGTTGCATCCGGTCCGATCTTGTTGACGTGCACACGCATCAACTCAAGGACTTTCATGGAGTCTATTTTACACCAGAAGAGGGATCAATTCCTCTCCTTGCAGGCCCGATGCGGGTCCGATTCTGCGCCGCGTCTTACGCTCGGCAGCGCCATAGGTGATTCCGGCGCATACGGCAGCCAAAAACAACATGGTTCCGTACAGTCCTGCTAGGTAACTCACGGGTCGGTAAGTGAACTCTATTCTATGCCTCCCGGGGGGCACGACAACCCCTTGAAAGGCGTGGTTCGCCCGCTCGACGAGACGCGTCCGGCCATCTACTGCCGCACGCCAGCCCGGATACCAGCTCTCACTCCACACCAGGAACGCCGGCTCAGGCCCCGCGTCCGCCGTCACGCGAACGAATTGAGGACCGCTCTCCTCTATCGACAGCGTTCCGTTCGGCTGACGAAGCGGCGGACCGAATCGCTCGCCGAGGCCGCCGCTGCCGGATATAATGGCTACAGACGCTGTATCGAATTCCGGCTCGCCCAGCGCGGCGAGCGTGCGTTGGCTGCCATCCACGCGAAACGTTTGCCGCACGAGCCACATCCGCGGCGTGGGCTCTCGCACTGCCAGCGCGGTAACGCCGCGAGCTTCGACCGGCTCGAGTGCGGCATGGCGATAGCGGGTTAATTCCGGCAGCGCTATCAAGCGAGCGTTGAACAGTCTCAGCAGCATTGGCAGATTGGGAGCCTGGCGCTCCAGGGCGTACCGTACCAGGCTGTCCACCTCTGATGTCGTCTTCAATGGGACAGGCTCATAGCCGCTCCCCTCCTCTACGTCGAGGCGCATGCCGATGTTCGGAGGCAGCGTATCGGTAAGCTCATGCGCATAGCGGGCGGTCCGCGGACCGTAGTCACTGTAATTGAGGGTTCGTTTCCAAACCTGATCCCTGAACGCCGTAAAGACCCTCCCCTCCCCTCTCCTCGGGACCACCGCCATTACGCGGGGCCTGTACCCGAAGGCATCGGGCTTGAGAGTGGGGTTGATGCGCGAGCTGAATGCCCAGAGGTTTACGGCGGCAACAACGGTGAGCGCAATTCGTGTCCGTTCGGTCACTCGCGTGCCAGGGAGATCTCGCAGCGCTCTTAGTCCGAATCCCGCCAGCGCGGCGAAACAGAAGGTCGTGATATACGTGAATCGGGCGGGATCGTGGAAGCTCTTCATTCCTGGAAAGGCGCTATAAGCCACCCAGTAGATTCCCCCGAATCGGCCCATGGAAAGCCATAACGCGACGAATCCTAGCACAGCAAAGAAGCGCGCCGCGGGCCTGCGCGCTGCTCGAAATGCGGCGTAGAGGGCCAGAACCAGCGGCACGACTCCCAGATAAACGCAGGGCTCCCAGAAGTTGCCTCCACCCCAGTAGTCGGCATTTGCAGGGTGACCGTAGAATGTGGGGAGTAAAAAGTTGACTAGCTGTTCCGGCAGAAGTACGAACCGATTCGCCTGCACCCACGTGAGCTTTTCGCGAGTGGAGAGGACAAACAGCTGGAGCGCGGGCAGCAGATAGACCAGCGCGCCCATGAATCCCGCGCCGAGACTACCCGCCATCGATGCAAACGCTTTGCCGCATCGCAAACGGTGACGCCTGATCTGCCACAGCCGGGCCAGCGAGTACAGAATGGCGCATAGAAGCGATAGATACGCGAGCTGCGTGTGTGCGGCGAGAATCTCCAGCGCCACGACGAGCGTCAACAGGGATGCATAGCCGACCGAGGGACGCTCGATGACTCGGTCCACCAACAGCAGCATCCACGGCAGCCAGGCGGCGGACATGACCATCGTGGGAAACTGGAGCCGCGCCATCAGGAAGCCGCTGCCCATATAGGTCAAGCCGGACAGCAGGGCCGCGAGACGGTCATGGCAGAGCCGCCGCATAAATAGGTAGGTCCCCAGCCCCGCCAGGAACAGATGCAGCAGCGTATTAACGGTAAAATAGAGCCACACCGGCATTATGCCGAGCAGAAGCGTGGTCGGATAGAACACCCACGATTGTGGATTGCCTACGAGCGGCTGACCGCAGAGCACATAGGGGTTCCACAGAGGAATCGCGCCGCTCTTCAGCTGCTCCTGTACGTAGGTCTCCAGGGGATAAAAGTAAAGCCAGATATCGCCCCAGTAGAGCGACTCGCCGCGAAGGGTTAGAGGGTAGAGCAGCGCAACGGCGAACACGAAGAGCGCGAGGGGCGGAACAGCGCGCGGCAACGCCGCGGGGCGCGGGTGTGGATGAGGTTGGCTCGGATTGCGGGGCGAGGCCATGTCGGGCGAAGTTTAGCACGCGCCGTGCGAGCAAGTCAAGCGATTTTAGCCATATGTTGAACAGTGAGGGCCGAACGAGATGAGCAGTCACGTAGCGATTATCGGTGGAACCGGCCTGGAAACGCTTCCATCGGACTACCAACGGAAGCCCATTACCGTAGCGACCCCCTTCGGCGAGGCGAAGCTGGCCCGCGCGACCGGGAAGGACGGCGAAGTCATCTTTCTCTCGCGGCATGGAGCGTCGCACGGCCTCGCGCCGCACCAGATCAACTACCGTGCTAATATCGCGGCTCTAGTCCAATTGGGCGTTAGGCAAGCGCTGGCGACAAACGCGGTTGGTTCTCTCCGCCTCGACCTTCCCCCCGGCTCGCTCGTGCTGTTCGACGATTTTATCGACTTCACCCACTCGCGGCCGCTCAGCTTCTGGAGCGATCATCCCAGCGAGCATTCCTCCATGCCCGAAGGCGTAGTCCACACCGACTTTTCGGTCCCCTACTGCCCCGCCCTCCGCTCCCTCCTCGTGGAGACGGCGGCGGAGCTCGGCGTTACCCTCCTTCCGCGCGGGACCTATCTTTGCACCGAGGGCCCGCGCTTTGAGAGCCCGGCGGAGATTCGCATGTTCGCGCAGTGGGGAGGCGACGTGGTGGGAATGACGGGGCTGCCCGAAGCTGTGTTCGCGCGCGAGGCAGGGCTGTGCTATGCGGGGATTGGAATCGTGACGAACTTCGGGGCGGGACTGACCGCCGAAGCGGTTGCCCACGAGGCCGTGCTGGCGGAGATGGCTCTGAACGTGGTGATTGTGCGCGATCTGCTGATGCGCGCCGCGCTCAACGCGCCGGACAGAACGGAATGCCCGTGCGCGGGGTCCTCCGTTGTGGAATTGTGAAACGCTTTGTCTGAACCGGGATTTGTCTGATTAAATGATGGGCTATGAAACGGCCCCTGGGCTCGCAATCATGGCAATCATTTAATCAGACAAATCCTGGTTCAGACGAAGAATCACGAAGTCCAGGCCGCGTCGGGCCTGGACTTCGCTTGCAACTCGTCAATAAAACGCTCTCACTTGCTAAGGGTTGGTCAAAGCGTCTCCGAGAGTTCGTCCAGTACGTGCGCCTGCGCACGGGTAAGCGCCTTGCCGGACTGCGCGCGCAACTGATCCCGGTATGCTTCCAACTGACGCTCCTGTGCACGGCAGTTCCCGCGCTTTTCGGCCGCTTCGGCGACGTCCAGCTTTGCGATGAGCGCGTTGGTAATGCCGGGCTTGGTCGAATAGTAGCGGGTCAGCGCGCGAAGGGTATCGTAGGAGAACAGGTCGGAGGCGCTCCCGGCGAGCTCGCTCTTCTTGAACGTCATCCTCGCGTCGATCTCCTCGCCGAACGGACCGCCCGCGTGGTAGTAGGATGCGAAATGCGAGGCCACAGGATTCGCATCGAGCTCCGCCACCGTCAGCGTGCCGTCATGGTTGGCATCGAGCAGGTCGAACGTCGCGCCTGCGAACCACTCTTGCGCGGACAGCGGACGAACGACGCGAGTGAGGAGCGGCCTGGAGTCCAGCGCCGACACGGTCGATACGGCGGCGGCCGACAGAGCCCTTATGTCCACCTGGGTGGCGAGGTCCTGACCATTTCCATTTGTCTGCGTCGTCACCTCGCACGTTTTATCCACGCGGTACGTCAGATAATCGCCCTTGGAGGCGCAGATCTCGAAGTTCGATCCGAAATTGCCGTCCCCGTTTAGCGGCGTAACCGTGTATGTCAGCGTGAAATGCAGATACGGGTTGAGAAGTTGATGCGTGACCGGATCCAGGCTTCTGGGGTCCAAAAGCGCCGTAAATTCCGGGTCAGTGAGAGCGGCCGGATATCTGCCGTGCTGTTGAAAGTACGTCTCCATGGCATGGCAGAAGGTGGTCCCCAACTGGTTCTTCACCTCGGCATTCTCTGCCGCCTCTCGCGCCTTGTGCACGGCAGGCAATAGCAGACCAATGAGGATCGCTATAATGGCGATGACCACGAGCAGCTCGATCAGCGTGAAACCGCGGCGGCCTGGGCGCTTCGCGGCAACGGGCAAGGCATGGGAAGGCGTGTTCATTGGGGCTCCTTTTATTGCGGATTGTCCGCGTGCGGACTCCGTCAGGGCGGAAGAGAACGTCGAGCACTCGCCCGGCATCCTTCGGATCACGGCTGCTGAAGACCACGTTTCGGCGTCGAGACGGATGATCCTTCCGATGCGGCAGAACTTAATACAAAATGGGGCGGGTCTGCGGCGCCGGGTAACCGGCGAAGAGGCTGGCGGCACGGCTGGCGGCGCACATTGTCTGAACCGCAATTTATCGGATTAGCGGATACCCATGATTGCGCGCGAGGTTGGAGCCGGAGCGAAGCCCTACTCGGTCAGGGGGTCGCCGGACGAAATCGACACCTTAATTCCTTCGCCCTCCTGCATTTCCTCTTCAAGGTCTGCAAGCGCTTCATAGTAGGGAAACAGCGGTTCGGGTTCGCGCGACGGACGAATTGGGATTATCCAGTAGCCGTTCTGAAGCCGGATAGCAGCTTCATTCAACCAGAGCGTAATATCGCCTACCGTCTTATTCGCCACATAGGGCCGGAGGCGATTCGCCACGTCCATCGCTGTTAGTTCAATCGTCGACATCTTTCACCTCCAATCGGTCAAAAAGAGTGGAAGCCATCATCAGCGCTGCTATCGCAGTACCGTGATCTACCGTTACACCCATGCTATAGTCGGCATCCTCGCGCAGGTGACGCAGCTCTCGCAGGATTCTCCGCAGCACTCGCCGCGTGCTTACTGTCAGGCCAGCGTAGTTGCCAATCAGGTTAGGCAACTGTTCGTGGGACGGATTGTTCCAGCCCGGCGGGAAGTTCACCGCGTCGCCGTGGCGAATGCAGATGGAGGTCGCCGCCTGATAGGCCGCAAAATAGGCGCGGCTGACGCACGAGCGGTGGTCTTCGTTCTCGCACAGCAGGTTTGCCGTCTCCAGCGTTGCCCGCGCCGTTCGCCGCCAGCGCGCTGCCCTGTCCTCCGGTCTGTTCAACATTTTACCCTGTTCCCGTTATTGGCCGTTATAGCGAATCGTTGGCGATCATGCCGGCGAGAAGTCCCGCAGCCTGTCGGTCGCGCTGCCAGGGCGTCAGGACTTGCGTCGGACCTCCTGACAACGCAATGAACTAAGACCTTACTGTGCGGGAGTCGTTATCTGAACCAGGATTTATCGGATTAGCGGATACCCATAATTTCGCGCCCAAGCGATCCAATTTGCCTTAAAGTTCGCCCGATCAGAACAACTGTGCGTGGGCGCAGTGCCGCTGCCGTAAGATAGCCGCCTCGTTAACGCCTCTCTCGCACGAAGTCGATAAAGCCTCGCCGCACGTCCACGCCCACTAGCCGTACGCGCACGCGGTCTCCCACGTCCAGGCCGCGACCGCCCTCTACCAGCTTTCCTTCGACGGGCAGCCGAATCACGCGCACCCAGGTCCCCTTGTCGGATGCGCCCGTGACAAGCGTGTCGAAATGCTCACCCAGGCGTGAAGCCAGCATAAGCGCGGCGGCCGACTTTCGCATCTGGCGCTCCACCTTGTGCGCGGCATCCTCCTGTTCCGTGCAGTGACGCGCGAGATCGGTCAGCTCCTCCGGTGAATAGGGCGACAGTTTCTTACGAAGCGCCGCCTTTAGGAGCCTCTGCGTAATCACGTCTGGGAACCTTCGATTAGGCGCCGTCGAATGAGTGTAGTCGCGCACCGCCAGCCCGAAGTGTCCCGTCGCATCCTCTCCCGGCTCCTGAACCACATATTCGCCCCGCCCCATCATCTTCACAATCGCGAGAGACAGGTCCGGGAAATGGAGCGGATCCGCATGACGGCGCTTGACCAGAAACGCTTCCAGCGCGCGTGCGTCGGCCTCGCGCGGCAGATTCTCGCCGTACTCCTCCGCCAGCGAAACGATGCGATCCCACCTCTCCGGCGTTCGCACCACGCGCCGGATCGTCGCGAACCCGAGATCATTCAGCGTACGCGCGGTGACCTCGTTCGCCGCGATCATGAAGTCTTCAATCATCTCCTTAGCGCGGTTCTTCGCTTCTTGATGCATGTCCACGACCCGACCGTCGCGCACCACTGCTCGCGCTTCGATTGTCTCAAAATCGAGAGCGCCCCGTTCATGCCTGCTCTCCTTCAGACGAGCCGAAATTCGCTCCTGCATGCGCATCTGCGCGTCAATTCCAGCCGCCCGTGCCATTGCATCGGGCATCTCGCCTTCCCTGGCCAGCCACGCGGCCACGGAATTGTACGCGAGCTTGGCCTTGTTCTGCACCCATGCCCGAAACACCCCGAAATCGCCTATCGATCCGTCCGCCGAAACTACGTAGGAGACGACCATCGCCAATCGGACTTCGTGCTCGCCAAGCGACGTTAAATCGGTGGACAACCGCTCCGGCAGCATAGGAAAGATACCGCCGGACGTGTATACGGACGTTGTATTTCGCCGCGCATGACGATCGACCGGACTGTCCTTCTTCACCAATGCGTCCACGTCCGCAATGGCAACGTATACACGCGCCGCGTCATCAGCAAGCTCCTCCGCCACCGACAGTTGATCGAGATCGCGCGAGTCATCGTTGTCCACCGATGCCCACGCCATCTCGCGGAGGTCGCGAAAGTCGCGGATGGAGGAGTCATCACCAAGGCCCGGCGATGCAGGGCCGGGAGTATCGGCGACCTGCTGAAGCGCTTCCGGTGGAAAATCCGGCTCCAGCCCGTGTTCCAACATATCGGCTCGCGCCAACTCGCCTAAATCATAGTGAACATTCCGGTTCTTTCCGCTCAATGGCTTCGTCTCCTCAATCCGCTTAAAGCGTCGCGTGAGCCTCACCTTCGTGTTATGCCGCCCTGCATAAATAGATGAGGCCGTTTCGCATCGGCTGCGAAACGGCCCCTCCCCAGGCTTGAGACTCTTCTACTCGCCTTCCGGTGGGGGGCCCGTCAGCGCCTTGAACTCCAGCGGATTGCTGGCCTTTTCCAGCGCTTCATTATAAGTCACTGTTCCCTGCTTATAGAGGTCAGCGAGAGACTGATCAAGCGTCTGCATGCCATGCCGTTGGCCAGTCTGTATGACGGAGGCGATCTGGTAGGTCTTAGCCTCGCGAATAAGGTTTCGCACCGCGGAGATTGCGACCATTGTCTCGAACGCGGCGACGCGGCCCATGCCGTCCTTCCGCTTGATCAGCGTCTGCGAGATAACGCCGATAAGGTTGACCGCCATCTGCATGCGGACCTGCTGCTGCTGGTGAGTCGGGAACACATCGATAACTCGGTCCACGGTCTGCACGGCGTCGGTAGTATGCAGCGTTCCAAAAACGAGGTGGCCCGTCTCAGCGGCTGTAATCGCGAGATGAATGGTTTCCAGGTCGCGCATCTCGCCGATAAGAATGACATCCGGATCCTGGCGGAGCACAAATTTCAACGCGTTTGCAAAGGACAGTGTATCGGTATCCAGCTCTCGTTGATTGATAAGCGCCTGGTCGTCGTCATGAATGAACTCGACCGGGTCTTCGACCGTAACGATGTGAAGCGGATAGTTTTTGTTGATGTAGTCGATCATCGCCGCCTGCGTGGTCGACTTGCCGGACCCGGAAGGCCCGGTCACAAGCACGAGGCCGCGTGGGCGCTCAGCGAAGTAACGACAAACGGGCGGCAGATTCAGATCTTCGATGGTTTGGATATGGAGCGGAATTACGCGGAAAACCGCCTGGACCGAATTCCGCTGCTGATAGACATTGCCCCGAAACCGGGCGAGACCCGGAATTTCGTACGCGAAGTCCAGCTCGAGCTCTTCCTCGAAGCGCGCGCGCTGCGTGGGGCTGAGGACGCTCAAGGACAGCGCCCTGCTCTGCTCCGGAGTAAAGGGCTCCAGCTCTAATTGAATCAACTCCCCGTGCAAGCGAATGAGGGGGGGGCTGTCGGCCTTGATATGGAGGTCCGATCCTTCGTGGTGGACCGTCGTGTAGAGGAGCTGGTCGATAGTTACCATCGGCTAGGCGCCCTCGCCTTCCGCCGTGCCGCGCTCCTGAGCCCTTCGATACCGCGTCTCGAACTCTCCCGGATTCGATGCCTTGGTCAGCGCGTCATCGTAGCCGATAAGGCCCTGCTGAACCAGCCTAAGAAGATGGGAATCGAGCGTCTGCATACCGTGGAGGCTTCCGGTCTGGATGTCGGTATACATTTGGTAGGTCTTACCGTCGCGAATCAGTGTCCTGATTGCCGGAGTCGCGATCATCACTTCAAAGGCGGCGACGCGCCCCTGACCGTCCGTTCTCGGCATGAGAGTCTGCGACACAACTGCCTGAAGAGTGGTTGAAAGCTGCATGCGCACCTGCTGCTGCGCGTCCGGCTCGAAAACGTCGATGATTCGGTCCACCGTCTGCGGAGCGTCCGTGGTGTGAAGGGTGCCGAAAACCAGGTGGCCAGTTTCGGCGGCGGTGATTGCCAACTGAATCGTCTCCAGATCCCGCATTTCGCCAACCAGAATAATGTCCGGATTCTGGCGCATCACGTGCTTCAGCGCAGCTTGGAAGGAGTGGGTGTCCACTCCGATTTCCCGCTGATTGATTGTGGCTACGTTGTCCTGATGGAGGTACTCGATAGGGTCTTCGATGGTGATGATGTGCTTGGGCCGCAGCGTGTTGATGTGGTTGATCATCGAGGCCAGCGTGGTGGACTTACCGGAGCCTGTGGGTCCTGTGACCAGAATCAGGCCGCGCGGCAGGAGACAGAGGTCTGCTATAACGGGGGGAAGCATGAGTTGTTCAAGCGTGCGAATCTTGAACGGAATGACTCGCATCACCGCCCCGATATGACCCTGCTGCCGAAAGATGTTGACGCGGAACCGGGACAGGCCGGGAACTGCGTACGACATGTCCAGCTCCATGTTCTGCTCGAAGCGGACTTTCCGATCCTCGCTCATCATCACGTAGAGCAGATCGTACATGTCGCGGTCGGTCATGGGCGGAAATCCGTCCACGCGCTTGAGGTCGCCATGAATCCGCATGACCGGCGGCTCCCCTACCCGCAGGTGCAGGTCGGAGGCGTCGCTTTCTACAAGCATGCGAAGAAGATCGTCGATATGTAGCATAAGTGAAGGGATGAGGGATGAGGGATGAGAGATGAGGAGAACTCTCGTCCCTCATTCCTCATCCCTCACGCCTGTTTCTAATGGTCTCTTCTGTGGAGGAGTTGGCGGAGCTCGGCGTGGTTGCCGGCGTTCATGAGCGCCTCCTCCTCGGAGATAACGCCCGCGCGGACAAATTTTACAAGACATTGGTTCATCGTCTGCATGCCCCAGTAGGTCTCCGTACCCGCCTGCCGAATCTGGCTGTACACGTCTTCCGATTTACCGTCTTCGAGCATTTTGGAGATCGTGGGCGTAACAACCATGATTTCCAGACCGGCGACCCGGCCCTTGCCATCCCCCCGAGGTACGAGCTTCTGCGACACGACGCCTCGCAGCGAAGTGGACAGTCGGAGCCAGAGCATGGGCCGCTCGTGAGGCGCGAACATATTGGAGATTCGGTCCAGGGTTTCGGCGGCGCTCGCGGTGTGAACGGTCGCAAAGACGAGGTGGCCGGTTTCCGCGGCCTGGAGAGCGACGTTCATCGTCTCGATGTCGCGCATTTCACCAATTAGAATTACGTCCGGCGCCTGTCGCATTACGCGCTTCAGCGCCTCCTGGAACGAATCGGTGTCCTGGCCGACTTCGCGCTGATTGAGAATTGCCAGTTTATCGGGGTGAATGAATTCGACCGGTTCCTCAATTGTCACAATGTGCACAAGGCGGTTCGTGTTGATGAAGTCCACCATGCCCGCCAGAGTCGTCGATTTTCCGCACCCGGTGGGCCCGGTCACTAGCACGAGGCCGTTGCGGTGCTTTGTGAACTCTGTCAGGACCGGAGGCAGGCCGAGCTCTTCGAGCGTGAGAATCTTGAGAGGGATAATCCGGAGAACGGAAGAGACCGTCCCGCGCTGCATCATCACGTTGCAGCGGATTCGCGCAACCCCCTCAACGAGGAACGCGACGTCCATCTCATGGTGGCGTTCATATTGCTCGATCTGTCGCCCGCTCATCTTGGAATAGACCAGTCCGCGAACCTCTTCGTCCGTCAGAACCGGAAATTCGGTTGAGCGAATTCGGCCATGGACTCGAAAGGCGGGCTGCGCGTTCGCGCGCAAGAAAATATCAGACGCCTTAAGCTCGGCCGCCTCGATTATGATGTCGTCAATCGTCAGCACGGTCGTAGGCTCCTTTCATGAGGCTGCACCTTATCAATATGCCGGTTTGAGTGACGCGGCTGATTCAGGTGAACGGCCATGCATAGATAGAGGTCAAATCCGGTAGCTGTGGTGCGAATCTGAGGTTGAGGTTCGGCTCGACGCGGCATTCTTCCTGCTTTGATTTCGACTTCTGGCAGCAATTCGCAAGAAGATGAACACGGCGAGGCCGCATCCCACGGCGATGGCCGCAACGGGCGCCAATAGCGGCCAGACTTGACCGGATGCCGCAGGCGGCTGTTGAACCAGGGCCGGCGTGGCTGCTGAATCAGGATTCCCTGCGTTGTATGGCTGAGTGAGCGGAAGCCGCGGGGCCAGTCCCTGATGGTTGTGGTTTTCGACCGAATAGCGATAGGGTCCGCCATCCTGAATCAGATCGATCGAGATAGCGGCGCTGCCGAACGCGCGCAGCCCTTGAAAATCGCGCTGGCGCGACATCCAATATAGAATCTTGTAGCTCTTCAGATCGCGGAACGTGTCGACGAAGGGCTGAAGAACAAACCCACCTTTGGCTGTGAGCGGAGCGCCCGATATGATCGAGCTTACGCCGGTCTGCACGCCTAGGTCCATGGGCGGACCATACCGGTCGCTTGTTTTCATACGGACATCTTTGATTTCGGAAGACGACAGTTTCCAGCCGGACAACTTGCCCAGGCGCCGCACGGCATCGCGAACCGTGGCGTGGGGCATCTTGCCCGGGTAGCTTATCGACAGCAGCGCCTGGTTTCCCATGGGCTGCACAAGAATAAGCGCATCCGGCGGGTTAAAGGGCTGCTGTGCAACGGAAGCGGCGGGAATGCTCGAATAGAGAGCGAGGGATGCGGTCGCGAAAATTAAGTGAAAATGACGGCGGAGGATGCTGCGTGTAATCAAGGTAGCCTCACTTGTTCTGGCGAGCCTGGATGTTGGATGACGCGGAGGACGCTATCAGGACGGTCAGCGCGCCCTGGGCGATGTGCTGGCCCACGAAGAAACCGGCGCCTTTTGCCACCGCTTCGGCAGCCCCGCCGTTCTGGGCGAGCATCAAACGCATCGAGCCCATGGCATCGTAAACGGCAATGGCCGCGCACGCCCCGATGGCAAAGAAGACCGGCTGTTCGGATCCCGCGCTTTCGACAAACATCCCTCCCAGGAACGCGACCAGTGGAAGACTCCAGAGATACCCTGCCAGCACACCGACGAGAGGGGTCGGCCCCGCGCCAACCGGCCATAGGATTCCTACGCACGACGCCGTAAGGAGATACACAAAAGCCGACACCGCTCCCAGCCTGCTTCCGAGCAAAGCCCCCGCCAACAGAGCGAAAAGGGTCTGCTGCGTCGCCGGCACGGGCGTAAACTCCATGAAGAATGCGGCCTTCCCGCCGCAAGCAATCAGCAGGGCCGCAAGCCCAACAAAAGCCGCGCGTCTCCGAAAAGACTGCCGATTCATCCAATCTCGGAGCGGCGTAGGCGACAGTGTATTTGGTCTCTTTTCGTTATGGCCGGCTGGCAAATGCTTGTTCCTCTCCTACCGCGGTCCGCTCCCCTTTTTGGGAGGCCGCCGCGCACAGCTTGTAATGGCGGGGTCTGCGAGGGCATGTGGACAGGTGGTGGGGAAACGCTCTCCGGCAGAACCAAAGCCGTCATCAGGAGGCAAATAAAGGGGAAAAGAAGATGGAGCTGCGGGGATTCGAACCCCGGACCTTCTCAATGCCATTGAGACGCGCTCCCAACTGCGCCACAGCCCCACAAGCCGAGGGAATTATACTCGATGGTTCGATGGAAAGCAAGCGCTGGAAAAGGCGAAGATTTGCACTCGTGCGGGCCACAGCGGCCTGATGGGATGATGGTATGGCGGGAGCGTGTGGGAATCGAACCCACCAGGAACGGGTGCAACCCATCCCCCACGCGGTTTTGAAGACCGGGAGGACCACCAGACCCCCTCCGCCCCCACGTCGTCCAACGACCCAACGACCCAATGACCCAACGTCCCAACGACCGATGCCGTCTCCCCCAGGATTGGGGGCTGAGGGGCAACGACCCAACGACCCACTTACCGCTCGTGCCTTGCATGCGACCGGACGCCCAGCAGGACGCCGCCAAAGGTCTGGCATGCCAGCAGCGACACGATCAGGCCGATATACATGAGCGCGGCCGGAAACGGAAATACATGAAGGAAGAATCGAAACAGGTAACTCAACGGATACAGCGGCATGAAGATTAAAAGCAGGCTCCACCAGAGCTGTTTTCTGCAGCTGCGATTCGGCCCTACCAGGAGACCTATCGTGTATCCCCAGGTGAACTGGATTCCGAGGATGGACCAGAAGAAGACGTGCAGCATCCACGCGGGAGCGCGTTCGTCGCCGCGGATAATGGAAAGCCAAACCAGGCACACGAAAAGATGCGCCCATAGAAGCAGCCTGCCGCGTCTCTGCATTCCGTTCATTGCGCCCTCCCGTTCGGTCGGAATTAACCTGCATTGTTCTTGAATTCCACGTAGGGAGCAACCTCCGCGTTGCGCCGCTCTTTACATGAATAATCTGAATTTAATTCCTAACGTCGATACCCGGCTCGCCCGCCGCCACCCGGCCTATCACTACGCGGGTGGCAACTCCAAGCTTTTCAAGCGTCCGAAGCATTTCATCTGCGCGCTCCTTCGCGACGCTGATGGCGAGACCGCCCGAAGTCTGGGGATCAAGCATCACATCGCGGCGGGGCTGCGGAATATCTTCCGCGAACCGCACGACCTCGCTAAGATATGCGCCGTTGTTGCGCCCGCCCTGCGTCACGTTTCCCCGCTCCGCCAATTCTTCGACTTGCGGCAGAAGCGGCAAAACCCCCGCCTCCAGCCCCAGGTTCACTCCACTCGCGCGCGCTAAATGGTAGAGGTGCCCAAGCAGGCCGAATCCCGTAATGTCGGTTGCGGCGTGTACGCCGCCCGGGCCTATCCCGACAGCTCGCATAGCTTCGGCAGCGCGAGCATTCAGCGTCGTCATGGAAGCTACCGCCGCGTCCAGCACGTCCGCGCCGCATTCATCGAACTTCAATGCTGTCGTGACGATTCCCGTTCCAAGAGGTTTCGTTAATATTAGAACATCGCCGGGTTGAGCGCCGGCGTTTGTCGCGATATGGCGCGGATCCACGATTCCGGTAACAGAAAGGCCGTATTTCGGCGCGGGATCGTCTATGCTGTGCCCGCCGACCAGCGTCGCTCCGGCCTCGGCCACCTTTTCCACCCCGCCCCGAAGTATCTCGCCCAGTTCATTGATGTCACGCTCATTAATCGGAAAGCAGACGATGTTCATGGCTGTCAGCGGCGTTCCGCCCATCGCATACACGTCGCTGAGGGAGTTTGCCGCTGCGATCTGGCCATACTGGTAGGGATCGTCGACGATTGGCGTAAAAAAGTCCAATGTCTGCACGATAGCAACGTCGTCCGAAATCCGGTATACGCCCGCGTCGTCACCGGTTACAAGCCCGACGATCAACCGCTCATCCGACGGAATTCTAAGGTCTCGCAGCACGGCTGTGAGCAGAGCGGGCCCGATTTTTGCCGCGCAGCCCGCGCACTGCACGAGATGGGTCAGCCTTTTTGCGGCCCCTTGCTTATCCTGCATTATTCACTCTCCTGGGGGTGCGGTACTGGGCTACTACCGCGCGATACTGCTGCTGCCACAAGACTAATTTCATTTTCTTCCAGGGTCCGCGGGTCAAGCAATAGAGCGCCCTCGCGAATTCGGCCAATAACAGGAGGATTGTAGGCCCTGAGGGATGCCGCCAGCGATTCCGCTGAGTCGCCATTTTCGGAAGCGCGAATTCGGATGCATATCGTCGGCAGGTCTTCTCCGGGCAGGGATCCGCCGCCAATTTGAGACGATTCATCGACGAGGTCCACGTTCAGGCGCGCGCCCGAGAGGGTAAGAATCTCACTCTTTAGCCGCTCCGCGAGGCCGCGAATCTCATCCAGCGTGCGGCCAATATAGCGCAGCGTAGGAATCTCGCGCCGGGCACGATCTTCGTCCAGATAGAGGCGCAGCGTCGCTTCCAGCGCCGCCAGAGTCAGCTTATCCACGCGAAGCGCGCGGGCAAGCGGATGACTTGCAATCGCCCGCACCGCCGCCGCTGTTCCCAGTATAATGCCTGCCTGCGGTCCGCCCAGCAGCTTGTCGCCGCTCGCCGTGACGACATCGCATCCGCTGAAGACAGCCTGCCGCAGGGTGGCCGGCGGCGATGTACCGGGAGGGGCGGACACCAGCAGCGAACCGCTCCCGAGGTCGTCCATAACCGCGATGCCATGACGCTTGCCGAGCAAGGCGAGATCGGCGGAGGGCGTCTCTTCGGTGAAGCCTGTAATCTTGAAGTTGCTGGGGTGACAGCGAAGGATAAGACCGGTGCGCTCGGTGACCGCTGACTCGTAGTCCGACAGTCGTGTCCGATTCGTGGTCCCCACTTCGACCAGCGTCGCGCCGCTCGCCCGGATGATGTCGGGCATTCGAAATGAGCCGCCAATTTCAACGAGTTCGCCGCGAGAGATAATCACCTCTCGTCCCGCCGCCAGAGCGGTAACTGCCAGAAATGTCGCGCCGGCATTGTTGTTCACGACGAGGGCGCTTTCTGCTCCCGTCAAGGATCGAAGCAGCGTCGAGACATGGTCCTGCCGGGCGCCTCGCCGCCCGCTCTCTTCATCGATCTCCAGCGTGCTGTGGCCCGAAGCCGCGTCGAGGACCGCCTGCCGCGCGGCGGGGGCCAGCACGGCGCGTCCCAAACCGGTGTGAAGCACGATGCCCGTCGCGTTGATCGCGCGCCGAAGCGTGGGGCGCGCCGCGGCTTTCGCCCGTCGTACAGCCGTCATCGCGATAGATTCGACTGTCGGCGGCTCAGACGTATCGAGGGTCTTGCGAAAGCGGTCAATCTCTTCCCGAATAATGTCCACAAGGAGTGGTCGGGGCAGATGGTGGAGTGCCGCCTGTACGGCGTCGGTTTCAAGAACCTTCGACACTGAGGGCAATCCGCGCGCCTGAGGGTTGGGTCCGGATGGGGCCATGTGGTGATTATACCGAATTCGTGGAACTCCGGCGATCAAAATCCAGTCCCACCCGCATGACCCGGCAACTGTTCGGATGCTTGTGGGCAGATAGCGCGCAGCCGGGGTCGTTGACTCGATAAGAAGTGAGGGTGTACAATGGTGTACTATACGGCATACAGGCGTCTGGCACTCGCGCGCCCTGCCAAAATCAACCCATGAAGGAAAAGATCACCATTACTACGCTCCGCGCGAAGAAGGAGCGGGGCGAAAAGATTGTTACCATTACGTGTTACGACTATCCCTCCGCCCGCCTGCTGGACGAGGCAGGCGCAGATATCGTTTTTGTGGGTGATTCTCTCGGCGACAACGTTTTGGGATACGAGACGACGCTTCCCGTAACTATGGACGAGATGATTCATCACGCGAAAGCGGTGCGTCGGGGAGTTTCTCGCGCGCTCCTGCTGGTGGACATGCCGTTTCTCAGCTATCAGGTCAGCCCGGAGGAGGCGCTGCGGAACGCGGGCCGCTTCATGAAAGAGGCGGGCGTGGAAGCGGTGAAGGTGGAGGGCGGAGAGGCGGCCGCGGCGGAGACAGTGTCGCGTCTTGTATCGGCGGGAGTGCCTGTCATGGGCCATCTGGGACTAACACCCCAGTCTGTCCACCAATTGGGAGGCTATCGGGTTCAGGGCCGCACGGCTGAATCGGCGGAACGGATGCTGAGCAATGCTAAGGCGCTTGTCGATGCGGGGGTCTTCGCAATCGTGCTGGAGATGATTCCCCCCTCTCTCGCGAAACAGATTACAGAGGCCGTTCCAGTGCCCACGATCGGTATCGGGGCGGGACCCCACTGCGACGGGCAGGTGCAGGTCTTTCACGACCTTTTCGGCTTCTATCCGCACCGCAAATTTAAGCACAGCAGGCGATACGCGGAGGTCGGGCAGACCATTCTCGACGCCGCGAAGAAGTTCGTCTGTGAGGTCCGAAACGACGAATTTCCTGGACGAGATTAGGCCTGTGCCCACACCCATTGACAAACGCTGTCACAGAAATCTTAAGAAACATGCGAACCTTCAACACAATAGCCAATTTGAGAACCTTTGTGCGCGCGGCCCGTCAGGACGGCAAGCTGATTGGGTTCGTGCCTACAATGGGGGCATTCCATGAGGGCCACCTCGCCCTTATGCGCCGCGCCCGGGCCGATTGCGACGTCGTCATAACCTCTATCTTCGTGAATCCCTCTCAATTTGGAGCGGACGAAGACTTCGAGCGCTACCCGCGCGATCTGACCCGCGATTCGACGCTGGCTCAGCGCGCGAGCATCGACGCGCTTTTCACGCCTACCGTGGACCATATCTATCCGGCAGGTGACCGGACGACCGTGGACGCCGGCGATCTGGCGCACCGATGGGAAGGCGAAGCCCGTCCGGGCCACTTTAGCGGGGTTGCCACGGTCTGCGCCAAGCTCTTTCAAATTGTGGACCCGGACCGCGCCTATTTCGGCCAAAAGGACTACCAGCAGCTCAAGATTGTAGAGAGATTGAGCATGGACCTCTTTTTCGGCCATACAATCATACCGGTTCCAACGGCGCGCGACGCTGACGGCATTGCCCTGTCTTCCCGCAATGCCTACCTCAGCCCGGAGGACCGCCGATCCGCGACATCGCTCTTCAGGGCTCTGGTGGCTGCCAACGCGCGGTACGTAGAGGGAGAACGCGACGCAAGCGTGCTGCGAGGCGAGCTATTGTGCGTTCTCGAAGGGGAGCCGCGTGCGAAGGTCGAGTACACCGCAATTGTAGACACTGAGTCTCTCGAGCCGCTGGACGCCGTAACGGATAAAGCCGTCGCAATGGTCGCGGCGCGGTTCGGCACCACCCGACTGATTGACAACACGCTCCTGGGACAAACGATGGGGAAACGCGCTGAAAACGGGCGCGCAAAGGGTTGACATCCGAAAGATCGACCTAGTATAATCCTCTCGCACTGCCGACAATCAATCTGTCTTATGTGCGACCGGCAGTAATCTAATAATCCCCGTTAGCTCAACGGCAGAGCATTCGGCTGTTAACCGAAGGGTTGGTAGTTCGAATCTACCACGGGGAGTAAGCCAGACCCTCAGCGACACCGCTGAGGGCCTTTTCATGCCACGAATTACCACAGTTCTTGCCCGCCAGGCGTCGAACTTTTCACCTCCGATGGCGTATATGTAGTGGCGTTGGACATTGCCAGCGTCATAACCAGTACAGGGAGAGAAATATGGAACTAGCCACGCTGCAGGACCTTTTCACAGACGAACTCAAGGACATCTATAGCGCCGAAACGCAAATCACGAAGGCGCTTCCCAAGATGATTAAGGCAGCGACCTCGCCGAAGCTTAAACAGGCGTTCGAAGATCATTTACGGCAGACTGAAAACCATATTAAGCGGCTCGAAACCATATTCACGAAGCTCGGCGAGAAGCCCGCCGGAAAGTTCTGCAAGGGAATGGAAGGTCTTCTGAAAGAGGGTGACGAGCTTATCAAGGAAGAGGCGGCAAAAGAGGTTCTCGACGCAGGACTCATATCCGCCGCCCAGCGCGTCGAGCACTACGAAATCGCGGCCTACGGCACCGTGCGGACCTACGCGGAGGAGCTGGGAGACAACGCGTCCGCCAGGCTGCTCCAGGAGACGTTGGATGAAGAGGGCGACACCGACAAGAAGCTGACCGCCCTTGCTGAAAGCGGCATCAATTTGAAGGCCCTGAAGGCTGCCTAAGTAGAATGCTCTGGAATCAACAGACGGGCCCGGCTGTCAAGCCGGGCCCGTTTGCACGATTGTTCAAGGACCTATTCAAGGACCGAGATTGGGCAGGGTTATGGGAGAGCGACAGCGATCAGGGCAGCCGGGGCGTAGTTGCCGCCTATGGGGATGGCGACGTACTGCTTGCCGCCCGCCATGTAGGTGATCGGCTGGCCGGTCGCGTGGGCCGGGAGCGGGACCTCGCTGAGCAGCCTCCCTGTCGCCTTGTCGAACGCGCGAAGCCTCGCGGGGTAGAGCGGAGCTTCCTCGTTGAACCAGCTTCCCTCTTGCGCAACGATAAGAAGTGTCTTCGTGACGATGATATAGCCGCGACGATTCACGCCGAGGTCCGGCAGATTGAGGCGCTTGATAGCTGGATGGTCTTTGGGGCCGGGCCCGAGTGGCGCCATCCATGCGCGGTCGCCGGAGCTCAGGTCGATGGCGGTGATGCGCCCGTAGGGCGGCTTGAAGAGCGGCAGGCCATGCGGTCCCTCGACTTTGTAGCCGCTCTCTCCTATCATAAGGTCGACGGTGGCGGAGGGCGATTCCGGTTTCTTGAGCTGGAGCCACATGGGGGTTGTTACGGAGGGAACGTAGAGCATTCCGGTCTCGGGGTCGGCGGATGCTCCGGCCCAGCTTGCGCCCCCCACCCATCCGGGCAACATGAGCGTGCGAGTAGTTGAGGGCGGCGTGTAAAGCGGGCCGTGATGCCACGTATCCAGAATCTTCTTCGCCTCTTCGCGCAACTCAGGCGTGAAGTCGATCAGGTTCTCCTCGACAGCGTTCTGACGGTCGTATGCGGCGGGTTTCGTGGGGAACGGTTGGGTCAGCGAGGCCGTATCGCCGGGATTCGACGTGGCAGATACGGGCCGTTCCTCGATGGGCCACAACGGTTTGCCGGTGACGCGGTCGAACACGAAGCAGAACGCCTGCTTGGTGCACTGTGCAACCGCCTTGACCCTTTTACCGCGTATCATCACGTCGAGCAGGACCGGCGCGCACGGGAGATCGTAGTCCCAAAGGCCGTGGTGGACCATCTGGAAGTGCCAGACACGCTTGCCGGTCTTCGCGTTCAGGCAGACGAGCGATTCACCGAACAGGCCCGCGCCGGGGCGATGACCGCCATACCAGTCGTCGTTGGGAGTTCCAAAGGGCAGATAGACGTAGCCAAGCTCGGGATCGCAGCTCATCATGGACCAGACATTTGCCGCGCCGGTGTACTTCCAGGAATCTCGCTCCCAGGTCTCGTTGCCGAATTCACCTTTTTGAGGAATCGAGTGGAATGTCCAGAGCGGCTTTCCGGTGCGCGTGTCCCAGCCACGGACGTCGCCGGGCGGCATTTCTCGTTTATCTTGAAAATCGTCCACCGCGCCACCGGTAACTACCACGTCGTTGCAGACGAGAGGGGGCGAGGTTTGATTGGCGAAGCCACGGTCGACGGGGCGGCGCAGTCCTTTGGTAAGATCGATTCGGCCATTGTCCCCGAAGGAGGAGATGGGCTTGCCGGTATCGGGGTCGAGCGCTAGAAGGTAGGAATCGCGGGTCGTCATAAAGATGCGCCGCTCGCCGCCCTTTTCCCACCAGGCGACTCCCCGATGTACGCCGCCGTTGGAGCCCGGATTGTAGACCCACTTCATCTTGCCTGTTACGGCATCGATGGCGGCTACCTGATTCAGGCCAGTGCTGGTGTAGAGCATGCCGCGCACCATAAGAGGAGTGGATTCGTTCGGACCGGGATGAAGCTGAGGGTTTTGGCGAATGACCTCGATGTCGGCGGAATCCCATGTCCAGGCCAGCTTTAGATTCTTGAAGTTGCCGGCGTTGATCTGATCGAGGGGGCTGTATCTGGTGCTGCCGCTGTCGCCGCCATATGATCGCCACTCCCCTCCTCGTGCTCCGTATTGCGCCCGCGCGGGAATCGCTGCAACGCAAAGAAGTATGCAGAGCGGGGCTGCAATGCGAGCAGCGTAGAGGCCCGGGGACGGTCTGAATGCCATTATTCGTAGGCTCCCTCTTGAATCGATTCGGAGATTCATTCGCGGGGATTGTATTCTTTGCCGGGCCGCGAGGTTCCTGCCTCGGTCAAGGCAAAAGAGGTCTCACTATAGAAGCACGCTAAAAACGCCAAAGAATTCTACTGATTGGTGTTGCCGTCCCACTGCAACAGTGGCGGGCCGCCGCGGTTATATGTCGTTGAATCGAGGACAGCCAGCCAGTCGAAATCGGTGAAGCTTTGCGGAGTGAGTGCGAAGTAGCTCGAGTTCTTCATACTGCCTGATCGGGTCGGAAGAGCCGCGATTTCGGCAGTTGGCAGCCCCTGGCCGTTGTGGGTTGGAATGAACCGCCCCGGCCCCGGCGCGCCAGTCAGCCGCGCTTCAAGCGTACCGGCTTCGGGCTGGCCGATGCCATTGGCATCAGAGACGCCCACCGCCGAACCGATGACGGCATAACGCGCGCCGAGCATCTCCTTGAGGTGCGATCCCGCGGGCCACCATGCGAGCGCGTGAGGGCCGAGCTGCCACTGTGCCTGTCCGCGTTGCAGATGGGTGTTGTGAGCGAAGACAAACACTTTTCCTCGGTCACGCTCGCGGGAAACCATGGACGCCAGATTGTCCGCCATCATCGCGTCGCGAATTCCGAGAAGCTCGGCAAGCCGTTCGCTCGATTCTCGCGCCAACGCGGCATGATAGTTCAGTAACTGCCGTGCCACCGAAGCATACTGCAATGCCTCTCGATACCGATCTTCGTCACTTCTTCCCACGAACTCCGAGCGGCGTATCTGCAACTCAGTTATGAGATCCTCCGTCTCAATCCGCAGCGCCGCTGCCGCCGGCGACAAGCCCACCGACTTCGCCGGGTCCATTATCGCTGCCGGGTTTTCCCAGTGGAAGTCTTCGCCTAGAAGCGGTTCGATGCGTTCGCGACGCTCCTGGCCGCCGGCACAATCAATCGAGGTGAGGTAATCGAGAACGAAATGCAGGACATGGCTTGGGCTATCTGTATCGGTCGATTCGGTTGGACTGTCGAAGCCGTAGAACCGGAGTTTGACGCGATGGGAAGGATCGGCATTGTATTGCCGCATCCACTCTACGATCTCTCGATTCGCTTCGAGCCGGCCGAAGCCGTGGCTGAATCCGGTCTCCCGCACTGACTCATACGATTCTGGATACGATTCCGGATATGATGCTAGGCGGAGACCGGCCACGTACTCGTTCACGACGCGCGCCCGGGGGAAACTGCTTTCGATAGCAATGGAGCTGTATCCGTGCGCTTCCACCAGGCGCTGGAAGAGCCGGTTGCGGAGCATGAGAATCTCCTCCCCTCCGTGGAGCGCTTCTCCAAAGCCCAACAATGCCACCGAGTCGCCAAGAGAGGCGATCACCTTGTCGACGGCAGTGTTAAAAGATTCGTGCGAATCGGCGCAGAATGAAATCGCGTCGTGTCGAATCCAATCATTAAGGGTTGCGTGCGTAGGAGAGGGATGAGATGGCATGCGTCCAGTATACCAAGGGGACAGATTCTGAGTCTACACGACCATTAGGACGATGAAACGCGGACGCGGCTCAATCTTGCTGCGCAGACCGCAGGTATCGTCGCGGCGTCGCCTGCTATTTGGCCGGCGACCAGACCGCGTCGGAATTGCTGCCTTTGCCTTTGGTCAAGTTGACGGGCTGTGAGCCGTCCGCGTTTACGACCCAGATATCGTCTCCCGAATTCGTGGCATTCGGCGTTGTGTAGAGGAGCTTCTTGCTGTCCGGGGACCATTGCGGGCTGTGAATGCTGCCCTTCACAATCAGCTTGAGCTTGTCAATATCCGCCGGGGTTGCTATGTTCAGAGCGCTCGCCGGATCAGTGGAAACAACCGCGATTCCCATCAGCGAGCTGTCTTCCGGGCTGCTCATTCGATACACTTCAAAAGCGACCTGGCTCCCGTCCGGCGACACGACTATACTCTTCGGAGCGATGGTATAGCCCGTGCTGCTCAGAATCCCCGTTGGCGCGATACGAACTTCGTCCGTGCGGAACAGGCCGATACCATGGCGGGCTCCGCGCGTACTGATTGCGACGGCAACCCGCTTGGAATCCGGCAGCCAATCGAACGAGAGCTCCTTGCAGTTGGTGCCGGGTATATACTCGGGCCTGGCGCTCAATCCGGGCAGAAGCACAAGCGATTCGGGCTCCATGACCTGCGACAGGGATTGCGTCGCGCTGTCGCCTTTCTGCTTGTCCCACCAGCGGCCCTGCCCAATGGCCGCCGCCTGCTCGCCCTCCGTAATCTGAACGCCGGCTATTCCCGCGCCGTCCGGCGACCATCGGAAGGACTGCATCGGCGGACTCTTCATCTCGTCGCCATCGTTTTCAGACTGCGTATCCTCATTGCCCCCGCCGCCCTTGTGAGCGGGCGGATAGATCTGCTCCATCCCCTCCCCGTTCGGCTTGACTATCTTTACCTTGCCGCCGGTAAGGAAGGCAATCTCCTGGCCGTTGGGACGCCATTGCGGATAGTCCTTGCTGACCGATCCTTGCGTCAACTGCCGTGAGCCGCCGCCGCCGTGAATGAAGAGCTGATTGGCGCGCCCCTTCTCTTCCGATACCTCCGCCGAATAGCAAAGCTGCTTGCCGTCCGGCGACCAGCAGAGCGATTGCCTGTTCTTTTCGTCATTGATGAGCGTCTTTTCACCGGTTCCGTCCGACTTGATGAGGACGAGGGAAGTCAGCTTTCCATCGCGGCGAATGAACGCGATTGTGGTTGCGGTCGAATCCGGCAGCGGCTCCTGATGTCCGATTACTCCCTCATTCTGCTTCCACAGAATAAAGCCCACCAGGAGCCCAAAGAAGACAACTAGAAGCAGCACCTTTGGCAGCGTGCCGCCAAATTCGCGGGACAAATGTTTAGGATTACGATTCATAAGATTCCTGGCGATTCCCGAAGCAAAAGAAGGAGTCACAAGTTAGCGAAGAGCGCGATTCGATCGCGCGCGCCGCTTCTGATTACGGTCAATCGTTCATGCAGCGTTCCCGAAGGGCCGTACGATCGGCGCTATCGCGCGCGCCGCTGTTGGAGGGCGGTTACGAGAACCGCGAAGAGGAGTACTCCTCCGACTACGGTTCCCCGCCAGAGATCGGGGCTGCTGAGAGTAAGGTTAATCGCGCTAAAGATGACGTACAGCAGCGTCGCGCCGAGCAGCGTGCCAGAGACGCTGCCCTGGCCGCCGGTCAGGCTCGCTCCGCCTACCACGGAGGCTGCTACTGCGTCCAGCTCATAGGCATTTCCGGCGACAGGGTCGCCCTGTCCGCCGTAGGCGGCCCACAGAATGCCTGCAAGCCCTCCCAGGAGCGCGCTCGCGCCGTAGGCGAACAGCTTAACCTTGTACACATTTACTCCGGAGAGCTCCGTTGCCTGCTCATTGCTGCCCACGCTGTAGATGTACCGCCCAATCCTCAGCTTGCTAAGTGCAAAATGAGCCGCGACTGCCACGACGATCAAGATCAGTATCGGGTATGGAATACTGAACGCCTTCCCGTCGAATAGGTTGCCGTTGGCGAGCGCGCCAAGGGATGGGTAGTCGCTGATGGGGATGGGAAGCTGGTGATTCATTAACAGAGACTGGCTTCGCAACAGAAGAAGTGAAGCCAGAGTCACTACGAACGGAGGAAGCCGAAGTCGGTGAATCAGAGTCGCATGAACGCCGCCTATCAGGAGGGCGGCAATCAGGGTGACCACCATGGAAATGAGGATTGCCGGTCCCGTTACAAGATTCGCTCCGAGCTTTGTAACCAGGAGCGCCATGAGCATGCCTGTGAACGCAATGAGCGAGCCGAGCGAAAGGTCGATTCCCCCCGTAATAATGACGATCGTCTCGCCGATAGCGAAGACCGACAGGAGCGCTACGCTGCGAAGGATGTTCTCGATGTTGCGGTGTGTAAAGAAGGTGTCCCGCGCGGACGTAAAGGGCATGAGGAGACAGAGTGCCACAAGCACGGCGACCACGCTGAACTCACGCGAGCGGAGCATGGCCGCCATCATATTCTGCCCGCCGCCCGTTGGATGCGCTGCCGCCCGCAGCGCATCCTGGGTGCCTGAGGGGCTAGGTCGACTCAAGACCCTTCTCCTTAAGCTGCTGAAGGAACTTCGTCGCCGATTCGCCCGGCGTAATCACATCCACGCCCGTATCGATGTTGTTGTCCTTGACGGTCATGCCGGCCTTTTCCAACTCCGGCTTCATCTCGTCGAGCGCTGCCTTCAGGCCCTTGCGATTCAGAAGGAAGAGCAGCTTTGTGGAGAGCCGTCCGAACTCGAAGGGCTTCTGAACGACCGTAACATCCACCAGCCCGTTCTTCAGGTTCTCCAGCGTCTTCGGCTCGCCGTCAAAGCAGACGATCTTCACCTTGGAGCGCATGTTGTTCTTTGTGACCTCGTCCACGATTGCGGGGCCATTGTAGGAGTAGAGGCCCACGAATCCATTGATCTTGTCGCCGTATTTCGTAATCGCGTCGCTCACGTTGCGGCGGGCGCGGCCCGCGTCCTTGTCGTCCTGAAACGGTTCCTGAAGGAACTCGATATTGTGGCCCTTGATGGCATCCTTGAATCCGTTGTATCTGTCGTTGGCGTTCTGCGCGCTCATGTTTCCCACGAAGGCGACCAACTTGCCTCCGGCCGGGAAGAGCTTTACCGCGCCCTCGCCCGCCCGCTTGCCCGCTTCGTAATTATTGGTGCCGATATAGACCAGCCGCTTGCTCTTCGGAGCGTCCGAGTCGAAACAGATTACCGGGATGCCCTTATCTATCGCTCCGTCGATAACCGGAGTGAAGGCGTCGGCCTGAATCGGCGAGACGGCGATACCATCCACGCCGGCAGCCACCGCATCGTCGAACACGCCCTTCTGGGCATTGTTATCCGGCTGTCGCGGACCTTGCCAGGAGGCGTCGACCTTTAGCTCGTTCTTGGCAACGTCCATGCCCTTGCCCATCGAATCCCAGAAGGGCGAGATGCCGTTGGTGATGATCTTAATCTTTACGTCCCCTTCCGCCTTGCGCGGCTTGTCGAACGCCGTGGATGCCAAAGGCGCTCCCCCGCTGGACGGCGCGCCCGCGGCTGTCGGAGCGCCTCCGGAGGGCGGCGCGCTGCTAGTATCCGATGATTTATCTTTGCACGACGCAAGGCCTAAAGCGGCTGAGAGAGCAAGCACTGCGGCAATGGAGCGCGGGTTCAACAGACTCGACGGATTCGAGGGCGAACCGGCGCGCACACTGCGTAGATAGTATAGAAATTCACGCATGTAACAGATCCTCCTGTTAAAGTATGGGCGGTTATAGCATGGGCGGCGCAAAGAACAGGCATTGCGGGTGGCGAACCGGCAATGGCTCAAAAGCGGTCATTCGTGGACCGGAGCATCGATTCCTTCGCGTGCTCGCAGTTAGACGTAACTTGTTTGTAAAGATTGTTAATGAAAGGAGTCAATGCGAAACGGGCTTAGTCAAGGATGTTCGCTGACATGACTCAGAGAAAATGCCGTGCGATTCGGTTTCCGTGAATTGACTTCGGCTCGACGGCAGGTCTATAATGAACCGATTTACGCCGCGCCGGCACAGGCAAGCAGCCGGCGGATTTAGCCGCGCGCACGACCTTTCGAATGCAGTCGGAAGGGTCGTTTTGTTTTTGCGCGGCCACCAACCACGTATCTGAGCAATGAGCACCAATCCAGCCCACCAACAAAACGAGGCGCGAGAATGGTCCGGAGACTCCGGCGGCGTTTTGCCGACAGCCGAATACTGGCCTTCTTCGCGGTCCTGGGGCCCGGAATCATCGCTGCCAGCGCGGGCAACGACGCGGGCGGCGTTACCACCTATTCGCAGGCGGGCGCGCAATACGGCTACAGTCTCCTCTGGGTTATCTTCCTCCTGACATTCAGCCTCGGAATCGCGCAGGAGATGGGCGCGCGAATGGCGGCGGTTACCGGCAAGGGCCTCGCGGACCTCATTCGCGAAGAGTTCGGCGTTAAGACCACCATCTTCGCCATGCTCTCGCTCCTTGTTGCCAACATCGCGACCACGGTTGCCGAGTTCGCGGGAATCACGGCGGTGGTGGAGATGTTCGCCCCACCGCGCTGGCGATTCGTGATTGTTCCTCTCGTCGCTCTCGTGGTCTGGCTGCTCGTCGCGCGCGGCTCGTACAAGCGCGTGGAGCGGATATTCCTGGCGCTCTGCCTGGTCTATCTGGCCTACGTGGTCGCCGCGTTCAACGTCCACGCTCCATGGGGTTCCATCGTCTCGCAGACCTTTCTGCCCGACCTTCGCGGCATCAAGCCGAATGCCGCCTACGTCCAAATGGTCATCGCGCTGGTCGGCACCACAATCGCGCCCTGGATGCAGTTCTACGTGCAGTCGTCTGTTCGGGACAAGGGCCTCACGACGAAAGATTATTCGCTCGAGCGAATCGACGTATTGACCGGCTCCGTATTGAGCAATTTGATCTCCTATTTCATCATCGTGACATGCGCGGCAACGCTCTTCGCGCGGCACTTCGCCGTTTCGGACACTTTTACCGCCGCCATTGCCGCGTCCGCGCTGGAACCGATCGCCGGGCATGGAGCCAAATACCTGTTCGCTATTGGCCTATTCAACGCCGCAATGGTAGGCGCGGTCGTCGTACCCCTTTCCACCGCGTATGCGGTCACGGAGTCGCTCGGCTCGGAATCGGGCCTGGGCCGCGTGCGGGAAGCGCCGCTCTTCATAGGCGTCTATACGGTCGTTATCGTGGTCGCCGCGCTCATTATTCTGGTCGTCTCGCAGGGGGCGCTCCTGAACGTGATTCTAATCGCTCAGGTGATTAACGGGTTTCTGCTGCCGGTCGTGCTCATCCTCATGCTCCGGCTTATCAACAGTAAGCGGTTGATGGGCGAGTATACAAACGGTCGAATCTACAATGTCATGGCGTGGGCGACCATCGTGGTAGTAAGCGCTTTGTCGGTTGTCTATCTGGGGCAAACGCTATTCCAGCTTCTGCGTCCAGCCAACCCCGCACAGCAGGCCGGCATCCACAAAAGAGAGATGCATCCGATGCGTTCCGTTGACACGGCTCGGCCCCGTTCGATACAATAGCTCTGCCATGACCACGAATCCACAAACCGCAACCTACAATCCAGACCCCCAACTGGAAGTCCCCGTCATTCAGATGGCAAACATCACCAAATCCTTTCCGGGCGTGGTCGCCAACGACGACGTATCGCTGGCCGTCCGTCCAGGCGTGATCCATGCCATCGTCGGGGAGAACGGGGCGGGCAAATCTACCTTGATGGGTATCCTCTACGGGCGATACCAGCCGGACGAGGGGCGCATTCGGATAGGCGGTAACGATGTCCGCATCGACAGTCCGGCACGCGCAATAGCTCTCGGAATCGGGATGGTGACACAACATACGACGATGGCCCCCGCGCTTAGCGTTCTGGAGAATACGATTCTAGGTGCGGAGCCCTCCATCGCGGGCATCGTCGATTCCAGGGCAGCGGCCGCGCGCGTGACCGAGTTGGCGCGCAGCCTTGGAATCGAAATTGAGCCCGGCCGCGCTGCCGGAAAGCTTTCGCTCGCCGCGCTGCAAAAGGCGGAGATTGTAAAGGCCCTGTATCGCGGCGCGACGATTCTGATTCTGGATGAGCCGACTGCCACTCTCGCGCCGCTGGAGGCGGACGCGCTCTTCGCGCTGCTGCATAGGCTGGCCGAATCCGGGACTACAATCATTTTCATTACGCACAAGCTTCGTGAAGTGATGGCCCAT
Organism: Chthonomonadales bacterium; assembly: GCA_038229495.1. Taxonomy (GTDB): domain Bacteria; phylum Armatimonadota; class Chthonomonadetes; order Chthonomonadales; family CAJBBX01; genus JBBROJ01. Next base: position 80,987 of record JBBROJ010000001.1, read on the forward strand.
GCGTCGCGCGTCACCGTACTGCGGGGCGGCAGATCGGTCGGGGAGCGGAGCATTACCGAAACGGACCCAGACGAACTGCTCGCGCTTATGATAGGCAGGCGGGCCGCCTCGCCGAGCGCTCTGACCGCACTTGGCGCCGCCGAGAAAAGAGAAGAGTCAACGGGGTCAATGGGTCAATGGGTCAATGGGTCTATGGCAGAGCAAGGCGAGCCGGTTCCTGCGTACCTCGCAGGCTCCCGCCCCATTTCAGATGCCGCCATGCCGACGCTGGAGGTCCGTGGAGTAAGTGTGGCCGGGACGCGCGGCGCGGCCGCAATACGCCAGATCTCGCTAAGCGTCATGCCGGGCGAGGTGTTGGGCATTGCCGGCGTGGATGGAAGCGGCCAGCGTGAATTGGCGGAAGCGATAGTGGGGCTTCGACCGCTTCAGAGTGGCTCCATCCTGCTCGACGGAGAAGAGATCGGCAGCCTCAGCGTGGGCAGGAGGCTCCGCAGAGGCGTGACGTTTATCCCTGAAGATCGTCAACGCGAGGGGCTAATCCTGGATTTCGCGGTTGCGGAAAACCTGCTGCTGGGCCGTCAGCGGCGGCGTGAATTCGGAGGCGGCTCCGTGCTGGACCTGCCCCGGATCGAGGCGGAGGGTGAAGAGCTTGTCCGGGCGAGCCGCGTGAAGGCTCCGGGAGCCATGGCTGCGGCGCGAGGACTGTCCGGTGGTAACCAGCAGAAGGTGGTTAACGCGAGGGCGCTGAGGGGGAGCCCCCGCCTGCTGGTCGCCATGCAGCCCACTCGCGGGCTGGACGTGGATGCCGCGCGATTCGTGTACGAGCAGTTTCGCTTCGCTCAGGACGCGGGCCTTGCAATTCTACTATTCTCTCTAGACTTGGACGAGGTGTTCGCCATTTCCAACCGTATAGGCGCCATGTTCAACGGCGATCTGATGGGAGTGGTCCCGCGTGCGCAGGCGTCCATGGAGGGTATCGGCCAGATGATGGTCGGCGGTTCCCCTGCGCGCCCTCCGGCGTGCCCCCCAACCCCCAATCCTGGGGGAGACCGCCCCCCAATCCCCAATCCTGGGGGAGAGAACTCTGGTGCGGGTATATGACGGCGCGTATGAGGTCGCTCGCCCAGCCTGCAATCGCTCTGGCGTTGGCGTTCGGAGTTGCCGCGGTACTCATAGCAGCTACCTGCGGAGAGCCGTTTCCCAGGTCGATGAACGCGGCCGGAGAATCCTTCGCGGCGCTGTTTCGAGGCGCGTTCGGCGATACGAATGGTCTTCTCCGCACGCTCGCAAAGTCCACTCCTCTTCTTCTCAGCGGACTGGCCGTGACCGTGGCGCTCCGGGCGGGCCTGTTCAATATTGGAGCGGAGGGCCAGCTCCTCGTAGGCGGACTTGCATCCGCCTGGGCAGGATATGCTCTCAACGGCCTTCCAACGGTAATTCACCTTCCTGTTGCAATAGCCGCTGGCGCATCGGCAGGAGCGCTTTGGGCGTTCGTGCCGGGAATTCTGAAGGCGTGGCGCGGCACGCATGAAGTGATCGTTACGATTATGATGAACTACATCGCGATTCACCTCACGCACTACCTTGTCAACGGACCGCTGCGGGACCCGACCACCCGGCAAACGGCTACGCCCTTGGTCCTGCCGAGCGCGCGGATATGGTCTCTGCCGGGGTCCACCAACTTCTCCGCGGGCCTCTTTCTCGCTCTGGCCGCCGCTGTCGCGGTCGCCTTTCTGCTGCGCCGTACCGCGCTGGGATTTGAGATTCGCGCGGTTGGCCTTGGACCCGACGCAGCGCGCGCATCCGGGATTCCGGTTGGGCGCACGCTGGTAACGGCCATGTGCCTCTCGGGAGCGCTGGCGGGGGTGGCGGGAGCGGTCGAGGTGCTGGCCGTTCATCACCGATTCCTGGACCAGTTTTCGCCGGGTTATGGGTTCGACAGCATCGCGGTGGCGCTGCTTGGGGGCCTCGATGCGACCGGCGTCACGCTGGCATCGCTTCTCTTCGGCGGCCTTAAGAGCGGCGCGAACGAGATGTACACCCAAACGCAGACGCCCGTTCAGATTGTCGGCGTGGTCCAGGCGATGGTAATCCTGGCGATAGGCGTTCGGTACGTCCGTAAGCGGAGGGCCGGATGAGCGGGGCGTTTGGATCGGCGGGGCTGCTTCTTGCGGGGCTAGCGCTCGCCGCGCCCCTCGTGCTGGCCGCGCTTGGCGGAATCATGTCGGAGCGCGGCGGCGTGGTAAATATCGCGCTGGAAGGAATGATGCTGACTGGCGCGTTCACGGGAATGTGGGTCGGGCAGGTCTACGGCAATGCCGCGGGGATTGGGGCCGCGCTGGTCAGCGGGCTGATGCTTGGCATTCTGCACTACGTACTCACGCAGAAGCTGCGCTTGAATCATATCATCAGCGGTGTGGCCATCAATCTGCTGGCAGTAAACGCGACGACCTATCTTGTGCGTGCGGTATTCAATGTGGAGGGACGCGAGGCGAAGATTGCATCCGCGATTCCGGTAGGCGCTTTCGTGGGTCTCTCGGCGCTGCTGGTCGGGGTACTGCATTTCGTGCTCTATAGAACTACATTCGGACTGCGGCTGCGATGCTCGGGCGAGAGCGCGGAGACCGCCCGGATGGCCGGAGTCAATCCCTTTCGATACCGCCTCTACGGGCTCATGCTCTCGGGCATTCTCGCGGCGTCGGCAGGGGCCTATCTCTCCATGTCCCAAACCACCCGGTTCAGCGACAACATGGTGAACGGGCGAGGATTCATCGCGCTGGCGGCGGTCGTCTGCGGCCGGTGGACTCCCGTGGGAGCGGCATTGGCGGCGCTCGCGTTCGGATTCTTCGACGCGCTTCAGATCCAGCTTCAGGGCCGCGTGCAGATGCCGACGGAATTTCTACAGATGTTGCCCTATCTCTTCACGATTCTTGCCGCAATGCTGCTCCGTTCCACCCCGCCCGCCGCGCTCGGACGCGAGGAGTAGGAGAAACGCTGGGAAGTCAGTTAATCAGTCAATTAGTCAACGAGTAATTGAGCATTGACTAACTGCCTTGTTGACGAACTGACTGATTTACATGTCAGCAGGTTTTTCGGGAGTGTTTTATGTCACGCAACAAGAGTGTGAGCGTCAAGCTCAGCACCGAGGAGTGGGAGTGGCTGCGCCGCAAAGCCTATTGGGAGGGCGCGCCCATGGCCGAGTTGATTCGGTCGCACATCCACTACTTGATTCGGGAAGAGGGTTATCTGCGTCCTCCGGACGACGAGGCACAGGACTTCGGGTTCGAGAAGGAGATGATTCAATTCGTGAATTCCGTGGGGAGCGAATAATAAGCGGCGACCCGGCAGCAATTCCATAACCCGGCGCAACGCGGAGGCTGCTCCCTACACGCCCGCGCCATTGCCTCCCCTCGCCCCGCGTGCTATAATTTGCCATCTTCAAAGTTTGCTCAGGAGTAATCTATGCCGCTTTCCATGGATGAGGTGCGGAAGGTCGCGCTTCTTTCCCGCCTTGAGCTGGAGCCGGACGAACTGGAGAGTCAGGGACGCCACCTCAACGACATCCTCGGTCAGTTTGAAATCCTGCAAAATCTGGACGTCGCTGGAATCGAGCCGACCTCCCACAGCGTACCCATGTTCAACGTCCTGAGAGAGGACGCCGCGCGTCCCTCATTAACGCGCGAAGAGGCGCTGCAAAACGCTCCGGAAGCGCGCGACGGCTGTTTCATCGTGCCGCGCATCGTCGAGGGATAGGATTTAACCACGGGGAGCATGGGGACACGGGAAAACTCCCTAATAGCTTGAACCGAATCGGATACGTAGTCCTTGTTTGATTAGCCCAGTCTTTGCCGTTCCCAGTGCCCCCGTGCTCCCAGTGGTTAAATGCCGTTAAATCAGATTTTCGGAGTCTGTATGTCAGCATTGCATGAAAAATCGGTTCGGGAGTTGGGCGCGCTGTTGACCAGCCTGGAGGTCTCCGCGAGAGAGCTTGCGGTGGCGTATAATGCGCGAATCGATTCTGTGGAGTCGCGGGTGAAAGCGTTTCTAACGCTCACGCCACGCGAAGCCCTGAGGCGGGCCGCGGAGGTGGACGAAAAGCGGGCGCGGGGCGAAAAGTTGGGACCGCTGGCGGGTATTCCCTTCGCCCTGAAAGACAACATATCCACGCAAGGAATTAGGACCACCTGCGGTTCGCGTATCCTTCCCAACTACATCCCGCCCTACAATGCCACCGTTACAACTCTCCTCGATGACGCCGAATCATCGCTTGTGGGAAAGACGAATTGCGATGAGTTTGCAATGGGCTCGTCCACAGAGAACAGCGGCTACTATCCCTCACGCAACCCCTGGGACCTCGATCACGTTCCCGGCGGATCGTCCGGAGGGTCCGGTGTCGCCGTCGCGGCGGGCGAGGCAGCCTTCGCACTGGGCTCAGATACAGGCGGCTCGATTCGCCAGCCCGCCGCTTTCTGTGGAATTGTAGGCCTCAAGCCGACCTATGGCCGCGTCAGCCGGTATGGACTGGTTGCCTATGCATCCTCGCTGGATCAAATTGGGCCGATGACCCGGACGGTCGAGGACGCCGCGCTCGTGCTGAACGCCATTGCGGGCCACGATCCGCTCGATTCCACCTCGGTCGTGCGAGACGTTTCGGACTTCACGCAGTCATGCCGGGCCGACGTGAAGGGGCTTCGAATCGGCGTTCCGCGCGACTACTTCGGAAGCGGCGTGGATCCGCGAATGGCGGCGCTGGTCCGTACGGCGATCGAAAGGCTCTGCGAGCTTGGCGCCACCGCCGAGGAGTGCGACCTTCCGTCGACCGAATACGCGCTGGCATCCTACTACATCATCGCTCCCGCCGAGGCGTCCAGCAATTTGGCGCGATACGACGGAGTGAAGTACGGCCATCGCACGAAGGAGCTGGCGGGTCACATCGGGTTGACCGAGAAGACGCGCGACGAGGGGTTCGGCGACGAAGTCAAGCAGCGAATCATGATCGGAACCTACGTGCTCTCGGCCGGCTACTACGATGCCTATTACAAGCGCGCGCAGCAGGTCCGTACGCTCATACGCCGCGAGTTCGACGAGGCTTTCTCCCGATTCGACGTTCTTCTGACACCCACCGCTCCGACTGTGGCGTTCAAGATAGGCGAGAAATCGGGCGATCCACTGGCAATGAAACTGGCGGACATCTGCACGATTCCGGTCAATATGGCGGGGCTGCCGGCGGTCTCGCTGCCCTGCGGATTCATTGAGGGGCTGCCCGCCGGCCTCCAGATCATCGGCAAGCCGTTCGACGAAGAGACCGTACTGCGCGCCGCCTATACGTATGAGCAGGCGGCCGGCTGGCACTCGCGAAAGGCGGCCTTGTAGCATGATCGTGCGCGCCGCGAGTGAAACCGATCTGCCCGCCATCCTCGACATATATAACGAGGCGGCGCTCAATACGACCGCGACCGCCGATACGACTCCTCAAAAGCTCGACGCGCGCCGCGAGTGGTACGAACACCGCCGGAAGCTCGGCCTGCCCGTCCTCGTCGCGGAGGAGGATGGCCGCGTCGTCGGGTGGAGCTCCCTCAGCCCCTACTCGAATCGCGCGGGCTACCGCTTTACCGCCGAGGACTCCATCTATGTTGCGGCAGACAGCAGGGGCGTCGGCGTCGGGAAGGCGCTGCTCGGTCCCTTGATTGAGGCTGCGCGAGATGCGGAGCTGCACCTGCTTGTGGCGAAGATTGACAGCGCCAACCAGGTGAGCATCCACCTGCACGAGCGGTTTGGATTCGAGGGGGTCGGCGTGCTCCGCGAAGCTATCTTCAAGTTCGACCGCTGGTTGGATGTAACCTATATGCAGATGCTGATAAACGGAGGTGAAGCAGATGGCGAAGATTGAGCTGGAACTGAGCGAGGAGACGATTGAGAGACTGAAGGCGCTGGCTCAGGACCGTCATGCATCCGTAGCGAGCGTGATTGAGGAACAGTTTTCGCACGACCAGCCAGAACTGAAGCTTCCCGGCTGGGGTTTGCTCGCGGACGAACCCGAAGTAGTTGACGAGATTATGGGCTACATTATGGAATCTCGACAACAGCGGAATGAACGGATGATTCATGGCTAGGATGCTCCTCGACACGGATATGTACTCCGAGGTGTTTCGAGGGCGCAACGTCCGCGTCACCGCCCGGTTGGCGGCCTACCGAAACGAGGTCGGTCGCTTGACGCTCAGCAGTATTTCAGTAATGGAGATGGTAGAGGGCTTTCATCGCGCCGGACGCGTTGAGCGGTTGCAAGCGTTCTTGGATGATCTCAGTAAGGAAGAGCACTTACCGTTCGATTTCCAAAGCGCGCAGATTGCAGGCGCTATCATTGCGAAGCTTCGTATAGCCGGCAAGACAATAGGAGTATTCGATCCGATGATCGCGGCTATCGCGTTGCAGCATAGCCTTACTTTGGTCACAGGAAACACGGAGCATTACCGCCGAATCCAAGAGATTGGCTACGACCTGAAGCTGGAAAACTGGCGAGAGTAATCCTGCGTGACTAAGCTGCTAAACGGAGGCAAAGCAGATGGCGAAGATAGAGTTGGAGTTGAACGAGGCGACCATTGAGCGGCTGAAGGCGCTGGCTCAGGATCGTCGTGCTTCCGTCGAGAGTATTATCGAGGATCAATTTGCTCCTCAAACGGCGGATGTCAAACCAGATCGCCTGTTGGGTCTCTTCGTGGATGAACCCGAAGTAGTCGACGAGATTATGAATCACGTTCGCGCGATGCGGAAGGAGACTGGATTCAGGAGCGCTCGTGGATAGCGCTCTGCTCGATACCGACATTTTTTCGGAAGTATTGCGCGGCCGGAATCTCATGGTCGTAAAGCGTGCACCGGCATACCGCGAGGCATTCGGTCACTACACGGTGTCATCCGCTACGATGATGGAAGTGTTGAGCGGGCTGCATCGCGTAGCAACTCATCCGCAGCTATTGCGGGCCACTACGGCGCTAGCCGACGCGGAGGTCCTTTCGTTTTATCGAGATATGGCGCAATTGGCCGGAGCGATGCACGGCGATCTGCTACGATCTGGAAAGGGTATTGGAATTATGGATTGCATCATTGCCGCGACTGCGATGGGATCTGGCTTCACTCTCGTTACTGGCAACACAGAGCACTACCGCCGAATCCAAGAGATCGGTTACGACCTGAAGCTGGAAAACTGGCGAGAATAGGTCATTAGGCCTCTTGCAAAAGTGGTTTTCGTCCGGCAGGACGACCGGCCGCAGGCCTTACAGCCACGAAACTATAGTCACTTGAGTGCCTCGCTCGCGTATGAGAGTAATCCTGCGCGCGTTCGATTCTATCTGTGAATATCTGTGTTGATCTGTGGACCCAAAAGCTCTTCCCTGAGGTTTGATCTATATGCCTGAGTACGAAGCCGTTATCGGAATGGAGGTTCATGCCGAGCTTCTGACCGAGAGCAAGATGTTCTGCGGATGCCGCAACGCATTCGGGGGCGAGCCGAACACGCGCTGCTGCCCTGTCTGCCTGGGACTGCCGGGCGCGCTGCCAGTCATGAACAAGAAGGCGGTCGATCACGTTATTCGCACCGCGCTGGCTCTCAACTGCACCATCACGCGCAACGCAAAATTCGACCGGAAGAACTACTACTATCCCGATCTTCCCAAAGGATATCAGATCAGCGAGTACGACCTTCCAATCGGGGAGTCCGGCTGGCTGGATATCGACGTCGATGGCGAGCCAACGCGCGTCCACATCCGCCGCGTCCATCTGGAGGAGGATACGGGTAAGCTTTCGCATGTAATGGGCGACGAGAGCGAGGTCGATTACAACCGCTCCGGCGTACCGCTAATGGAGATTGTGACGGAATTCCCGCCGGACATGCATACCGCCGATCAGGCGCGCGCCTATCTGACGAAGCTGCGCTCCATACTGACCTATGTCGGCGTGACGGACGGCAAGATGGAAGAAGGCAGTCTCCGGTGCGAGCCAAACCTTTCAGTGCGCGTTAGGGGGTCGGACAAGTTCGGAACCAAGACGGAGATCAAAAACCTAAATTCATTTCGCGCCGTATATAGAGGTACGGAGTACGAAGTCGAGCGGCAGATTGCCCTTCTCGATCGTGGAGAAAAGGTGCTGCAAGAGACGCGCGGCTGGAACGACGCGAAGGGCCAGACGTTTCCGCAGCGCACGAAGGAAGAGGCCCACGACTACCGATATTTCCCCGAACCGGACCTCGTCCCCCTGGACATATCGGACGCGTGGATCGATGAGATTAGCAGCGCCATGCCGGAGCTTCCGGATGCTGCGCGCGCGCGATTCGTGGAGCAGTATGGGATTCCGGTCTACGACGCCGAAGTATTGACCCAGACACGCGCCTCCGCGGGGTTCTTTGAGGTGGCGGCGCAGCTCAGCGGAGATTCGAAGGCGGTCTCGAACTGGATGATGGGCGAGTTCGCGCGGTTGTTGAACGCGAACAACATCGAGATTGACGACAGCAAAGTAAGCCCAGCTCATCTCGCGGGCATGGTGGGCCTGATCACGGACGGCGCCATCAGCGGCAAGATGGCGAAAGCGCTGTTCGAAAAGATGTTCGAGACAGGTGAAGACCCGCGCAAGCTCGCAGAGGAGGAGGGACCGCAGATCAGCGATGCGTCGGCTCTGGGAACCATCATCGATAAGGTAATCGCCGAGCAGAATGGCGTCTGGCAGGCGCTGGTTGCCGGCGACGATAAGAAACAGGGATTCTTCGTGGGCCAGGTGATGAAAGCATCCGATGGCAAGGCGAACCCACCGGAGGTCAACCGTCTGTTGAGGGAACGGTTGGACCGGGATCGTGGCTAATCAATAATCAACACGTTAATGAGGAGAGAAGATGCGAACTGTACAGGCATTGGCAGCAAAATCGACGAGAGATGTAGCAGTGGGACTCGCGAGAACTTTCTCGGCTATGCCCTCGGATAAACAGGCGTGGAGCCCGTTGGACTTGGGACGCACGGCCTTGAATCAGATTGCAGAGTGCGCAGTAATCAATGCATATGGGGCTCAAACGCTGCGTGATCGCGCTGCCCCGCCGTTCGAGGGCAACGCTTATCAGCAGGCTTGCGCGGCCCTGGATACCGTTGAAAAGGCGGTGGCTGCGCTGTCGGATAGCACGAAGGAACTCTCGGCCGCAATCGAGACCTTACCGGACGATCAGCTCGAAACAAAGATTCAGTTTCCATGGGACTCGGAGCCGTCCACTTTGGCCGAAGCCGCACTAATTCCCTACTGGAACATGACCTATCACATTGGGCAGATCAACTACGTTCAGACTCTGTACGGCGACAAAGAATCGCATTAAGCGGGACAGCAATCCGACTGGAATCAGACACCATGGGCGCGCCGCCCGCTCGATTCGTTACCCTCATGCTGGCCCTGTGCCTCCCGGGATTAGCCGGTGCGCAATCGACCGAAAAACTGGTCAAGGCTCTAACATCTGGCAGCGTTGCGGTACGGGCGGACGCGGCGTACGCACTGGCTCACCGGCGCGACAAACAAGCGACGCGTCCCCTTCTCAAGGCGCTCGCTAGGGAGCCCGCAGCCGCAATCCGCTCGCAAATTCTGGCGGGCCTGGCCAACACGCGCGATCCACTATCCGTCACCGGTCTCATTGCCGCGCTCAAGAACAAGAGAGCGGACGTTAGAGCTGGGGCCGCGATTGCGCTGGGACTAATTGGCGACAAGCGGGCGCTGGAGCCGGAGCTGCGCGCGCTGAGAGACTCTTCCGCTGCCGTGCGCCGCGGAGCCGCGGAAGCGCTGGGCCTACTCGGCAGCAAGGTGGCTGTCGAACCTCTTATGCGCGCCACTCGCGATACCGACTGGCGCGTCCGCCTGAAGGCCGTTACGGTCCTGGGCGGGTTTGGAGACAAGCGCGCCGCGCAACCCGCGCTCTCCCTTCTTCACGATCGTTACAGCGCGGTCCAGTCGGCCGCGGCTGCGACGCTGGGGCAGCTTGGCGATCATAGCGTCGTTCCCGGACTTATCGGGATTTTAGGCGAAAACAGGCCCAGGGAGAGATTCGGCGTAAAATTCTTTGCCGCCAATGCCCTCAGCATGCTGGGAGACAGACGCGCGGTTCCGGTGCTGATTAAGGGGTTGAACGACGCCGATCCGTTTGTGCGAAGCTCCGCCGCCTATGCGCTCGGGTATCTGCACGAAACGTCGGCGGTTCCGGCGCTCATGCGGGCGGTCAAAGACAAGCACGTTCACGTACGCTTCCGGGCCATTCAGGCGCTTGGGGCGCTGAAGGATTACAGGGCGGTGCCGATGCTGGCAGAAGCGGTGATCAATGCGAAAGATCACGAAGACCTCCGTGAGCAGGCGGCGAAAGCGTTAGGGAACATTGGAGACGCGCGAGCCGTACCTGCGCTTATAGAGGCGTTCAAGGACTTCGATGAGGCGATTGTCAAGAATGCGGCCCTCGCGCTCGGCAAGATTCGGGATCGCAGGGCGGTCGAGCCGCTTCGCAGGCTGATGCAGACGCATGGAGACGCGACAGTCCGGCTGGCTGCCCACGACGCGCTGGCGATGCTTGGCGAAAAACCGCCCCCATTGCACAAATAGACCGATATTGGTTTGCAGCACCGAAATTCTCCTATGGAGTATGAGAAACGATGAAAACACGTTTCGCGGTCACGCTAACGCTGGCTATCGCAATCTCCCTCGCGGCATCCGCCGCGCCCCTACGCGCGCAGGTCGGCCGCACGAAAGTGAAATCGGCTTCCAGGATGGCAGCCGCGCTCCTTGAAGGCGCCGGGAAGGTCGACGCGATGGCAGCGAACGTATTCGATGGCCTCAACGTCGTTATCGATATGCACTTCCACAAGGGCGAATATAATCATATCGTCAATCTGAGCCGGATGGTGGTTGCGGCACAGCCGGACAATCTCGAAACTTACGCAAATGCGGGTTGGCTGCTCTGGTCGATGGACCGGGACGCGGAGGCGGTCGCTCTTTATGAGCAGGGAGCGAAGGCGAATCCTGGAACTTCCTACATGTACGACGAGCTTGGTCAATACTACTACAACCGCAAGAAGGACTATCCCCGATCGGTGGCTTACTACGAGCAAGCCGCTACAAAACCCGATTGTTCAGCCATTACCCTCCACATGCTCGCTCACGCGTACGAGCGCAACAAGCAACTGGATAATGCCCTTGCAATCTGGAAGCGCGTGCTGAAACACGATGACGCGGGCGCCGCAAGGGTAAACTACGACAGAGTCAAGCGGCTGATAGATGCTGGCGGCCCGCACCAGTAACAGACCCCGGACATAAATGTCCGGGCTGTAAGACGAAAGCCACCGTCGTGGCTTGATGGCAGGCAAAGGCCACGAAGGCGGCCTTTGTTCCGCAGCCCAGCGATTCATCGCCGGGAATTTAAGACTGCAACCATATGCCCGAGGAGACGCATTATGCTGTACTTTCTACCGCCGTCAAATCTTTTTTTCATTCTGGCGGATGTGCTCGAGATAGCCGTAATACTCATCTTTGTCGAAGTGGTTAGGTCGATATTGAACTGCATGGGTGTGCGCAACACGTCACCGTATATTCCGTGGGTCAGGACCCTTCAGCGAATCGTCAACCCGATATTGGAGCCGTTCAAGAAGCTCTGGGAAGCCATTGTCAACAGCCTCTCTCGCTCAAGCCGCTCTTCATCCCACGCTCTACGCCGCTTCGATCTCTCTCCCATGCTGGCGATAATCGCCATCGAGATTGTCCAGGGCTTTCTTACCAGGCTCGGCGCCCAGTCCATCATTAGCCGCTGATAGGTCGCTAGGTCGCTAAGCAGTTCCATACTGGTGAAAGGCGGGCAGGCGTGCGCTTAACCCCCAATGATATTATCAACAAGCGGTTTGCGCGCTCGCGCACCGGTTTCTCTGCGGCGGAAGTTGAGGATTTCTTGCGCGAAGTAGCGAGGGACTATGAGCAGACCATAGCCGAAGTCTACCGCAGTCAGGAGCGGCTCGAAGGACTGGAACGGGAAATCGAGCGATTCCATTCCATGGAGTCGACGCTAAAAGAGGCCCTGGTCCTGGCGCAAATGACGGCGAACGAGACAAGAGCATTGGCTCAGCGCGAGGCGGAATCCGTGTTGCGAGACACACAGCTGCGTGCGGATAGAATGGACCGTGATGCCATGCACCGCTCGGAGATGCTTCGCCAGGAGCGCCTTCGGTTCGGCTGGGAGTTCCGTGCCCTGCTTCAGAGTCAGTTGGATCATCTGGAGGCCGAGTTGGCGCGTTCGACCGAGGAGGCGCCGGCCAGTCTTTTGGACACGGCGTCCGTACTGTCATCCACCGCTGCCGTATCTTCCGTCTCTCTTGATTTTGATGCCAGGCACTGAATCGGGCAACGGCGATACGCGCGCAGGCGGAAAGGCACGGCGCTTTCGCGCGGCGGCCCTAGTTCTGATCGTGCTCATTTTGTTTTCCAGCTCCTTTTTCTCCCTGCGAACCAAAAGCTCTCGCTCTTCGCAGGATTCGGCAAAGCTGCTGGTCGATACAATGCTGCGCACACGTGCGCTCTATCACGAGAAGCGCGTTTCCGGCTCGGAAGTCCACACCAGCTTTCAGGCTCGAATCCGCTCGCTGATTCGCGATCTGGTACGCCTTGCGGACATCTCCCCCTCTCCACGAACCATTCGCCGCCTGGCCCTTACGCAGTATGCGCTCGATGACCCCGGATGGCGGTCCAGCCTTCTGCGGCTGAGGACGATCCCCGGCTCGGGGCCCACGTTCGATACGGAGCGGGAGCTTGCGCTGTGGAGGTCCATCCTGGAGGCACACGTCACGCGGCCGGAGGTAGCGGACTACGCGCGTCGGCTCGCAGCGCTGAATCTTGGCTGGTATCATCATCTTGCCCTGGAGGCCCTTTACCGAAACGCTGGAATGGCCCGCGATGCCGACCGCCAGGCGGAAGCCGCGGACAGCTCGACGGCGCGGCTCCTAACGGTACTGAATATTGCCGTGCTCGCCGCGCTGGCCGGGCTGTTCCTGGTTTTCCGCCAGGCGGCCGCGGCCTTTGGCCGCCGCAGGTCTAAGTGGGACCAGTTCGCAAAGCTCCCGCCTCCCCGTCAGATATCGACCATGCCTCCGGTCACAGCGGAACAGTCCGATATTCTCTACACCGCATTTATCATCTATCTGGCGACGTTCGCGGCGCTCCGGCTCGTCATGACGCAAGTGGTGGGGCGTTTTGCGGGATCGTTTCTGGCCGGACTCGCGCCTGAGGAAGCTGTATCGATACAGCTTGCCCTCGCCGTGGCGGCGATACTGCCTTCGCTATGCTGGCTCTGGATGCGGGGACGGGCCGCGGGGCTGAAGGCGCGTCAATTCGGGCTGACATCAACAAATCTTGTGCAGGACATTATCTGGGGAATCGGAGGCTACGCGGCCGCGCTTCCTCTTCTCTATGCAGCAAGCGTTATCTCGAACTGGCTCTTTGGCGGCGTTCAATCGCCGCCGCACCCGGTTCTCGCCGAGCTGGCGGTGACTCACAGCGCGCTCTATCTCATGCTGATGTTCATACAACTGGCGATCCTGCCGCCCCTGTCGGAAGAACTCATGTTTCGCGGTGTCTTCTTCCGCGCGCTCAACGCGCGCATGACCATTCCGGCGGCTGTGGTGCTCGCCTCAATCCTGTTCGCGCTGCTGCACCCACAGCTTCCGCTAGGGTTTCTGGGTATCTTTATCCTGGGCCTCATCTTCAATCTGCTCTATCTCTATCGCGGCTCGCTGATTCCGGGCATGGTCGCCCACGCGCTCAACAACGGCGTCATCTTTATCTTTTTCGTGCTGCTCACGGCGGAATAGGCTATGCATAAGACAGCGGTTCGCGTAAAGAGCGGTGCTTCGGTATTTGGCGGAGGTTGCTCCCTACGCAGTATTCACGAATAATCCAATGAACCCTATTATCCCATTTGATATAGAGTTAGCAATGATAGGCACTCCGGTCCAATGGCTCGCAATCGCGGCCGTGGGCCTGGTGCTTTTCGCTCCGAAACTCATCCCGGTGTTTGCGAGAATACTGGGGCGTCTGGTCGGCATGGAGATGAAGCGGCGGTACGGAATCTCGGTGCCAAGCGCTCCCAGGCCGATCCGGAATAGTCGTTCCGAGCCTCAGGATGTTGAGACCGTACCCGTTGAAACCCCCGCGCGGATCCAAAGCGCCCCCGAGCCTGTTCAGGCGCCCATACCTGCCATGCCCACACGCTCTTCTCTGCCGCTTTGGACCGGCTCCGCGCTTGTCCTTGGGGCCGTCGCTGTGCTATTATGGTATCTGTTGCACGCGCGCTAGAAACAGCAATAACCGCGGCTACGCAGCCGAACGCACTTAAGCCCGTTGTTGCGTACGTTGAGACCGCTCGAACGATTGCAACGCTGTTCCGTTTCCACGCAGGTGGAAACTCGGCGGAACGCCACCCAGCGCAAGGATTTCATCCCGTGCGCACGTTGAAACAGCATAAGCCCGTTCGCCAGCGCAATACGACGGGAGATAAGAATGCCTCAGGTGAAGGTCTACGTTACTCTCAAGCCGACCCTGCTCGACGCGCAGGGCCGAGTGGTCCACAACGCCCTCGAATCTCTTGGGTACAACTCGGTAGAACAGGTACGGATCGGCAAATACGTGGAGCTGCAAGTGGCGGATGATACTCCTGACATTGAGGGCAAGGTGAAGGAGATGTGCGACAGGCTGCTGGCGAATCCCGTCATCGAGAATTACCGGTTCGAGGTGATTGCGTGAAGTTCGGCGTCATTCGATTCCCCGGTTCCAACTGCGACCAGGATGCCTATCACGTCATCAAAGACTCGATGGGCAAGCCAGTTGACTACGTCTGGCATCAGGAGACGAGCGTCAGGGGGTATGACTGTATCATCCTGCCCGGCGGATTCTCCTATGGGGACTACCTTCGCACCGGCGCAATCGCCCGCTTCTCGCCTGTGATGGACAGCGTGATCGAGCATGCGCGCGTCGGGCGGTTCGTAATCGGAATCTGCAACGGTTTTCAAGTTTTGTGCGAAGCGCATCTGCTGCCGGGAGCGCTGGTCCGTAACAAGGGCTTGAAATTCGTCTGCAAGCAGGTGCACCTGCGGGTTGAGAACGCGGAGACTCCCTGGACCCGATCTGCTAAACGGGGCCAGGTGCTGAAGGTGCCAGTCGCGCATGGGGAAGGCTGCTACGTGGCGGACCAGGAGACCCTTTGCGAGCTAAAAACCTCGGATAGAATTCTTCTGCGGTATTGTGACCCCGCCGGGCGCTTTACTCACGCGGCAAACCCAAACGGCTCCGTGGATAACATCGCGGGCATCGCGAATGAATCGTTCAATGTTATCGGCATGATGCCCCACCCCGAGCGCGCTTCCGAGAGAATACTCGGATCGTCCGATGGCAGGGTGATCTTCGAGAGTATCGTGACATCTCTTCTCGTCGCTGCCAAGTAGCCCGCGTCAGTTCGTCCTTCATTTTGGCTGCTACAGCCTGAACCTCTCCTATGTGCAGTCCGCTGCCAGATCATTTGTCCGGCTTCGGGCAGCAGCGAACGCAGCGCGTCTGGAACAAGCGGTGAATTCCGATCCCATCGACCCGGAGACTGCGGCCCCCGACATTCTCGCTTCTGCATTCGCAGCGGCATCGAATGCCTGCCTCGTTACCGAGGTCCTGGACGGCGTTCTCGACGCGCTGTGCTGTTTTTCCGGCGTGTCCGCTGCCGTCGCGGTTGCCGAATTCACGCCCTGTCTTGTTCGCTCCCACGGCTCTCCTTCCGGGATCGAGGCGCTTGTCAAAATCGCCGCCGTTCCTCCCAATCCGGCGGCCGATGATTCAGAGTCCTCCCCATCTATTCACAAAGAGACCGCGCCCACTCGGTCAGCTCCCACAATTGTCCTCCACCTGGCCCTATCGGCTCCCATGCCGCCAGACGTGAGTGC
This sequence comes from Chthonomonadales bacterium, assembly GCA_038229495.1. GTDB lineage: Bacteria > Armatimonadota > Chthonomonadetes > Chthonomonadales > CAJBBX01 > JBBROJ01. Next base: position 96,958 of record JBBROJ010000001.1, read on the forward strand.
GGCTGTCACTCAGATCGCGCAGGTTACCGGATTAGCCGTCGACCGGCTCTACTTGGAAACCGAGGCGGTGAATTTACAGGAGCAGGCCGAGCAGCGATTCCGCGAAGTATCCACCATCTACGAGATTGGCCGTGCGATAGACAGCCTCGAGATCACACACCTGCTCGACATCATAACCGAGAAGGCGGCGAGGGTAATGGACGCGCAGGCATGCTCCCTCATGCGGCTCAACCCGGATACCAACGCGCTGAGCATCTCGGCGAGCTATGGCCTCTCCGAAGACATTGTATTCATGAGTCACCGGGCCATCGGCGAGGGTATCGCGGGGCGCGTTGCCGAGACGGGCGAGCCAATGCTGATTACGGACGAGGTGGACGATCCCCGATTGCGGGGCCTTTCGCTGCGTCCCGAAATCGGCTCGTCCATGATCGTGCCGATGAAGGACGAGAGCGGCGGAATTATAGGCGTGCTCTCCATTTCCCGACACAGGCCCACGCCGAACTTCAGCAAGACCGATCTGCGGCTCTTCTCGGTCTTTGCCAGCCAGGCCGCGCTCGCGATCAATAACAAGCAGCTTTACGACGACCTGAATCGCCACGTGAAGGAGCTGTCCACTCTGTCGGACCTCACCCAGGCCGTCATCTCCAACCTCGACCTCAACCGGCTCCTCAATAACGTCGCCGACAACATCGTAGACGTGGTAAAGTTCGACCGTTGCTGCATCTTCTTGTACGACCGGCCCTCCAAGCGCTTCGTCCCGCGAATCGTTCGGGGATACCGGAATGAGGGCATCGCCCGCAGCTCTGTACGAATGGGCCAGGGCGTGGTGGGCATGGTCGCGCGCCGCAAGATGATGATCATGGAAATTGATGCTCGCGTCGCATTGCAGCCCATGCGCGGATTTGCGCGGTCGCTTGGCACGAACTCCTTCCTGGCGCTTCCCATCGTCTCCAACCCCATCATTTCGAAAGGCCAGACCATCGGCGTAGTCGTAGCGGACAACAAGCTGTCCGGCCGGAATTTCAACACGCAGTCGATCGAGCTGCTTACGACGTTCGTGAATCAAGCGGGTCTCGCAATCGAGAACGCGCAGCTCTATGAGGACTGGCAGCAGCGCTATCAGGACATAAACCGGCTGGCTACGCAGACCGATAATATACTCCGGTCAATCGGCTTGACGGTGGTGGTGGTAGATGCAAGCGGACAGGTTACGCGCTGGAACCGCGCTGCGGAGGAGATGTGGGGTATCACCGACCGCGAGGCGACGCAATGCACCTATGAACAGCTTATCCAGGAGTTTGGCCTGCCGGAGGCGGAAGCCGATAATATGCTGACCTGGATGGCGGAAGTGCGCGAGACGGGTCACGCCCGACAGCGATATAAAGTCGCGCTGCATCCACGCCGCAAGGGCGCCGTCACCACGAACATGCTTCTGTCGCCCCTCATAGATCGACAGGGGGAGCGCCAGGGAGTCATTCTGATAATCGAGGATGTTACGCACGAAACGCGGATGGAAACGGAGATAGGCCGAATCCGCCGGCTCGCGGACATCGGCCAGCTTGCCGCCAAGATGGCGCACGAAGTCCGCAACCCGCTCAGCTCGATTAAGGGCGCGGCGCAGCTCATGCGCAATGAATACGAGGACCTGGCCCCCTTCCGCGAGTTTCTGGACATCATTATCGACGAGGTTAATCACCTTAGCAAGATTACGACCGACCTCCTCGATTTCGCGCGGCCCATGCAGATGGACCCGCGCTGGACAAATCTGAACGACCTTGTCGAGCGAACGCTTCAGATGTACGGCGACACTCTGCGCGAAGGCCGGGTCAAGGTAAACTTTCGCCCGGATGAGGAACTCCCGCTCATCCAGTGCGACGCGAAACAGATCGAGCAGGTTTTCAGAAATATCGTCATCAATGCTATGCAGTCGATGGCCTCCGGCGGAGACCTTGCCGTCACGACATATCACAACAACGACAAAGAGATGGTTACGGCCTGCTTCTGCGACACAGGCGTAGGCGTCCCGGAGCACAAGTTCGATGAGATTTTCCAGCCATTCATGACTACGAAAACGAAAGGCACTGGATTGGGTCTCTCCATTGTGAAGCGAATCATGGAAAACCATAATGGCGACATAGACCTCACCAGCCGCGTCGGCGAAGGCACGTGCTTTAGTTTCACGCTTCCCATACGCGCGCGAGAAGACATCGCCGCGGGAGCGATCGAAAGCATTGGAGAAACGAGGTTCATGTCGGACCTGCCCGACCTGTAGAACATGACCTATCGAACGGACGCCGGCAGCTGGTCATTTGGGCTTTAGGCCTCGGCGGCGGAACAATATGGTTATAGAAGTCTTCATATGAGTGAGCGCGCGCCCTGCCCGATGTATCATGACACTCTGCCGGCTTCCGCCGTTCTACCATGCCGAGATTCCGCCGTCTCCCATGGAGAGGATAACGCACTACCCAATGAGCTTGCACCGAACCGTCCTCGTAGCGGACGACGAACCGAATATCCGTCGCGTCCTGGAAGCGATGTTTCAAAAGGATGGCTTCACCGTGCTTACCGCCGAGAACGGAAAGCGCGCCATTGAAGCTGCATCCTCTACGCCTATCGATATTCTAGTTACAGACCTCATCATGCCCGACATGACCGGCGTAGACGTGCTTCGCGCCGTCAAGCAGATTCAACCGAATTGCGCCGCTATCGTTATTACAGCCTTCGGCACCATCAAGACAGCTGTCGAGGCGATTCGGCTGGGAGCATACAACTACATTACCAAGCCGTTCGACGTGGATGAGGTTCGGCTGCTCGTCAGGAAGGCGCTTGAACACCAAAAGCTTGAGGAAGAGAACCTTCAGCTCAAGCCGCAGACCAAAGCGAGCTACAAGATCGACAACATTGTCGGGTCGAGTCCGCGCATGCAGGAGCTTTTCAAGGTAATAGAGCGCGCTGCAAACAGCCGCGCCACCGTCTTGATTCGAGGCGAGAGCGGCAGCGGCAAGGAACTGGTTGCGCGGGCCCTCCACTTCAACTCCTCGCGCGCGCCCAAGCCATTCATCCCGGTGTCCTGTGCGGCTCTGTCTGAAAACCTGCTGGAGAGCGAGCTGTTCGGGCATGAAAAAAATGCATTTACCGGCGCCGCAACGCAGAAACCGGGACGATTCGAGCTTGCAAACCAGGGCACGCTGTTTCTGGATGAGGTTGGCGAGATTCCCGCGCCGCTTCAGGTAAAGCTGCTGCGGGTGCTGCAGGAGCGCGAATTTGAGCGGGTGGGCGGCACGAAGAGTATCAAGGTGGATGTCCGGCTTCTCGCCGCTACGAATAAGGACCTAGAGAAAGCGGTTAAGAGCGGGGAGTTCCGCGAGGATCTCTACTACCGCCTACAGGTGATTCAGGTGGTCGTGCCGCCGCTCCGCGAACGGCGCGAGGACATACCGGCTTTGGTGGAGCACTGCCTCGGAAAGTTCAACCGGGAGAATGGCCGGGCTATAAGATCTGTGGAGAAAGATGCGCTCGACCGATTGACGCAATATGACTACCCCGGAAACGTGCGAGAGCTCGAGAACGCGATTGAACGCGCCGTTGTCATGGCTGACCCCGGCGCGGTGGCTCTAACGGCCGACCTTCTGCCACCCAGCATGCGCTAAATTTGGTCGTTCAGACAGCCTGTAGAGACCACACTGTAATATTTACTGAGATTTTGTACGAAAAGTGTCAATGTGGCACGACTGTTGCAATAGATGTTTCGGTAAGCGGACAGGCGGCAAGGACGCCGTCACAAATGGAAAGGCCTGAAAGAGGAAGGCGCTGTAATCCGATAAACAGGCCCCCCGCGTGCTTGACAATATAATGTGGCGTGGAACAACCGATGACTTTCAGCTCCATCTGCATCCATGGACGGAGGAAATCGGAATCCGGAGGCGCTGCGAAAGCTGCAAAGCTGCATGGACGCTATTCCCGCTAGGTTGCGGGTCACGGGGAGACTTACATGAAGTATCCGCAGTCCATCCTTGTTCTTGATGACGAGCCGAATTTTTGCCGCGTCCTCGAAGCAAAGCTCAATAAATCATCCTTCGAGGTGAGCACCGCCTTCAACGCCCTCGACGCGTTCCGGCAGATTCTCTCGCGCCCGTTCGATCTCATTCTTCTCGATCTGCGACTTCCGGACGCATACGGCATGGACCTGCTCCCGCGCCTGCGCGCGGTCGCCCCTGCTGTTCCCATTATCCTTATGACCGCCTACGAGGTGGAAGGGCTGCGCGAGGAAGGATTGAAAGCCGGCGCAGTAGATGTCCTCTACAAGCCCTTCGATCTCAATTCGCTGGTCGGCACAGTAAAAAGCCTGATCGAGGCGGGCTCCCGTCGCGGCAACAACCCCGAAACGGAAGTTCCTCTGACTATCGGAAAGGCCGTGACGATCCAGTTTCTCTCCGGACCGCTCGCCGAACGTTTTCCCGCGACGATTCGCGACGCCCAGGCTGAGACCTTCGGCGTTACTACCACGGCCCCTATCGAAGTAGATAGCGGAGCTCCGGTTCTGGTTTCGGTTGCGGGAACCGACGCCCTGTACGAGTTCCGGTCAAGCGTAGCCAGGGCGCCGAGCGACGAGGCCCTCTCCTTGGTAAGGCCTACGGAGATCCAGCGCAATCAACGGCGCAGGCATACCCGTTGTTCATTCAGGCAGACCGTAGAGCTCAGGCTCATCGAAGCCGCTCACTTCGAGCAGGCGGACAGTCCATTCGATCTGTCCAGCCCCGCTCAATCCCGTGCGCAGGCTAGATCCGGTTCCTTCAACGGTATCGCCATAGAACTGAGCGCGGGTGGAATGTGCGTTGCGCTCGCTCAACCCCTGCCTGCGGGTTCGCGCGTTGAAGTGTCGTTTGAAGCGCCCGGCGTGAGCGATCAGCCATTTGAATTACGCGCCGCAGTTGTCCGCTGCGAAACGATCAACGGCCATGCTATTCCCCCCCTCTACCGAATCGGGCTCCAGTTCACCTCTATGTCGAAAGAGTCCCTCTTCCTGCTTCGCGGCATCCTCGACGAGCCTGTTAGTATATGATTTGACATGCCCCAGGCCTCATGGTATAGTTGATAGTGGAGTTGATAGTGGAAATGTGTTCGGGCATGCGAGTGAATGAATTCACTCGCCGTGGGGACTGCGGTCAATCGTCCTGCCGGACGAAGAGAATACTTGTGCAAGAGGTCTACCATGCCTAGCGAGGAGACTCGTCCATGAAATGCGTCCGCTGCGCCACCGAGCTTCCGGGCCAGGCCCAGTTCTGTTTGAAGTGCGGCGCTCCCGTGTTCGCCGCGCCCAATAGCACGGTCTCCACGATCGCCAGGTCGCGGCCCGTCGCGTCCAGCCAATTTCAAGCCGCATCCTCCTCCGGCGCTCCCCGCTCGAAAGCCGGTCTCATCGCAGGCATCACCGCCCTCGTTCTCATCCTTGCAGCCGCGGCCTTCTTCGGCATTCAGAGCCTAATGAACAAGAGCGGGCGCGCCCCGAATGGCGGCAACGTCGTAAACGCAACGGGCCGCGCGCCGGACGGCAGTCGAATCATGGATACGACGGGCCGCGTCGGCCGCACCGCTCCCCTCACCACGTCCGCCGGGATGCCAGGGACCGCCCCGCTCGACCCTGCGGAAGTTATCGATTATCTCAAGTTCCTAAAAGAGATCGAACGAGAACGAGTCACCCTGGTCAAGCGCAACGAGGGACAGATCAAGGCGCTTATTCCCTTGACGGAGGCCGGAAACCTCGGCGCAATGATGAAGGATAGCGAAGCCGACATTTCTAAAGCGCAGAACGATACGTACAACACGATGCAGCGCAAGATTTCCGACATCTCGAATCAGTGGCTGGACCTTTCGACCCGATTCCAGGCTCGTCGCCCTCCGCAGTCGTGCCAGCAGCTTGCAAACTACTATTACGACGCGCTGGGCAAGACCAGCTCCGCCATTATTACCGTCGCAAACGCGTTCAGCGAGGCGATGCACGGACTGAGCAGTGGAGATTCGAGCAAGGTATCGGAGATTGTCGAGAAGCTGCAGGGCATGGATGGCAGCGGCGCCGGCTCTCCTTCCAAAGCCGTGGACGATTCCTGCGGCAAAGCGGACGCTGCGCTTGGCGCCGTTTGCGACAAATTCCGCATCCACAAAGATTTCGATATTCGCTCCGACGGCGGGGGTGCCAGCCCCTTCGGATTGGGTCGCTGATTCAAGAAGACCATCGGGTTCAACGTACAATCGGCAATATTCCCGATGCGAAAGTCCCGCCCCGTATCATTACGGAGCGGGACTATTTTTTTGTGTCATAATAGGTTGAATAATTATCCCCGACTCAGTCGCGCCTCACGCGATGCAGCAGACCTACAGGTCTCCCCATTCGTCCGTTCTCTCAGGGATCCGCCCTGATAGCCCGGCACATGCGAGCGCTTGAGCTATGAAGAAACAATCGCAACCGACAACCATACGAAAGGAGAGCGCGATGCGCCCTACGGCAAAGGCGTTTGGGACGCTTTGCACGCTGGCTTCGATTATCTGCATTCTTTGCGCGAAAGCCACGGCACTCCATACTACAACGTCCTACACCGCAGTATCCTACGTCACCGCAGGGCAGGTGCGCGGCAAAACGCGCGTTCAATGCTATACGTCTTTCGATTCCGACTACCTTTACGTTGCTGCGACAGTGCAGAAGCCAAATCTTGCGGGAACGCAGAAAGACTATTTCAGCGACCCGCTGAAGGACGACGCGGTCGCGGTATTCCTTCAGACCGAGGAGCAGTCCGCCGGCGCGGCCAGATCGCCCCATTCCGTGTCCATGGCGGTCAGCGTGGCCGGCGGCGTGCAGCTATACCGCGGCGCGAACGCGAAACCGCTCGCCAAATTCACGGACTTTCTGCTCAACTCCGACATGCGGCCCGTGCCGTTCAAAGCCGGCGCCCGGATTCACGGACAGTTGAATCAGGAGGGTGGCGATAATACGGAATACTCTGTAGAGATGGCAATTCCGTGGGTGGAGCTTGGCGGCCCGCCGACCGTCGGGCAGAGACTGAGATTCAACGTCGTCTCCTACAGCGCCGCGCCCGGCAGCTCCCGGCTTCTCAGCCTTGCGCCGGGAGTCAAGACCGCCGAAGACGTTCAGAATCCATCGCTCTGGGACGCAATCATCTTTGTAGATGCGCCGGTCAAAACCGTTGCAAGCGCTCCGAAGGCAAAGGTCAGCGCGCGTCTCTTTTCCGTAAAGCCGCTCATCGACGGGACCATTGCCGAGGGCGAATGGAACAACCTTACGGCCTTCGGGTTCAATGAAACGGCAACTGGCGCCGAAGTGGTCGCGCCTACAATCGGCATCTCCCGCGTTCGCCCAAAGGTGAATCTGCGGAAGGCGCGCCCGGCCATCACGCCCCCGGCCGCCGGCGATCAACCGGCGGATAAGCAGACGCCGGCGCATGTTCCCCAGGCGGTTCCCCATCTCGTATTCACACTCTACAGTTACGATATTCAGAACGATGCCCGCAAGTCCGCGCCCGTGAAGCCCGTGCTTTCGCCGGACGGCGCGGCCCTGCTTCCTTCGCACCCCATGGAAGGGCAGGGTCCGTGGCTTACCTACGACCGCGTGGATTGGCACCGCAAACAGCTTCAGGACATGCGGCACGGCGGTATCGACGCCATCCTTCCGCGCTACCGAGCGGACGTTTTCTCAAAACAGCGGTACGCGCAGCGCGGCCTGCAAACGCTGGTAGCCGCGCTCCGCTCTCTGGAATCCGGCGGCCAGGACTATCCGCTCGTCGCTCTCTATCTTGACACTTCCTCCCTGTCCGACGCGAAGGGCGAGAAACCCGATCTACAGTCGCCGCAGGGCAAGGCGCTTCTATACGCCGCGATCAAGGACTTCTATCTTCAGATTCCCGCTTCGTACCGCGCGTCCGTGCAGATGAGCAGCCGGAATGGCGGGGGTCTCGCAAATCTAGTGATACTCTCCTCCGTAAGCGCCTTCAAGGCTGTCGACGACGGCTTCTTATCCTACTGCCGCGGAGCGTTCGCGCGCGACTTTGGGCGGGATCTGATACTTCTCGGGGAGGGCGGATTCAAGGGGAAGGCGGCGCTCGACGGGTATGTAAACGACACCGGGGGCCGCGGATTCCAGATGGAGGAGGGCGGCTGGATCAAGCCCGCCAGCGTTGGCCCCGGCTTTGATAGAACTCTTGAAGGCGTCAAAGAATCGCCCATGCGCCCGCGCGACGACGGCAAAGCCTACAGGTCCGATTGGAAGCAGGCCATCGCAAAGCGCGCGGACTGGGTGTTCATTGATGGCTGGAACGATTTTGCGGTAGGAGCCGAGATTGCGCCCTCCCTGCAAAATGGCGTTGAATACCTTGACATGACCCGGCTCTTCACGCGGGAGTTTGCCGGTATAAGCCCGTATCGCGCGGTCTATCTGAACCATTCGATGCCGGCGGTGAGCCCGGCGTCCGCCGCATGGACCGGGAACGTCCGCGTAGAGAATGCGGGAGTGGCGCTCTGGACGCCCGAAGCGGTGGCTCTGACAGTCCGCTGGCTTAAGCTGGACGGTTCCCCGGCCGGAGAAGCGCAGTCCGTGCCGCTGGCTTCGCCGATCATTCCCGGGCAGGCCGTTAGCATACCGATAGGGCTGACAGTCCCCTCGCAGCCGGGCGCTTACACGCTTCGCATCGAGATGAGCCAGATTCGCAAGAAGGGTGAGCCTGCGGCGGGGTTTGGACCGGACACGGACGCACTTCGCGCGGTCGTTCGCGTTGTCCCCACTGTCCCCACTGTCGCAACTGAGCAGGGCTCCCTGCATGGAGTCTCAGTCGTGTCACAAGATCTTCCTGTAACTATGGAATCGGGCGGCTCCTACACGGCAAGCGTAACATTGAGAAACGACGGCCGGAAACCGTGGCGAAAAGTGGGCGGCCGCATTACGGCCCGCATATGGCGGTATACCTCTCCCATCAACAGCACGGGGGAGCCCGAGCTTACGGAAGTGATGGAGATGGCCGACGCGGGCGCGGACCTCCTGGCGGATGTAGCACCGGGACAGCAGGTTACGCTGTCCGTTCCAATCACATTCAGCACGGCGGACGGCGCTCCCCTGCCCTCCTGGTCGCAGGCCGATAACTGGACTTACCAGCTTCGGTGGGAGTATTCGGCGGACGACAAAAGCGCGGTGCAAGAAACAGGCGCAGTATCGCAGCCGGAGCCTCTCGCACTTATCGAGGCCGACCTGGGCGCACAATTTATTTTGGACTTTACGCCGCTCCAACTGCCGGGCGAGCGCCGTGTTCCTGTGAAGCTCGGTCTCCGTAACCGTGGGCCGCAGACGTGGCTGAAGGACAAAGTACGCGTCGGCTACCACTGGTACTACCTTGACGGCACGGAAGCGGTCTGGCAGGACGAGACGACTCCTCTCACGCAGGACGTCGAGCCGGGCGGAGAGATTAAGGAGATGCTGGCCTGGATCACCGCCCCGCCCAACGATGGCTCCTACTATCTTGTGTGGGATTTGAAGGTCGGCGATTCGTGGGGTTCCACGCTTCCCAGCGTGCGCCCCAGTGAAACGCACGTGCTCCCGGTTGACGTCGTCCATGGCCGCCTTGCGCTGGTCGACCTGACCAAGAGCTTCAACCTGGACGGGGTCACCTTCGCATCGGGTCTCGCGGACGGCGATTTCGACGGGTCGGGCCGCACGTTTCCCGCCGAGTTGATTCCACCCTTCGCCTCCGGAGATACGGCTCCAAGCACGATTTGGCTTCCCGCAAAGGGCACGGGACTCGAGTCTTCGAGGCGAATTAGTTTCCGCTGGGGACCGAAGGGCGAGAAGGAGAAGAACATCCTCCAGTGTGTTGGCCAGCGGGTTCCGCTGGGTGATCCGCGCAAGGCAGAGCCGTGCAAGCTGGTACACATCCTGGCGGCCACCACCAAAACGGACAAGCTGGGCGAGTTCACGCTGGTCTTCGCGGATGGCACGCAGCAGCTCAACTCTTTCCTTATCAGCAAGTGGGACGGCCCGCCGACCCACGGAGAAGAGCTTGCCGCCTTCTGCCGCTATAGCCATACTCGAACCGGCCCATCGCTCGACAAGCCTGTAGCCCTACACCACTATGTAGTCAAGGTGGGCGACAGAAAGAAGCTCGCGGCGATCCTCCTGCCGAACTCACCGGAGATAAAGATCGCCGCCATAACGCTGGAAAAGTAGCGCCGTTCAGCGACACGCAAACACGTCCGCGCTAAGCCCTCTTTCTCCCCCAGGATTGGGGGCTGGGGATGGACACGGTAGTCTCAGTGAATGGTCTGCACTCCGGTAGAAGGCTTGTTCACCTGCTCCTGCCACAACAGCGTCTTTATGGCCTCGAGCGTTTCCTGCGTCAAAGTCGCGACGGGCTTGCCCTGTAGGCTGGCGTCGGATTGCGTATAGGTTATGAGAGTTTGGAATCGCGCGATGATTTTCGTCTTGTCAGGGGTGATGCGGACCTCGTACATCTTCAGCCCCTGGTCGAACAGTTGATCGAGGTCCTTCGCCAGTTTCTTTCCCCGGTCCTCCGCCGACAGTCCCTCAGCTTCCACCAGCCGGGCCACGATTTTCTTATACATTTTGACCTCAGCGATAGGCGCGTCGTTCAACCGGGTCATCTTGACGCTTGCGCGCATGTTCGGGTCGGCGTCACGGCGGTTGACTGCAATCTTCAAATCGTTCAGGTGATCCAGCGCCGACTTCGCGCGCTCAGGAGAGGGCGGGTGAGTGCGGTAGATACCCATTACGCGATCAGGACCGCGCTGCTCGTCACTGGCAAGCCGCTCCATAAACGTCAGCAGGCCGACCGGGCTGTACTTCGTCTTGGTCAGGTAGACCAGGCCGGAATAGTCCGCGTCCTTCTCGGCCTCTACGCCGTACCCGTTCAGCTTGGCCGTCATGTAGAGCTGGCCCGCAACCATAGCATTGCCGATGGTGTTGCCGTTGCCCTTGGAGCCGACCGCGGCCGCCACGAGCAGCGGCAGGAACACATTCTGAATCTTGTTCTGTTCGCGAATCAACTTCACCATGTGGTGATGCGCTGCGTGCGCAATCTCGTGGGCCAGGACCCCGGCAAGCTCGTCGTCGGAGTGGACATAATCGAGCAGCCCCTTATTCACATAGATGAATCCGCCGGGCAGCGAAAAGGCGTTCACGTCCTTATCATCGACAACCTTGAACGTGTAGTTGAACTTCTTGACCCTTGAATCGCCCCAGGTTGCGGGTATCTCGGTCGCGTTCGCAATGGCGGCAAGCTCCTGCCCGATCCGATTCACTCGCCCAACGACCGCCGCGTCCGTTATGAACTTCGTATCCTTGTCGGTCTCCGCGGCGCCCTCGCGTCCTACTTTGACCTCCGAATCCTCGGGCGGCGGCTTGGCGGCCTTCTGCGCAGAAGCGGGAACGCTGAGGACTGCAGCGAGAGTGATTAACAACAGGCCGAATCGATATTTATGTGGGTATTGCATGAGCGCAGGGTCTTTCTGCTCGTCGCGGAACGTATAGGCCTCCCCATCCCCCTTCCTTCGACAAGCTCAGGACAGGCTCTTGGTAAGGAGGGGGCTTTACTGGGCGAAGGATCGCACGTTCGCCCAAGCTCCCCTCCCGTTCCGGGAGGGGGCCGGGGGGAGGGTACAGGCGAGGGCTCTTACCCATTAGATACGCGCGAGAACCGCTCGGTGACGCATTTCTCGGCCGGATGCCCAATATTTTTATGCGCATTACCTATTAGACGATTCAATTTCGGAAATGGCTTTATCTCAACAGGCGGCTGAGACGCTGCGCAAGCTCGTTCAGCTAGGTGGTTAGCGGCCGAGAATCGACGCCGACAAGCTCGAAATGACCGTGCGTCTGCGTCATGGGCGCCAGTACCTTGAGCGCCTGAGAGAGAGCGACCGCGCCTGCCTTCATCATGCATCATGGCGGCGGTAGCAATAGCATTCGTGCCCAGCGCGGTGATCTCGCTTCCGTCACCCGCGATTGGCCTGATGCGGGCCACGATCTGCGATCCTAACCCCCCGCCCATTCCATCCATGACTACGATCGTCGTGTCACTCTTCTCACGCCAGTCCTCATGCCAGCGCGTCCTTCCCTCTCCACCACTCAATACCGGTCTGCTCCAGCATTCGACCGACGGCCTGCACCGGCAGCCCAACGACGTTGAAGTAGTCGCCGTAGACCGCCTCCACGAACGCGCTTGCATACCCTTGAATCCCGTAACCGCCCGCCTTGTCGAACGGCTCACCCGTAGCAACGTAGGCATCGATCATCTCATCGGTCAATTCTCGGAACTGGACCTGCGTGTCTACGCTCGCTCGATGAGTGATGCAGCCGGAGTTGACCGGATCCGTTGTCAGCAGCGCCAGACCGGTATAGACCATATGCGCCGCGCCGGACAGCATGCGCAGCATTTTTCGGGCTTCCTGAGCATCCACCGGCTTGTTCAGCGCCTCGGCCTTTCCACAGTGGTCGACGATCACTACCGTGTCCGCGCCTAATACGAGGGGATTCGTGTTCTTGGCGCAGGCGGCCCAGACGTCCATCGCCTTCTGAAACGCAAGATGGCACGCGAACTCCTGTGGCGGCGCGCCTCCGGTCCAATCCTCCTCCACGACGCTGGTTATCACTTCGAACGGCACGCCCAACAGCGCCAGAAGGTCTCTGCGGCGCGGCGACGCGGAGGCCAATATCAATCGTTTCGGCATATCCTCTCTATTCGTCCTTCAGTGTCAACCTACCTTCAACCTACCTTCAACCTACCTTCAACCCACCTTCAAACTACCTTCAAACTACCTTCATGATGCGCCGGCGAACGATCAGGGAACGAAGCGGGTATGATGTACGCGAAAAGCACAACCTGCCCGAAGGGGAAGCGCCCTGCCATGAAGTGGATGCTCGCAATGCTGGTTTTCGTGCCCGTGAGCACGATTCTTTATCTGACCCACTCCAACCCCATCCTCATTTTTGCAGCCGCCTGTCTTGCCGTAATCCCGCTTGCCGGATTCATGGGACACTCGACCGAGGAGCTTGCCAAATATCTCGGCCCCTCTATCGGCGGGCTGTTGAACGCTACTTTCGGCAACGCTGCGGAGCTGATCATCACGATCATGGCCGTTCGCGCCGGACAGCTCGACCTGGTGCGCGCATCCATCGCGGGCTCCATTATCGGCAACATACTGCTCGTGCTGGGGCTGTCGGTCTTCGTGGGCGGATTGAAATACAAGTTTCAAACGTTCGACAAGGCTGTGGCGGGCACGCACTCAGTAATGATGATTCTGGCCGTGATCGCCATCTTCATCCCATCGCTTTTCGTGCATGCGATTCCCGGGACGCCCGATACGGCGGCTAATCCGCGCGTGGAGAGCCTCAGCCTCTGGGTATCCGGGCTTCTGATCGCGCTCTATCTCGGCAGCCTGCTCTATGCCCTTAAGACGCACGAAGAGATATTCCGCGGCGGAGAGGATGAGGAGCGGGAGCCCGCGCAATGGTCCCGCGCGATGGCCTACGCCGTGCTTGCGGTTGCGACCGCTTTCGTCGCCTGGGAAAGCGAGATGCTGGTGCATGCGGTCGAGCCGACGGTTGCGGCGCTCGGCGTTAACAAGCTTTTCATCGGCGTAATCGTCCTGCCCATCATCGGGAACGCCGCGGAGCACGCTACGGCAGTAACCATGGCGCTGAAGAACAAGATGGACATTACGATGAACATCTGCGTAAGCTCCTCCACGCAGATAGCACTCTTTGTCGCGCCGCTAATTGTCTTCCTGAGCATTCCGCTCGGCCATCCGATCCCGTTCATCTTTAACGATTTCGAGCTGATTGCACTCGGTTTCTCGGCTGTCATCGCCGCATTCATCGCCCGCGACGGCAGATCGGACTGGCTGGAAGGCGCACAGCTCCTCGTGGTCTATGCCATCATTGCGCTGGCATTCTATTTCATCCCGCACTGATCACGCTTGGATTTAATTACGATTTTACAACTCCGGTAGAGTGGTGAAAAAGCCAGTGACGTGCCTGCGCCCGGCCCCCCAACCCCCAATCCTGGGGGAGACAGAGAGGCCAGTCCAGCATAGACTTCCCCAAGATTGGAAGTTGGGGGTTGGGGGGCTGCTTTTCAACACACTCGAAGATGAAATCGAAACCTCTGTAACCGAGCCGGCGTATAGCACATTAAGATGATCCAGGGACATAGGTTTATGTGTTGACAGCATGTCACTAAGCCCGCCACTTAACGCCGCATCGTTGGAGTGAACATGAATGGCGCTGTGATTGCTGAAATTATGCACCGACAGCGCGAAGGAGGCTGAATGTTTTGTGGGAGTCGAAGATAACCGCCGAACGTAAGTTGAATCCGACACTACGGAGACTGATTGTGCTCCCTCTTGCATTTTGTCACGATATAGGGGATACTATTAGTACCAAGTAGTGCTAGGGCGAGGAGGCACGACATGAAACAGCATGTACCTATTTTAACGATAACGCTGCACATACCGCTCACGCCGGATACCGAAGTTGACGAGGTGCTGGAAGCGATAGCCAGTACCGTCGGCGAAGCGCTGACCGAGATTCGCAGCCAGGCGGCCGAAGAGCTGCCCGAACAGATTACGGATGAGGAGCCGGCAGCCATGCTTTCCGAAGAGGCGTTGGAAGGCTATACCGACGCTACGAACGACGATCTGCTCGCCAGGTTGGGATACGGGCCGGGCGACTAGTACAATGATCGCATGAAATTTCGCGCCCCTGCCCGATACTACGGTATTGAAGCAGGGGCGCTTTGATTCTTGCGGCGTATCTGACGGGCAGGATGCAGTTCGCATGCGGGTATCATGCGTCCGAAGGAAAGCCGCAGCGCCGCTTCCGGGAAGATATATATGAGCGATGTTAGTGATATTGCTGAGAACATCGAGAGCGTTCGTCAGCGAATCGCATCTGCCGCCGCGCGCGCGGGCCGCTGCCCCGAAGAGATCACGTTGATCGGCGTGACCAAGACCGTGGACGTAGGTCGGATGCGGGAAGCCTGCGCATGCGGAATTAGCGACTTCGGGGAGAACTATGTACAGGAAGTCCGCGGCAAGCTGGAACAGTTCCCGGAATCGGTTCACTGGCACTTTATCGGTCACCTTCAGACCAACAAAGCCCGATATGTCGCCGGGCGGTTCGCCATGGTTCACAGCGTAGATTCGTTCGAGCTTGCGGTAGAATTGGGCACGCGGGCGGCCAGGATGGATACGATTCAACCCATTCTGATCGAGGTTAAGCTGGATCTCGCGGACACGAAGTTTGGTGTGACGATAGACCAGTGTCTCTCTTTCGCCGAACGAGTAGCCGCCATTGAAGGTGTCGACTTACAGGGATTCATGGGGATGGCCCCATATGGAACCGCGCCGGAATTAGCCCGGCCCTATTTCCGAGCTCTGCGGGAACGCTTTGAAGGACTCCCCTCTCCTCACCACCGGGGCCTCTCCATGGGAATGACGGGCGACTTCGAAGTCGCTATCGAAGAGGGAGCCACTCACGTACGTATCGGCACCGCCATTTTCGGCTCGCGCTCATATGCAAACAGCTAAGCGGCCCGGAATGCCTAAAGACGCGAATCGGCCCCGCGCTATGAATTGCGCGGGGCCGAATCCAAACATTTGATTTTCCTGGCTAGACCGCCGTCTTGCGCCCGCTCAACAGGTTGAACACAAACACAATCACCGCGATGACGAGCAGCGTGTGGATGAGCGCGCCACCGACATGTGCAACAAGGCCAAGCGCCCAAAATGCAAGCAACAGCACGATTAAGGTCCAAAGCATTGTATTCTCCTTTGCGGACCTGTGCTCGCCATAATGTTGAGCCGGGGCGTCCGCCGAAATCATCCTGAATTGTTAGTTTAATCCGACTAGCCCCGCCATCGGGCCTCATGCGACTGAAGACGCCGGAGCGGGCAATCATGTTCCATCGGGTTTCATCGGGTTTCATCGGGTTTCATAACCAAAACAAGCAGGAATGCGCGCTCGGATGGCGAATAGAGAATCCTGACTGAAGAGAACCGGACGTTCCGCTTGATCAGCCGGAGGGTCGCATAGCGGAGGGGACATCATTTTGAGCACTCACGAGCAGTACGAAGAGGAGCCGCAGCGCGGCCTATGGTCACGCGTGCGTGAGCGCGTGTTCGGCCCGGAAGAAGAGTACGAAACGGACGAGCCTTCGCTGCGCTCCGCGGATGCCAAACGGCGCGCAGCGCTCCGAATTGAAACCGCCCGCTCGCTTCGCGTGGACGTGCGCCGCAATGCTACGACATTTAATGACGCGCGTGTCGCCGCCGACGGCCTGAAAAGCGGGCAGCAGCAAGTGGTCAACCTTGAGCGCGCCGGGCCGGAGATGGCGGAGCGCATAATCGATTTCCTCAATGGCGTCACCTATGCGCTGGACGGGACCGTTGAAAAGATCGGCGACAAGGTCTACCTTTTTGCGCCCGCCAACATTGACGTAGAGATGGACTCCGGCTCCGAGATACGGTGACGGCTGACCGCCGACCGACCGTAGGGGCGTATAATGCGCGGCCAACGATGTGGCCGGAGAACAAGACTTTATTTGCGCATAATACGCCCCTACCTAACACCCTTAACACCTGAATACCCAACTCCCTAACGACCTAACGACCCAACGACCTAACGACCATGTCATCAACTTCCGGGCTGCTCCAAAACAAGCGAATCGGCATTATTGGCGCCGGCGCCATGGGGAGCGCGCTCTGCCGCGGTCTCGTCAACGCTGGCGCCGCATCCCCCTCCTCCATTCTCGTAAGCGATCCGCACGGCGAACACCTCAAGAATCTCGCGGGCACAATGGGTGTCGGCACGACCGATAACAATGCAGACGTCGCGCGATTCGGCGACATACTCATATTGGCCGTTAAGCCCATGACGGTGCAGTCCGTCCTTGCTGACACGCGCGATCTCGTCCTCCCGCGCCAGCTTCTCATCTCGGTCGCGGCGGGAATCCACATCGCCTCCATCGAGAACGGCCTTACGAATCCAGTGCCCGTCGTCCGCGCAATGCCCAACACCGCCGCCCAGGTGAACGCCGGAGCATGCGCCTACTGCCCCGGCACGCACGCTACCGCCGAACACCTCTCTTTCGCCGCGGAGATATTCCGGTCGGTTGGTACGGCCATACAGGTGGATGAGCGGATGATGGACGCTGTCACCGCTCTCTCCGGCAGCGGGCCCGCCTACGTCTACCTCATGATCGAGGCGCTCATAGACGGCGGCGTGAAAGCAGGCCTCCCCCGCGACCTCGCCCACCAGCTCGCCTGCCAAACGGTGTTCGGCGCGGCCAAAATGGTCATCGAAACAGGCCGGCATCCCGCGCAGCTCAAGGACATGGTCGCCACGCCCGCCGGCACGACCATTACCGCCCTCGCCGTTCTAGAGCACGCCGGATTCCGCGCCGCTCTCATCGATGCCGTCGAGCGCGCCGCCCTCCGCAGCGCCGAGTTGGGGCAGTAACAGCAAATCCAATTATAACACTAAGCGCTCGCCCAAACATGTAGGTAGCCGTCCCCGCCCCATAATGGTATACTCGTTTACATGCCGGACAAAAGGGGGTTAACCATGGGACAGTGCATTTTTCTTAACGATAGGCTCGTATCTCGCGAAGACGCCGTACTCAGCATCTACGACCATGGATTTCTCTATGGCGACGGCGCTTTCGAAGGCCTCCGCGTCTACAACCGCCGAATCTTCCGCCTGGACCAGCACCTGATCCGTCTCTACCGCTCCGCCAAAGCGATGGACATCACTCTGCGCCTCGATTATCCCGCCTTTTACGCCGCCATCATTGAGACGGTGCGGGCCAACAACCTCGATACAGGCTACATCCGCGTCTCCGTATCTCGCGGCGTCGGCCTTGGTCTTGATCCCGCGCACATCAAAACGGAATCAACCGTCGCAATCTCCACGGAGCAGCTTCGCCTCTATCCGGCAGAGATGTACGACAAGGGTCTCGACGTAATTACCGCGTCCACGCGCGTTCCCCCCGCCGTCTGCATCGACCCGCAGATCAAGTCTCTTGGCCGCTACGTAAACAACATCATGGCCAAGATGGAGGCAAATCGAGTCGGAGCAGGCGAAGCGCTCATGCTCAACATGGAGGGCCGCGTTGCAGAGGCCACGGGGGACAACATCTTTATCATCCGAGATGGCGAGCTGCTGACTCCGCCTACTAGTGAGGGGGCGCTTCCCGGCATCACGCGGGCGACGGTTATCGGTTGCGCAAAAGAAATGGGCGTTCCGTTCCGAGAATCAACTATTACCCTGTATGATTGCTATACTGCGGAGGAGTCTTTCCTCACAGGGACAGCCGCTGAGGTCATACCGATGGTGCGCCTGGATGGCCGGAACATAGGAGACGCTTCCCCGGGACCGCTCACGACCAGCCTTATCGACGCCTTCCGCGCGAAAACCCGTACCGACGGACCTGTAGTTTGAGATTTCAATTCTCATAGTCGTTGGGGAACCTGTTATCAGGACTCAGTCATGAGGCACAGCGCCGGGCATGCTCTGTGATATTTGCGGCTTAACTGAGGCGCTTGTCTCCACAAAAACCGGGAAGATTCACGCGGTAGAAACGCTCCTCTGTGAAGACTGCCTCCGGGCTGCCTTGTTGGCTGCAACGGCGAGACGGCCCGCGACCGCCCGCGTATCGTCCCGCCTCATTGCCACACTGATTCAGTCGCGCGGCACACGGTCGGCAATAGTGCCGCACAAAATGAGAGAAATGAGCGATTCGACTCAGTGTGGCGGCTGCGGACTCACGTTCGCCGAATTCAAGCGGCACGGTCGGGCGGGCTGCGGACAATGTTATATGGTCTTTGAGCCCGCAATTGAGCACGCTCTCTTCGTCCTTCACCGCCCGGAGAAGCTAAATCGATAAGGCTCGCATGCCCGCCGATTCACTATGAACGTCCAGCCGCCCCTTTGGCTGCGCGAGACTGGGCCGGACAGCGACATCGTTCTGTCCACACGCTGCCGCGTGGCGAGAAACCTCGATGGCTTTCCTTTTCCGTGGCGCGCCGGCGAGTTGGAAAGCAAAGAGGCCGCCGAATCGGTTCTTCTCGCTGCGGAGAGAAGCGGCGTATTTCGCGACTCAAGCTGTATCCGCGGTGCAGACGTGAATGGGGAATCCGCGGTTCAGTTGGTGCGCTGGCGCTATGCTAGCCGTGATTGGATTGTTGGAGGGCGGCATCGATGGCTGCTGATCTCGGCAGATACAGCGCTGTCGCTGCTGGTCAACGAAGAAGATCACGTCCGGATTCAGAGCATATATCCTGGACTTCTGGTAGAATCCGTAATGGCGCGGGCACACGGGGCGGCTCGTGGAATCGAAACCGCCGCACAGTTCGCGAGCCGTCCCGGAATCGGATTTCTAACCGCCTCTCTAACCAACGCAGGGACGGGGATTCGGGTCAGCGTACTACTTCACCTCGCAGGTTTAGCCGCATTGGGCGGTCACGATCTGGAACAAGTCCTTCAGGCAGCCCGGTTGCTGGGCTGCGCGGTGCGCGGCCTTTATGGTGAAGGAAGTTCCGGAACAGGCGAGCTGTTTCAAGTGTCTAACATGTATACTTGGGGGGTGGAGCCGGAACAGATAGCGGATCGTGTCTCCTCCGCGACGGCGTATATTGTCGACGCTGAGCGCCGAGCCCGCCATAAACTATTTGGAGATGAAACTGGCCGCGCAAAGCTGGCGGATTGGTCGTGCAGCGCGCTGAAGTCGCTCTACGAAGAGGAGGCTCCGCCGGAACGGCTTTTGCAGTGGATGTCCACGCTCAGGCTCGCAGCCGCTGAAGGCGTCCTGCCCGCGGATCTGGCCGATACTGCCGAATGGATTTCAATTGCCGGATCGGAAGCCGCAGAGCAGCCGTCCGGTAACACCGCGAGGGAGCGATTCCTCGCGATTTCACGAACTTCAGCCCTGAGGCAGAAGCTCCGCCACCTGATCATCTAATCTGGAACTTTCAGGAGCAGGTTATGCGGATGATAGCTTAGGTGTTCAAGTAGATCGAGAGCGGGCGGCGTGGTTGAAAATCACAGGCTCGTTCCGGGTTGGGCGCTGACAGCAGCGATCAAATCTGTGTGTTTGTGGCAGCCACTCACGAGGCGGATGTGATTTTCGCTAAGAGTTTCGCGTGTGAGGGCGCAACAGCCGCAGCGGGGGAAATGGATCACTATGTGGCAACGATTTACGGAGCGGGCGCGGCGCGTGGTCTTCTTCGCCCAGGAAGAGGCTGGTCGTCTTGGGGAAAACTACGTTTCGACCGAACATTTGCTTCTTGGTCTCGTTCGCGAGAATGATAGCGTTGCGGCGCGCATACTTGACAGGCTGGGCGTAAGCCTGGGCCGCATTCGCTCGGAGATCGAGCGGCAGGTGACTCGGGGCGACGGGCGGCTTGGGCAGGATATGCAGCTTACGCCGCGAGCCAAGCGTGTTATCGACCTTGCTTACGACGAAGCGCGGCAATTAAACAACAATTATATCGGGACGGAACATTTACTGCTCGGGCTCATCCGCGAGGGCGAAGGACTGGCGGGGCGTGTGCTCGCAAAGCTGAACGTCGACCTGGAGCGGACGCGCCGAGAGGTCATGGCGCTTCAGGACACCGATAGCAGCGGCACTCAGTCCAGTTCCGGAGGCGGCAGCGGAAAGTCGCAGCGCTCGCGAACGCCCACGCTCGACGAGTTTGGCCGGGACCTGACGGAACTGGCGCGCAACGAAAAGCTGGATCCGGTTGTCGGCAGATATAATGAGATTGAGCGCGTGATTCAGATTCTGTCACGGCGCACCAAGAACAACCCGTGCCTGCTGGGCGAGCCAGGCGTTGGTAAGACGGCGATTGCTGAGGGGCTCGCGCAACGGATTATCATGGGGGACATCCCGGACACGCTGAAGGACAAGCGGATTGTCTCGCTGGACCTGGCGGGCCTGGTTGCCGGAACGAAGTATCGCGGCGAGTTCGAGGAGCGGATGAAGCGGGTGATGGAGGAGGTGCGCAAGGCCTCCGGCGAGGTGATCCTGTTCATCGACGAGCTGCATACGCTGGTGGGCGCGGGAGCCGCGGAGGGCGCTATCGACGCGTCCAACATCATGAAGCCTGCCCTCTCCCGCGGCGAGCTGCAGTGTATCGGCGCCACGACGAACGATGAGTTCCGCAAATACATCGAACGGGACGCGGCGCTCCAGCGACGGTTCCAGCCGGTGAAGGTGGCGGAGCCGAGCGAGGAGGAGTGCGTCGAAATCCTGAAGGGCCTGCGCGAGCGGTATGAGGAGCACCACCGAGTGACCATTACCGACGAGGCGCTGGTGGCCGCGAGCAGGTTGGCAAACCGATATATTACGGACCGCTTCCTGCCGGACAAAGCCATCGACCTGATCGACGAGGCGTCGAGCCGGGTACGGCTTCAGTATGCGCTCCCCCCGAACGATTTGCGGCAGAAGAAGATCGAGTTGAACGTTGTGCACAAGGAGCTTCAAAGCGCCATCGGCAACAACAGCCAGTATGAGAAGGCGTATGAACTTCGGAACCGGCAGCAGAAGCTGGAGACGGACATTAACGACCTGGAGCTTGACTGGAAGAGCAAGCGCGAAGGCATGACCCGCGTGGTGGGCGAGGACGAGATTGCGAACATCGTACAGAGCTGGACGGGCATTCCGGTGAGTCGGCTGGTCGAGGCGGAGATGCAGAAGCTGCTGCGGATGGAGGATGACCTGCACAAGCGGATCATCGGGCAGCACGAGGCGATTGTGGCGGTCTCCAAGGCCGTTCGGCGCGCGCGGTCGGGTATGAAAGACCCCAAGCGTCCGATGGGCGTGTTCATTTTCCTGGGGCCGACGGGCGTGGGCAAGACGGAGCTTGCGCGGGCGCTCTCCAAGTTCCTGTTCGACAGCGAGAACAACCTGATTCGGATTGACATGTCCGAATATATGGAGCGATTCGCGGTGAGCAGGCTCGTGGGGGCTCCTCCTGGATATGTGGGTTATGAAGAGGGCGGCCAGTTGACGGAAGCGGTCCGCCGGAACCCCTATTCCGTGGTGCTTCTGGATGAGATCGAGAAGGCGCATCCGGAGGTGTTCAACATCCTCTTGCAGGTGGCGGAAGACGGCCGCCTGACGGACAGCCAGGGCCGGATTGTGGACTTCAAAAACACCATCATAATTATGACGAGTAATATTGGGGCGCGGCTGATTCACAGGGAGCCGGGCATCGGTCTGCGGAGCGCTCAGAAGGTGGACGAAGACGCTCGGGCGTATGAGGGGATGAAGAGCAAGGTGATTGAGGAGATGAAGAAGAACTTCCGTCCCGAGTTCCTGAACCGAATCGACGAGACAATTGTGTTCCATGCGCTGACTTCGAGTGAGATATTCCAGATTGTGGACTTGATGGCGGAGCGGGTGGGCCAGCAGGTTGTGCAGCAGGGAATGACGCTCGAGATTACGCACGAGGCGCAGGAGATTCTGGCGAAGGAGGGCTTCGACCCGACTTATGGGGCCAGACCGCTGCGCCGTGCGGTTCAGCGGATGATTGAGGACCCGCTGGCCGAGCAGATGCTGATGGGCACCTTCAAGGAGGGCGACGTCATCAAGGCGGTGGTGAAGGACGGCGACATCGTGTTCGAGCGGGGCGAGAAGCCTGAATCGGACGCGCTATCCGAAGCAAGCGAGGCCCTCGGGTCAAGCGACGCGGGCAGCGAGCCGCTTCCGCCCGCTGAGGAGCCTGTGCTTACCTGAGTCGAGAGTCAAGAGTCGTGAGTGAGGCCCCTGGTCATGGAAGCGATTCCATGGCCGGGGGCTTTTTGTTTGTGTTAGAATGGGTAGTAGGATTTTCTTATCGCAGGCAGAGGAGTTGTGCAGATGGATACCGGAACAGTAACCGTTCACATCGAGCTTCCCCGCGAAGATTATGAGCGAATTGAAGAGCAAGCGCACAGGGAACGCCGGTCGATTTCGGAGGTGATTCCGTCACTGATCGTGGATGGGCTCGAAAGCCGGATGACGGCGCGCGAGATTATGGAGAGGGTGTCGGCCGAATATCGTGCTCGCCTAGCCGAAAGCGGGGTGAGAGAGCTTACATCGGAGGAGCTGTTGGAGAAGCTGCAGCGCGACCGAGAAGAGATCGCGAATGAACTCTATCCGTGAGGCGCTTGTTGCTCTTGATACGAATCAATATCTCTTCGCCGTTCGCCGAGATTTGCGATATCCAGATTGCGAAAGGCTGATGTTCGATCGAATCGGTGAACTGGACATACTGGTCCCACTTCAGGTTCAGGTGGAGCTGAAACGAAATCTGCGAACGCCGCAGGTGCAGGGAGTTTTCAGGGCGCTTCACCGCGCGCGCTCGGTTACATTTGATTTTGAGCGGGTTACCGCAGTGCGTATTCTGGAATGGGAAGCGCGCGGCGCTAAAAAAGGTGATGCGGTCATTGCGGCGTGTCTGCAACGGACGGGCGTGAGCTATTTCATTTCGGAAAACCGTCACTTCCTGCGCGAATTATCGGACCTGCCATTTCGCGTCGTTAGCAGCGCAGAAGCAGTCCGGCTTTTAGACGAGATTCCGTAACATTAGCTTATGGATGGTTGTAGTAGAGGCAAGCGATCTGTCGGCTTGGACTAAAGCCTGGTCGTTGGGTCGTCGGGCAAGCCCCTGGTCATGGAAGCGATTCCATGGCCGGGGGCTTTTTGTTTGTGTTAGAATGGATGTAGGAACTGGACGATCCACCGGGACAGGAGACGAGATATGGAATCGGAACACGTTAGCGTACAGATTGAACTGACCCGCGAGGATTATAACCGTGTCGAGGAACAGGCGCGGCTCGAACACCGCTCCGTTTCTGATGTCATTCCATCCGTGGTGGCGAATTGGCTGGAGCGGCGCGCAACGGTGCGGGAGTTGATGGAGCAGGCATCCGTGTTGTATCGTGCGCGACTCGCGAAGGAAGGTAAGTTAAATCAGACGCCGGAGGAGATATTTACAGAGCTTGCTCGCATTCGTGAAGAGGCAGCGAATGAGATCTATCCGGGCTGAACTGCTTGCGCTTGACACGAATGTGTTTATCTTCGGAGTGCGACGAGACGAGCGATATCCGTCCTGCGCGATGCTCCTCTTTGAACGGCTCATCGACCTTCGCGTACTCGTTCCCTTACAAGTACATGTGGAGTTGCAACGCAATCTTGCGGCTAACGAGCTGGATAGAGTTTTTGCCGCTTTTGTTGCGGCAACTGAATCGCGATGGGATTATGAGCCGGCAGATACGAACAGGGTTGAATATTGGGAGAGGCAGGGCGCGAAGAAGGGCGACGCAGTGATAGTGGCACAGTTAGAGGTGGCGAAAGTTCGGTATCTAATATCGGAGAATCGCCACTTTCTGTCAGAGGTGCCCGGCCTGCCGTTTGACGTGCTTACGAGCCAAGAGGTTCTCTATCGTCTTGACTCCGGATAGCAGTTCCCTTCTCGAGTCTTTGGGAGTAGTTGAAGCCCTTTGTCATGGAAGCGATTCCGTGGCCGGGGGCTTTTTTATGCGGGGAGAATCACAAGTTAATGTGAGGGAGGATGGTGGATTTCACTTCGTTTATGATTCCCCTCTTGCACGATTTCGCCCTCTTCAACGATAGTGACTTCCAATGGGCGTTCGTCGCGGGCCCACTCTACGGCTTCGTTCAAGCCTATCTGCAACCGTTCGGCGAGCGGTGGACGTTGGCCGCGAGCGTTGACATCCGGCTTGATGGTTGGCTTGCTGCGCATTAACCGGTCCCCTTCTGTCGCAACGTTTGACTTAACGAGTTGCTTGCGACCATGTTACGTTATGGCCGTTCGGATGTCAAGCGAGCAGACTGGCTAGCTATGCTTGGCTGGTTATGGTGGCCCCAAGAGTCAAGACATTTTTCGAGGTGATCTTAAGTTAGGATCTGCTCCTTTCTAAGCAGAGAATCCGGCTTGTCTTTTTGTTTGCCTGTGGCTTGGTCGTTCGACTGGATTCCAGAAGGGTCTGGGTTA
>JBBROJ010000002.1:0-91649 GCA_038229495.1 Chthonomonadales bacterium
AGCTCTTCATTAACCGCCAGCAATTGCTTTATGGTTTGTTGTTCAGGAAGGGTCATACCACCAGATTCGACACCGACCCGTCTGAGGACTCCCGTATAATTACCAGGTTTTTGAAGAGATTCTCATCAAGACTTAACAGATACGACGTCGTCTCCCTTGCGGTCCGTGACTGAATCGTCAGGAACTAGCGGCTCCCTCTCTAAGAAACCAATTTGGTTCACAACGACAGGGTTTGAATGGCCGAGGATGGTTTCACCGATCCAACTGAATATAACGTTTCCTTGCAGGAACCGGTTCGGGCAGGTTGTACATAGCGCACCGAAACCATCAGCGGCGATTTTAACCTACTCTGTTGCGAGGTCTCGCTCGTACAGACGAAATGAGCAGATGCCGCCAGGTTTGGTACATGGAATGGATATACCCGCTGATGATCTAGGTATACACGGTTGTAGCGGTCTGTCTTTCGTTGGCAATAATTGGATTTGCGCGTATTCTATACGCTCTTCTTTGGTAAGCTCAACAAACGACCTGCCATACCATTCGCCAATTCCATATCTAGTCTGGATACCCGTTCCCTTATGAGTTGCCATCAGGTTAGTTTTGCTCCTCGTCCTTCTCTTGCTGCTCTTTGGCGCGACGCTTGGCGGCCATCAGGCGGCTCATGCCGCCCTCCTCTTCCGGCGGAGTTGATGGTTGAGGGTTGAGGGTTGAGGGCGGCTGCGCCGCCGAATCGGAGACGCCGGACGGAAGATTGTCGGGCCGGAGTGTTTGTGTCCGTGGTCGCTGGGTCGTTGGGTCGTTGGGTCGTTGGGCTGTCGTGGCGGTAGGTCGTTGGGCAGCCGCGGCAGCTGGTCTTTGTGTTGTCTCGGTGCTCGGCATGACCGCCGTGGTTTCCAAAGTCTCCCCAGTCTCCAAAGTCTCCTCGGTCGCCCTGGTCTCATAACTCGCTCTACCGGCCTGTTTCGCGTTCATGAGGCGGCCCAGCTCGGGCGTGGCGGCTTCGCGGACGGGGCGCGGGGCGCGGCGACCCAGCTTGGCGCGGAGCCATTCGAGGGCGCGCTGAAAATCGCTCTTTTCGAGGGCCAGACGGCGGACGCCCACATCTACCGGGAAGAGCAGCAGGGCGAGAGCGAGGAGCCACTGCGTGAGGTCGGTCGGCTTGTAGAGGACGGGCCGGTTGCCGCCGAACGCTTCCGCCGGGTTGGCTGCCACCGCCCCCCCGCCCGCCTGCGCAAGCTGCGTCATCAGGTAGTCGTTGGCCTGAAGGTCGCGGTACTCCGGTGAGTATGGGACCACGAGACCGGAGACCGTCATCTCCGCCGCCTTGCCCGGAACTTCTCGCACGACGTTTACGAGGTACGTTCCGATCTGGCCGGCGTCAAACCACGCCTCGTAGGTTCCGGGACCGGTCTGCCGCACGTCCAGCTCCAGGGGCTTGGAGGAATCCATCTCCGGCGAGGCGACGCGCGCCTTGAAATTCAGCCGGTTGACGAACTTGCCGTCCTTGTCGATAGCGGTCACCGTGACGTGGCCCCGCGTCCCCTCCATATTCACCTGCGTCTGGAAGTCGGAGGGTGTGAAGGAGCGCATGGTCCACCGGATGGCCTGCGCCCAGAACTGCCCGTACCCGCTCCACGGAAGCCACTGAATCGCCCAACGGTTCTTATCGTCGCTCATGAAGGCCATCGACCGCCCCAGGCCGTAGCGCCATGTCGCAAGCACCGGGTCGTTGCGGTGGGAAGTGAGCGAAACGCTTGCGGTCGATTTCGGGGTGGCGATGTTGTAGCCGAGCAGGGGAGGCATGCCGCCGATGCCGGTAATCACTTCGTCGCCGGGCATCTGCCTGGGCGTGAACGGCTCCTCGATGATGGGCGGCGCGGAGATGGTCTGCTGATCCTTAAGGAGGATTCGCGGCAGGTCGCCCGGCTGGTCGGCGACATACGAGTGGCCTCCCCCGTCTCGCGCGATCTGGGCCATGTAGGCGATTCCCTGCTGGTCGGCGGCGGTGGCGACCGAGGAGACGGTGATGCCCATGTTGCGCACCTTTGCCATCGCCGAGTTAATCGTGCCGCCCATGCCTTCGTAGGCCGCATCGCCGTCGCCCAGGAAGATGATGTGCTTGATCTTCGCCTCGCTGGCTTGGAGCTTGGTCGCCGCCTCCAGCAAATAGGGATCGTAGCTGGGCGGGTCGCCCATGTTCTCCAGCGTATCGATGGTCGATTGAATCGACGCCCGGTCCGTAACGTGCTGGAGCGGCACGCGCCAGGTTCCGCCCGCGCCTCCCGGCACTCCACCGCCGCGCGAGAAGCCGCCGAATCCGTTGCAGTCGAGCACGCCGATCTCGTCCATCGGGTCCAGCAGCTCGACCAGCGCCTTGGCCGCCTCCTTGGACATGTTGACGCTGGAGGGAATCTCCAGGTCCTCGATGACCAGGACGACCGCGACGGAGGGCAGCCGCTTCTGCTTCTTGACTTCCAGCGTGACCGGCAGCGTCTCCTCGATAGGGGTATCGCGGTACCGGCCTGCCCCAAAGCTGTTGACGCCGCCGATCATGCCGAATCCGACGCCGAAATCGCGCGTGGAGACCTGTATCGCCTGCATCTGCGCCTGCGAGAAGACGAGCCGTGGTACATCCGAGAGGATGACGCTATCGAACATCTGGAACGCGGCGGGCGAGGTGGGGGTAGCGGCGGGCGGCAGGTAGGCCACGTCGATGTTCTGACCCTTGAGCGCCTGCTGGAGGAAGGGGACGCGCTCGGCGGAATCCGCGATGTAGAGCACCTGCGGCTTGCCCCGCACGGAGACGAATCCCAGCCCCTTGTTGTTCTCCAGAATGGTATCGTTGGCCGCGTCGGTCTCGAGCTGCGATTCGAACCGGTAGAATCCGGGCTTGTCGATGTGCACGTCGAAGGTGTGGACGCGCTTTCCGGCGGGCATGTCCACGTCCCGCGCGGTTCCCACCGGCTGTCCGTCGCGCCGCAGCGTAAGCCGGCCACGCTGCGCGTTGAGCGCGCTTGTAATCACTTTAACCTGGAACGGCTCGCCTATCTTGACGCGGGAGGGCAGCACCATCTTGTCGATAAGCGCCTCCTTTTTCAGGCTGGAGGGGAGGACCACCGAATCGACGGTCACGTGCTTGGCGGTGAGGCTGGGGAGGGAGGCGAGCGCGCTGCCCACGTTCTCGTTGCCGTCGCTGAGCAGCACGAACTTGACGGCGGACCCTACGGGCGTCGGCATGGCGAGCGCGGCGTCGATCGCCTGGGCGATGTTGGTGGCGTTGGTCGCGCCGGAGTGGTGCAGGCTGTCCAGCTTGAATGGCTTATTGACCTCGGGAATGACCTTTTGATCTGGGTCCTTGCCGTAGGTCACGACGCCTGCCGTGTCGTTCTTGCGCATGGAGCGGGCCGCGTCCTGAACGAATCGGATCTCCTGCTCCTTCTGGTCGTCCCGAATAGATTTTGAGGCGTCCATGAGGAAGATGACGCTGAGGGAGTCGCTTTTGCGGACAAACTTCAGCCCGGCCAGCGCGAGGATGACCAGGGCGAGGACGATGATTCGGAGGCCGAGCGCCAGCCGCTTGCGCTGCGTTCCCATGTCGGTGATGCTGTGCCGGTGCATCCACCACGACCAAAACACGAGGCCCGCGAAGACAAGGGCGAGCAGCAGCAGGGTGAGCGGCGGGGCGGAGAACTGAATCGGCACGCAGGGCCTCCGGGCGGACGTTTTGGACAAGCAGTAACGTTTTGATGCAAGCAGTGTATCACGCGGCCCGTGGCGTGTCAACGAGAATACGATTCGCAGGGTGTGAAGCGTTTCATGAAGGACCGCAGACCACGGAGGGGCGAATTGAACCACGGGGAGCACGGGGAACGGCGGTGTAACCACGGCGGACACGGGGGCCACGGCGATTTAACCACGGGGAGCACGGGGAACGGCGGTGTAACCACGGCGGTGTAACCACGGCGGACACGGGGAAGGCAAACACCCACCCCCCGGCCCCACCGGTCCTGCGACACTCGGACCGCGCTTCGCTTGCCCGGAACGGGAGGACGAGCAGTGACGGAGGCTTGGACCTTCGACCAATAACCCTTGACGTCATTCTGATGGGAGCCTAAGGCGACCAGAAGAATCCGGCTCTAATATCCGTGTTGTCAAAGTGGATTGCGATGACGCCTGCCCGCCGTTTCTCTGTTGGCTCCTGGGCAGTCGGCCGATTTATCGTGGGCTCGGCTAACGTCGGTCGGCGGGTTCCGAAAGGGCCATTAAATATTCACCGCGGGGGACACGGGGAACACGGGGAAAGCGAACGTCGGGATTCGCGATTCGTGGTCTCAGTTCTCACTGGTTCGGTCGATTCGGTCCGGCTTCGCTCCGTAGTGTTTGTACGCCGATACGTCTTAGTGGTTGCAAGCCGATGCGACTGCGTGTTTGTACGCCGATTGGTTTGGTCCCGGAGTTGAGTCCGGGGATGCGAGCACAGGTTCGGTTATGGGAGAGCGACCGTCGTGGGTCGCAAGGGACAGGACTCCGAACCGGGGATGTCTCGCCGGTGTTAATATAGCAGAATAATTTCTATATGTCAATATATATCTACATAACATTTAGGAGCAATTTGAGGCATTTTTGGGCATGCAGACGAAGGATAATTGCTCTACACTGATTGGCCGCACTTCGCCTCAATGACAAGCCGGCGGACAAGGCGCCCGTCAAATTCCAGCGCTGCGGTTTTACAGGTTTTCGGCCGCTTTATCCGGGTGCGCGCGCACGTCAGTCTGCGCTCCTGATTAGGTACTACGTGACGAGAGCGGAGGAACCTCCCCCAACCCCCTCCTTAGTAAGGAGGGGGCTTCGGCCCCCCAACCCCCAATCCTGGGGGCTTCGACCCCCCGACCCCCAATCATGGGGGAGCTTTCGTGGAGGGCGGAAGCGTGTGTGCCTTGCCCGGCTGGCCGGTGGGTGTTGACTGGCTATGCGACCGTCTTTCTGATGTCGCGGGAATTGCCTCCTGGGTGGTTTATGGAAGGTGACTCGGAGCTGACGGGAGCATGCGGAAGGATGTTTGGATAAAATGTAGAAATATCTGCTGTGTTTTGCCATCATCAGATTACCTGCTACCGATACTTCTGGAACTAGATTCTGAGTGTAATCTTGGTTCTGAATGTGATGAGGATATAGTAACTGATGTTACGCAGGCAGGCGAACACTGCCTGTGTTCGAGGGGCTTCCGGCCCTCGCTGTAGGGCCTTCGGCCTCTTGTCCTCCTTCGAGGACATTAACTGCAATATGATCGAAACACTTACGTTACCGATTCTCCGCGAAGGCGGAGAAGAAGCGGCGCAGCCGCTCTACAGCGAGGGCCGAAAGCCCCTCGCTCGAACGTATATCCGTTTGCCTGTGTAATTTGAGTCAGTAAATCAGTCGAAGGAATGACTCGCGAAGCTGGCGAACAGGCGAATAGGTTTCAGTACCGACGTGACTGTTAACGCCGGCTGGAATAAAACGCAATGGCTAAGAAGGGTATGGGTGAGCAAACACGTGCATCTCGAAGGAATTAAGGAACGAGCGCATCTCGCAACATACTTTCGCACAGCGTCAAAGTCAACTGAGGAAACGTCGGTTCCTGTTAGGCAAATGGCCGATTTCACGGAGAAGGGCTGGCAGGCAATCCGAGTCGGCAAGCACAAAGCGCGACTCCGTCGTCCAAAAGATGTAGATAAGTCCGTCGAACATCGCATTTGGTCCGTTCTATATCTCATGGGATTCCCCTACCTGTCGGTTGAAGACGGAGCGATATTGAGGCAAGGGCCAGGAATCCACAACCAATTGGACGCCGTAGCCTATGACAGTGAAGCCGGTGTTGTCGTTGAATGCAAAGCTTCCAACTCAACTCGAAGGATTGACGGCCAATCAATAATAAACAGGATAACCGACCATTGTAATAAAGTGCGCGAGGTTCTCAATGAGGAGTCTACAAAGGGCAACAGGCGGAAAGTTGGCGGAATTATTGTGCTCTGGAACTCTGCCATTACTGAAACAGAACGCGAGCGGGCGAGGCAAAGCCACATACTCGTACTGGACAATGCGAGTCTCGAGTATTACGAACGCCTGGTGAAGCATATTGGCTTCGCAGCCCGTTACCAACTACTTGCGGAGGTATTCCACAACCAAGGAATTGACGGCCTGGTGCTTAACGTTCCGGCTGTTAAGTCAACGATGGGTGGTGAGGATGTATATACCTTCGCCATTCCTCCAGCACAACTGCTCAAAGTGGCCTATGTTGCTCACCGTGCTCGCAATGATTTTGGCACATACCAGCGCATGGTCACGGCATCACGTCTTAAGAAGATTCGTGAATTCATAGACGATGGCGGCATATTCCCGACCAATATCGTTGTGAATTTTGCTTCGGACAATGGAGGACGATCCGGTGTACGATTTGACGCTGGCCCCGCTATGCAGGGGAGTACGTCCTCGGTAAAATTAGGAATCTTGCATCTACCAGCCAAATATCAAAGCGCTTGGATTATCGACGGACAACATCGCCTGCTCGCTTTTAGTGGACATAAATGGGCCGCATCCTCGTCGCTATGTGTCACCGCATTTGACGGACTTGACGAATCTAAGCAAGCAGAATTGTTCGTTCGAATCAACTCCGAACAGCATAAGGTTAGTGCAAACCATTTAACCGAGTTATTCGCAACTTTGAATTGGTCGTCTGGTAATCCTCTACTCCAAGTTCAGGCCATCATTTCTAAATCGCTGCAGGATCTTCGTAAGGACCCCGTCTCACCATTCTTCGAACGCATTGTTCTCGCTGACGAGGAAAAGTCCCAGACACGGTGCCTCACCCTACAGTATATTTCTACTGCACTCAAATCACCAGGTCTCTTTGTCCTTGCCGAACAAAAAGGCAGTGTTCGACAGTTCGGCCCGCTATGGACCGGAGACGTGGATTCTACCCTTACGAGAACGAAAGGTGTTCTTAACACGTGGTTTGATACCATTAGAAATGGCTGTCCCACGATGTGGGATAACGGAGACGGAAGCGGCGGAATCGTCGCGACTAATCGCGGAGTAGTCGCGGGAATATCGGTGCTCAGACATGTAGTTGAGTACCTGCGGTCGCGTGACGCAGACTTAGCACTTCGGAACGACCGCGATTTCTGTGATCGGCTGGTTCCTTTTGCTGAAATCGTTGGAAATTACTTTGGCGCGATGTCCGAAGCGGAATTGCAGCCACTACGTTCACATTACGGTAGCGGTGCACCAGCCGAAATTACTTGGCGTTTGGCCGCGCAAATACAATCCATTCATCAGGACTTCAGTCCTATTGGTCTAGAGAAGTGGAAAGCTGAACGCGCTGACGCAAAGGTTTCTGAAACTCATAGCCTGACGACCTCCATTGAACGCCGTATCCACAATACTGTCCTTGAGATTCTAAAACGAGAATTTGGCGATGGAGAAGGTGGATGGTGGAGAGAAATTCCCTTGAAGATTCGTCAGGATGCACATAATAGACGAGAAGCAGACATGGAAGTTCATCCTGTTGAAATGTACCTCAACCTCATAAACTATCGCGAGATCGTTGCTGCGCATTTGCAACTGTTCGCCGATCATCTACTCTTAGGGAAGACTGGTGGTAAGGACGGTCGGACTAGCTGGATGGTGGAAATCAACGATATCAGAAACAAGGCGTCGCATGCATCCGGTTCTCGCCTCAAAATGCAGGACTACGAAAAAGCAAAGGAGGTTGATTTGTGGCTCAGATCCAACGATGTATAGAACCCTTAACAGCAATTACATCGGCACTCCGAATGTGAGTTGCGGCCAGTAAGTATTGCGTAACGCAACCGTCACGGCTAGCGCCCTTGATCCCGCAACACCAATTCAGGAACTATCACTTCTAAGGGACCGTATGCCAGTCGTTGATCCAATTCCGTAGACTTCCGCGAATTCTGGTCCGCATACTCATCGCTGTCTTTGACCCCTCATCGTGAGTTCTAGATCGCCTCTAAAATGAATCCCCGTTGCGATGCTGCATAAGGAAATTATTGGCATGGGCCCATGTCTGTCGAATCTGCGCACCCACGACGCGAGTCCTGAAAACAGAATAATTTCTACATTTTCGTGTAACCTTTTCCGATTCTGCTCGTCTGATAATAGTAGACATTTGATTACTTCCCCAGAGGAGATTTCACGCGACACCAGACAGACGGTCGCACACAGCCGGTCCGCGCCGGCTCAAGGGCAAGGCAGGCAATTGCGGATTTCGGAATGTGGATTGCGGAATAACCCAATTCCGCAATCCGCAATCCGCATTCCGCAATTAGAGGGCCGTAACGCCCACGGAGGCTGAGCAAACCTTTAGTTCCCCAGAATTGGGGCGGAGGGGCGCTCTTTGGTCCGCAAAGAAGACAATCTGGAACTCTTTGTCCCTTCGCGAAGCCGCCGGTAAGGCGTTCGCGCCCAAAGCGATAAAGGGGCCGGAAGCCCAACAGGCCGTAACAACGGCATGGCAACCGTGATTCGTGTACCTTGACAACTTAGACGCGTTGGCGGTGCCGGAAATGCAGATTCCTCTGGTCGCCTTAGGCACCCATCGGAATGACGGCATGCGTATAACCCGCCTGTGTTGCAGCAGGCAGGGCCGTTTTACGAATCCGTGATTACGATTGGAACTGCGGAGGAGCCTGTCGTTCGGGTGCACGGATATCTCGTCGTGCTAGATGTTCCTGAGAACGAAGTAGCAGAGTCCGATTAGTTTACGCAGTTTGCGGCATTTGGAAGGACCAATGGCTCTCTCCG
Organism: Chthonomonadales bacterium; assembly: GCA_038229495.1. GTDB lineage: Bacteria > Armatimonadota > Chthonomonadetes > Chthonomonadales > CAJBBX01 > JBBROJ01. The sequence goes on from JBBROJ010000002.1 coordinate 8,806, forward strand.
CCGTATTATTAACTTCACGACTTCGTAATAATCTTAAGAAAGCTTGAAACTCCGGCACGCCGTTATCAACAAGTCGAAAGAGGAGACAGTTAGATTCGGATTGTGAGGTCGAGAGCAGCCGCGACAGCTCTTCCACCTTCTACATTCCACCTTCCTCCTTCCTCCTTCTACCTTCTACCTTCTTAAGCCATCCCATATGCCTGAACCCGGAAACAGAACAGAATACTACGAGGTCTTTGCAGCCTATCGCAAGGTAAAGGCGACCGTACGAAAGTATAGGCCGGATGCCGATCTGCGCCCTCTCCGATCCGCCTATCGATTCGCGCGCAACAAGCATTCCAACCAGCGGCGCAAGTCCGGCGAGCTCTATATTACGCATCCGCTGGCGGTCGCCCAGATTCTAGCTGACCTTGAGATGGACGTAGCCACCATGGCGGCCGGGCTGCTTCACGACGTGGTGGAGGACACCGCTGTCACGCAGGAGGAGACTGCGAAGCGATTTGGCCCGGAGGTTGCAGCCCTCGTGGATGGCGTGACGAAGCTGAAGATTGCAGGCATGGACGAGTTTGCCGCGCCCTCCCCGGGTGAGAATGGTAAGAATGGTGAGAATGGTAAGAATGGCGAGAATGGTGAGAATAGCGAGAATAACGTTAATGACGCAGCTGCCGGGAAGCAGCCGGCTTCCAGGTCGCCCCAGGACAAAGCGCGCGCGCAGAAGCGTCAGGAGACCGTCAAGTCCGCCGCAAATCTCCGCAAGATATTCCTCGCTATGGCCAAGGACCTCCGGGTCACGGTCATAAAGCTGGCGGACCGCCTTCACAATATGCGGACGCTCGATTCGATGCCGGAACACAAGAGGAAGCGAATCGCTGAAGAGACGCTCCATATCTTCGCGCCGCTTGCGCACCGGCTCGGTATCTGGCAGATGAAATGGGAGCTCGAAGACCTCGCCTTCAAATATATCGAATCCGAGAAGTTTGGCGAGGTCGCCAAAGCGGTCGCCCAGACGCGCGCGCAGCGCCAGGGCGAGGTGGACGAGGCGATCCGTATCCTGAGGGAGCGTCTTGCAGCGGAGGGCATTCCCGACGTGCAGGTCAACGGACGGCCCAAGCACCTGTGGTCCATCTATCAGAAGATGCTGAAGCAGGAGCTGGACTTCAAGGAGCTGTTCGACCTCATTGCGCTTCGAATCATCGTCCACACCAAGGCGGAGTGCTACCACGCGCTCGGAATCGTGAGCAGCCTGTGGCCGCCCATGCCCGGAATGTTCAGCGACTACATCGCCCGCAGCAAGGGCAACATGTACCAGTCGCTCCACATCAAGCTGATAGGACCGCACGGCAAGCCGCTGGAGATTCAGATTCGTACGTGGGAGATGCACCGCACCGCCGAATTCGGAGTGGCGGCGCACTGGGCTTATAAGGAAAAGGGTGAGGGCGGCAAGGCCGGGGGGGATCAGTTCGAGCGGAAGCTGGCCTGGCTGCGGCAGCAGATATTCGACATGCAGGCGGAGGCAAAGGAGCCGGGCGAGTTCCTGCGGTCCGTAACTGAAGACCTCTTCACGGACCAGGTGTTCGCCTTCAGCCCCCGTGGTGACGTCATGGATATGCCGGCGGGGGCGACTCCCATCGATTTCGCGTTCCGTGTTCACTCCGACGTGGGGCAGAAGTGCGTCGGCGCGAAGGTGAACGGCAAAATGGTCCCACTGGCCTATCAGCTCCGAAATGGCGACGTCGTGGAGATCGTGACGCGCTCGGACGGGCATCCGAGCCGGGACTGGCTGGCTCTCGCCAAGACCGGGCACGCCAAGAGCAAGATCAAGGCATACTTCAAGCGGTTGCTCCATGACGAGAGCGTTCAGCAGGGTCGCGAAATGCTCCAGCGGGAGGCGGAGAAGCTCGGACTCGATGCCTCCATAATCAAGGACGACGCCTTAAAGGCAATCGCGGCTCAGTTCAACGTGCCAAACGAGGTCGAGCTGCTGGCGGCTGTTGGCTATGGCACGGTCTCGGTTGGCGCGCTTCTCCATCGGCTCAACCCCACGCAGCCGCTGCCGCCAAAGGGCATCGTAGTTGGAAAGGGACGTGCCGACGAGAGCAAGCTGAGGGTGAGCGCGGGCAGTATCGACAACGTCGCCTTTCGGCGCGCGCGCTGCTGCCTGCCAATTCCGGGAGATGAGGTTATCGGCTACGTTACCCGGGGTCGCGGCATTGCGCTGCACCGCCGTCAATGCATCAACATCCGCCACTACGAAAAGACGGAGCCGGAGCGGCTCACTCCGGTGGAATACACGGGAGGCAGCGAAAATCAGGTTTACAGCGTGAATATCGTGATAGAGACGGCGGATCGCACGGGCCTGCTGGCGGACGTGGGCAATATTTTCGGCGAAATGAAGACCTTTATTACGGCTGTCAAGACTCAGTCACACCGCGACCACACCGCAACATTGGAGGTCGCCGCCGAAGTCAAGGATGTGGAACACTTAAATCGGCTCTTTCTCGCTGTCCGCCGCCTTCCAGATGTTCTGGACATTGAGCGCGCTCTCGGCGGCCGCGAGAAGTGACATCCAGCAGCGAGGCTTTCAATCAATACTATGCGTGCATTCAGCGCGTCGCTCACTATAGTGTTGAGATGCCGGGAAACGGATAGTAACCAAAAGCATGCTGTAAGTGTATAGATAGTAATTTCGTCGACTTCGCCGGGCTTACGTTCGGAAAGGAGCTTACGATGATGTCGCACAGACCTGGCAAAGGCTTTACGCTTATCGAACTCCTCGTCGTGATCGCGATAATAGCGATTTTGACGGCTATCCTGTTTCCGGTGTTCGGCCGGGCGAAAGAGTCCGCCCGCGCGGCCACGTGCATCTCGAACATGCACGAAATGTACGTCAAGGCATCCGCCTACAAGATGGACAACGGTCGTTATCCCTGCCTGCTCTTCGGCTACGCGGAGCGACAGGATCACCTTCCGTGGTAGAGCGCGAAGGACGGTCCTCCGGTTCCACTCCGGGACCTCAAGCACTCGCCCATGTACCCGAGCTACATCAATGACGTGTCGAAGTTTCACTGCCCGGACAACACCGTGCGTAGTGAACAGGACGTCACTATCGCGGAATACCCGGCCTCCTCCCCGATCTACCAGAAGCTGGTGGGGCGCGGCGGCCACACCTGAGTGGACTTCGGCTCCGGCGGCGCCGGAGATTTCAACGACTGCTTCAAGGGCCTTCCTCCCGCGTTTCAGACCGGCCACGTGTTCTTCTACACGTTCGACAGCTACGACATTAGCCCAGGGATCGACACGTCCGGCGATTGGCTCCAGAGCCGATTGGTTCCCGCCAAAAAGATGTACCAGCCTGTGTACTTTCGCGACTGGACCGGCTCGCTTGCGGACCAGTTGATGACCAAGGACGCCAGGCAGCAGGACCCCCCGAATCAACTGAAATATCGTAACCCACCGCTCGACCGGACGGTGCTCTCGTGGTGCAACAGCCACGTCACAACGGCGAAGGCGGATCGGTGCCCGGTCATCTTCGCGTCTGGAACCGCAAAAACCATCACGTTCAAGCATATGGCGGAGAGCGGATGGAACATCTCGTACGCGCCTTATGCAAATTGAGTGCGGAACGCAGCGGTCACAGGAAGAGAGAGTTATGGTACACGTGATAACGCTGCGCCTATAGAACGGGCTGGAGGGAGGCAGGTATGACGCAGCAAGTATTCGAGGGAACGTGGGAAGAGGTGCGCGAGGAGATTCGCGCGTTGGAACATGAGCTCACGGGCCACCAAGTGCGAATTGTGCTTGAGCGCGCACATGATGCGGTTGAAGCAACCGAGAACCCCCGCACACTCGCGGACTTATTTACAGGTCGGACGGGCGGCATTCACAGTGGAGGCGCTGAACGGATTTCTGAACAAACCGGAGCAAAGTTTACGGACTACGTTGTACAGAAAAGGCATGAGGGACACCTGTGACTCTCAGCGATACAGGTCCGCTGATTGCTCTAATAAATTACGACGATCCGCACCACGACTCATGTCGCGCCGCGCTTTTACGCTTGCCTCCATCCCCTCTCCTCACAACAGTCCCGTGCTTTACGGAAGCCATGTATCTTCTAATGCGAGCGGATGGATTGGGAGCGCAAGAGAAACTCTGGGATTTTCTGGAAGAAGGTTTGGTGGTTATACACGAATCGAGTTTTGAAGAGCGGAGAAGAATGCGTTCATTGATGATTGAGCACCAGGATTCGCCCACGGATTTCGCAGACGCATCCCTTGCAGCATTGGCGGAAACGCTGAATACCCGGCGGATATTCACCCTCGACCGTCACATCCACGCCTATCAAGTCAGTGACAGGCATCACTTCGAAGTCGTGCCATAGGTGTTTGGGTTGTGTTTCCAACCCGCGCCGGCAACGCACACGCGGAATGCCCGCCCTCAACAGTGCCTCAGGGAGCAATTGCATCCGAATAGCTGCCGACCGCGCTCGCCGGTCGCCCGGTTCGTGCCGCGGTGGCGGTATGAACGCGCTCGCCCTGGATGAATTTACGCGCAGGGCTGGGGCTGCGCCCGCTCTCGTTTCTCAGCACGCGCATGAAGCTGGTCGAAGAGCCACTGCCTTCCTGCCCTGACATGCGGGTGAGCTACGGGCTGAATGCCGACCGGGCTGCTGTCTCGGGTTTGGGGGACCGCGGCAGTCAGCGTTGCAGCCTCGCCGCGAATGAATTCCCGGCATATGCCGCCGACCTTCTCCAGAAGGGCGGAACGAACCAGATCGTCATCGCGATCTGCCATCAGGCATATCTCAAGAAGCGCCAGCGCCTCGGTCTCCGTAAGCTGTAGCGATCTCTCCCCCGTTGCATCCAATGCCGCTGCCTGAATAGTCATAACGAACATCTCCCTGCACATTTTGCGAACTCTCAAACGGTACTGCCGGAGCGGTGTGACGCCACGGGTCCAGCCGGCTCCTGCTCATCTGCATTCAACTTAATGGACACTCAAAGTATAGGATTTGTTCGCATTATTTGCCGCGAAGTGGCGCACACGCTCTTTGAGACGTTTCTCACACAGATGGTGTATACTCGACCTCAGCCAGCCGCGCTGCCGGCATAACGCTTTCACGCGAAGAAGACACGCGAAGAACGCACGAGGAGCATATGACGGACTCCAGAACCCGGTTCAGTGATCGCCGCAAGATTCTAACCGTTCGCGAAGATGCGATGGATATCGCGCGGCGGATTCGCGAAAGGCTGGCCCCCGGGCGCCTGCAAGAGCTTCGGGCGTTGCTGAGCGAGCTTCATCCGGCGGACCTGGCGGACGCGATGGTGTTTCTCAACCCATCGGAAGAGGCTGTCGTATTTAAGCTGCTGGACGTGACTGAAGCAGCGGAAGTGCTCGACGAGGTCGACTCGGCAACCGAAGCGAACCTGATTCGCGCGACGAGCGCCGACCGGTTGGCCGACATCCTGGAGAACCTACCCTCCGACGAGGGCGCCGACATCGTCGGGTCGCTCTCGAAGGCACAGGCGGAAGAGGTTCTCGCCCTCACGGACGCAGAGACAGCGGACGAGATCCGCGAGCTGCTCGCATATCCCGCGAACACGGCGGGCGGGATCATGTCCGTAGGATACGTGGACGTTCCTCTCGCGGCCACTCAGGCGCAAGCGCTGGACCGGTTCCGCGAGTTGAAGGCGGCCGAGCACATCTTTTATGTGTACGTGGTGGACAAGGATGGCACGCTCTGCGGGACAATCGATTTGCGCCGCCTGCTGACCGCCGGAGCGGAGACTCCGGTGCGCGAGTTGTTGCAAGAGGACGTGATTACCGTATATCCGGACTGCGATCAGGAGCAGGTTGCCGGCATCTTTGCACGCTACGACCTCACTGCGCTTCCGGTCGTCGCAAAGGAGCCGGCCAATCAGCTGATCGGAGTGATTACGGCGGATGACATTATCGACGTTATACAGGAGGAGAGCGCGGAGGACATAGCCCGTATGTCCGGCTCCGACGCGCACGAGCTGGAGAGCAAGAGCCCTCTCCAGGTCGCGAAGCTGCGCCTGCCCTGGATCATGGCGACCATGTTCATCGAGCTATTGGCGGGAGTCGTCATCCACTATTTCGATCAGACACTCACAAAGTACATCCTGCTGGCCTCGTTCATGCCCATTATCTCCGCCATCAGCGGTAATACGGGGCTGCAATCCGCCGCCATCATCATCCGCGGGCTATCGACAGGCCACGTACAGCTTTCGCACTGGAGACATGCGGTTATGCGCCAGATTGTCACGACATTGGCGCTGGGAGGCTCGTGCGCTGCCGTCCTCGGTCTCATCGGCGGAATCTGGGACCGGCACTGGGCGTTCGGTCTCGTCGTGTTCCTGGGAATGTTCGCCTCGGTCAATATCGCCGGCGTGGTTGGAACGATTGTGCCGCTCATCTCCAAGCGAGCAGGATTCGATCCGGCCCTAACCGCCGGCCCTTTCGAGACTGCATTTCAGGATGTCGTAGGAATCAGCATCTTTCTTACGCTCGCCACTCTCATGCTTCACTGGCTTCGATAAACTGCAAAATCGGGTTCATCCGATTCATCGGATTCATGGTGGGGTGTGTGAGTTCAAAACTCGCCGTGCAGCCCGAGCGATAGGACGGACACCAAACCCCGATCTCGATTGTAGGCGGGATTGCTGATGGCCTGATAGTCCAGCGAGACAGTGACCGGCTTCGAGACCTGATAGGCGTAATAGGTTTCGAATATCACTTCTTCGCCATAGCGCAGCCTGCCGTCGCCGACGCTGATTCCCGCTCCGCCCGCCGCAAGATAATCTCTGTGCGCGCCGGAGATGCCGTTTCGCGCCAGCGCGTGGCCAAGCCTGTTGTCCGCGCGCCCCCAGTTTGCCCCTGACACTTGCCCGCCCAGGCTGAGCGTGCAGTCGCATTCCGCGAAACAGTAGCTTTCCGTGGATCCGTCGTTCCAACCCAGTCTTCCGAATACTCCCGTATTGCCGCCGTCCACAATCGCCTGGTCGAAATTCAGGCCCCACCCATATTTTACCGCGCCGCGCCGTCGCACGCTCGTAATGTCCGGGGGCTTGCCCGAACCCCGCGCCGCCATGATTGCGTCCCGGTATCCGCCCATATTGGCCTGATTACGGTAGCCCAGCAGCCGTACCGTCATAGGCGGTTTCGGATGGCGAATAAGCTGAACGTTTCGATCGTATTCCAGCTGATCGCCACGGTTATTCAGGATGTCCCCGGCGAACTTTCTTCCGCCTGCCGAATCGGGCATCATGAAAGAGCCGAAGCGGAGCGCACAATCCGGATTTACCCATGAGACCGCTGCGCCGTTTGAGTAGCCGCGAAGGTCCTGCGCGAAATCCCACGCGGTGTTGTTCGCAAAAGTCTTATTCAGAAACTGCGTGCGCGCGTTGTTGGCATACGCGTTGGCGTCGAAATGATCGCTCGCGGCGAACTTTCCCGCTGTTACGACAAGCCGGTGCGACGGGACTACGCCGCCGTTGATATTTTGAGAACGCCCGATGCGCTCGGCAGTGCCGGCGCCCCCAAAGTGTCCCACGGGAGTACGCCAGCGAACGAAATACCGCGCCAGATAGGGATTGGTCGGCACGCCGCCCTGCCCTATCACCTCTCCGTTGGGATAGCCCGCAAGACCCGTGCCGCCATTCAGGCCGTTACCAAGCGCAACTTCGGGATTCAGGTATATCTCCACATTCTTTGTGAATCGCGCTCCCAGGAACAGGGTGTAGGTGTGGGTAAGCTCCGCTTCTCCGCGCGACGGCAGGCTGTTGGGACCTTCATACGGATTGTGGAACGGGATAAGGTTTTGCAGTGTAAATGTTGCCTGCCCGCCCATCTGATACAAGGAATCGACGGGCGGCTTATCGCCGCCTGTTCCGGTTCTCTCTGCCGGCTGCTGAGTCTTTCTGTCCTGCTGCTTTGCTGCCTGAGTATCCGACTGCGCTCCACACGCCGCCGCGCATATCCCTAACATCAGTGTAAACCCGGCTCGGATTCGCATTAACGTTATCCAGTATCCCGTCGCGCAAACTACGACTTCCCGGTCGCCAGCCCCAAAAAGAACAACGCGACGGACGCTACCATCACCGCAAACGTGAGCCATCCCCACGCCTGCTGCTTCCAACTATTCACATGATCGCCGAGTACGTCTTTACGCCCGGCCAGCCGGAACAATAGGAAGATGATCACGGGAGCGATGATTCCATTTCCGATCTGGCTATAGAAAAGCGCCTTAATCGGGTTGATGCCGGAGAGCGTAATAATCAGGCCGAAGATGAGGGAGACAGTGAGAGCCAGATAGAATCCGCGGGCTCGCGACGTGGATTTACTGAGGCCGATTCTCCATCCCGCGACCTCACCGACCATGGACGCGGTCGAGGCGGCGAGCACCGGAACGGCCAGCAGGCCCGCGCCGATCATTCCCAGCGCGAAGATGTATTTGGCGGTGGCCCCAGCAAACGGAGTAAGCGCATTCGCGGCGTCCTGGGCAGATTCAATCTTAATACCGCGTGCGTGCAGTGTCGCGGCCGTCGCCAGTATGATGAAATACGAGACCAGATTGCCGAAGATGGCTCCGATGGTCGTATCGGCCACCGTATCGTCCAGCTTCTTTACGGGTGAGTTCTCGTCCACGACCTGCGCCGCCTGGAAGTAGTACATATAGGGCGTAATCGTAGTGCCCAGGAGGCCGACCGCCGTGCCTATGTAGGCCATATTGAATTCGAAACGGGGAATGAGCGTATCCTGAAGCACGTGGCCCCAATCCGGCCGAGCCATGAATCCTGCAATGACGTAGGATAACAGCGTGGTTGCGAGGAGCAGGAAGACCTTTCGCACGATCTTGTAGTCCATATATACCTGAAAGTACCAGATGGCCACCGTGATAGGTATAACGAACCACTGCCACTTCACGTGGAAGATAAGCTCAAGAGCCGCGCCAATTCCAGAGATGTCCGCGCCGACGGTGCCGAGGTTGCTCATAGCCGTCAGCAGGGCCGCAATGAGTGCAACCTTGAATCCGAAATGCTCCTTCAGCACGCCTGACAATCCCTGTTTGGTGACGATACCGAGCTTTGCGGAGGTCACTTGAACTACCTGGAGCATCGGAGTGGCAAGCAGCATGAGCCAGAGCAGCCCTGTGCCGCTCTGCGCGCCCGTCTGCGCATACGTGCCGATACCAGCGGGATCATCGCCCGCAGCGCCGGTAATTACCCCGGGGCCTATCACTCTCAGCCACTGCCGCATGGACCTGCGCGTGTTCTTTGGCTTCTTCACGGAGTCAGTCGGCTCCGGAATGTCCCCTTGCGGATCCACTGCCGTCATGGTCGTCCCTTCCTCACCCTCTCTTCCTCTCGCATGCTGCGCGCTATGCACCACCGCAGGAATGAGGACGCCATAAGCGGGCGATTAGTTCCAGCCGGGCGAACGATGATTCCGTCTTCGCCCGTACGTTGTTGAGTTCCGTGTACGAGATCAGATGACACACGGGTGTATGAGATCAGATGATACATGGCTTATTCGCTGCCTCAAGCGTCTCCCGGCTTCAGTGAGATAACTATGCAGGGATCGGTAAAATCTCGACGATCTCGGCGATTCATGTTATAGTAAGCTCGAAGCTGAGCGTATATCTGCGTCGGCGAAGGAGTGGGTGACCGCCATGTGGACCATCGGAGATCATAAGCTGAGAACGTGCCAGGGCGTTACCCGCCGGGGCTTCCTACAGGTGGGGATGCTCGGCGCGATGGGCGCTTCCATGCCGGAGCTTCTTCGCGCGCAAACGGCGGGCAAAGCAGCGGGCAAAAAGCAGCGGTCGGTGATTCTGCTCTGGCTCTGGGGTGGGCCGAGCCATCTTGACACCTTCGACCCCAAGCCTGACGCGCCGATGGACTACCGCGGTCCCTTTCGCGCCATCGGCAGTAACGTGCCCGGCATCCAGGTTTGCGAATATCTTCCCCAGCTTGCAAAACGCGCCGATAAGTACGCCCTGATTCGCTCGCTCCACCACGAGACCAACGATCACGGTCTCGCCGGGACGATTGGGCTGACAGGTAAGCAGGCGGTCAGCGGGCGCGTGCTTCCCAACATCGGCAGCGCCGTCTCGCGAATCAGGGGATACACTCCGCCCTTCTCCTCATTCGTAACCGTGGGAAAGCCGCTCCACCAGGGACACAGGCCGATTCAGGGCGAGGGCGGCGGCGTGCTTGGCTCCTCATATGATCCGTTCCGCGTCGAATATGACGAGGTGAACGGCGTCCAGATTCGAGACCTCAACCCGCCGGAGCAGATCACCGCCGCGCGAATGGACCGCCGCCGCATGTTCCTGAAGACCGTGGAAAATGCGCAAAAGCAGCTCTGGGCGAACGGCAAAGGCCCAATGGACGCTATCTACGACCAGGCGTTCTCGCTCATCACGTCGAGCGGCGCGCGGGCGGTCTTCGATCTCGATAAAGAGCCCGTCGCGGTCCGAGACAGATATGGGCGCTACAAATTCGGCCAATCGACGCTCATGGCCCGGCGGCTTGTCGAGGCGGGCGTACCCTACGTTCAGGTGAACTGGTCAAGCCACGTGGAGGCGGAGGAGGATTTCGGCGACGGCGGCTGGGATCAGCACTACCGCAACTTCGAGATTATCCAGGACCGCCACCTTTGGATGCTCGATCAGACTCTGTCAGCGCTCCTTGACGACCTGAAAGACCGCGGCCTGCTGGAAGACACTCTCGTCGTCGCGATGGGGGAGTTCGGCCGCACGCCCAAGATCAATGACAAAGCGGGCCGCGACCACTGGAACCAGTGCTACTCGGCGCTCATGGCCGGCGGCGGCATAAAGGGCGGCACGGTGGTCGGCGCATCCGACGCGCGCGGCGAGTTCCCGGTGGTTCGTCCCCTCACGCCCGCCGACGTCTGCCTTACGATTTTCGACCGCCTCGGCATCACCCGCACCGACCTCCTCACCCTCGAAATCGCGCCCGAAGGCGAGGTGATTGGGGAGCTGATATCGTAGCTAAATCAGGAGTTTTCACATGAGCGCGTTAAGAGTATTGGAAGGGGTAGTACGTGACGGGGTGGTCGTTCCCGACGACACTACCGGGCTGAACAATGGAGATCGCGTCCGAATTGTGCTTGCAGGCATTGATTTGCCGGCTTCGTTGGAAGAGGAACTGGCAGCCTGGAACCTTGCTGGAACCGATGCTTGGAAGATGGTAGATAAGTGGGAGAAGGATGAGGCGGTTGAATCCTGGTGAAGTGTATTGGATTGAGTTGACACAAGCGAGCGGTCACGAACAAGTAGGGCGGCGGCCCGCCGTTATTCTTCAGGACGACGAGTTTGGTTCCGGTTCTCCGCTGCTGATCTTGGTGCCGCTGACAACGGCAGAAAGAGCAGCGAGATTTGCGGGAACCGTCACGATAGAGCCAACGCCTGAGAACGGTCTTCGCAAGCGCTCATTTGCCCTTGTATTTCAGATTCGCGCGGTCGATCGAGCGAATGTTGGAGAGAGGCTCTGTGAAATAAACAGATCGGAACTGGCCGATATTCACCTGCAATTAGACCGTCTGCTGGGCCGAGTGAACGTGTAAGATGAATCACCCGCTCCTACCTCCTCGCCCTCAAAGTAGCCCCCACGGGACTTCTGATCGAGGAGTTGATATAGCTGTAGCAGTGAGAGCTATCCCGATGAAAAACATCCTTGTTCTCTATAGTGAACGCCACATTGCTCGCTTGATACAGGTGAATCTGGAGCGGCAAGGCTGTTGCGTGCGACTTGAGCAAAGCGTTTCTGAAGGATGGCAGTATATAGCCGAGGAGCGGCCTGATTCAGTTCTCATCGATATGCTTATGACGCCCGACATCGTTCAGCTTATCAAGAAGATGAAAAGCGATCCCGCGACCAGGCATATCCGGATAATTCGATTCTCGCCGCGATTTGGGGAAGCAGACGTCTTCAAGGGCTGGTCTAAATTGCCAGGCCTATCGTGGGGCGCCGGACTATACGAGCTACTCGACGATATGTTCGATAACAACCTTTACAACTATGAGGACGATGAAACGAAGCACTGAAAGGCGCAATCATGCGCTCGTTTGAACCCGGCTTCCTTGAACGTCAGCAGCTCACGCACAATCTGCTTCAGGCCGTCCGCCTGCTCGGCGAATTTAAGGGGCATCATGAGCTTTACCGCACGCGGTCACCGCAGGCTCTGGAAATTTTGAGAGAGCAGGCGGTGATTCAAAGCGTGGAATCATCGAATCGAATCGAAGGAGTGGTTGCGCCCCTCCAAAGGATTCAGGCGCTCATAGGCGAAAAGTCCGCGCCGCGGAACCGCCCCGAGCAGGAGATTGCCGGATACCGTGACGCGCTCCGGCTTATTCACGAACAGCATGCGAGCATAAAGATTGATTCCGAGACGGTACTCCGGTTCCACGAGATCATGTACTCTTACTGCCCGCAGAGAGGCGGCATCTGGAAGCGGACCAACAACCTGATAACCGAGAGTCGCCCGGATGGAAGCCAGTACGTTCGATTCGAGCCGGTCTCGGCCCACCGAACTGCATTTTACATGGATCGGCTCCATGAGCGGCTTCATCACCATTGGGATTCCGGTTCGATTGACCATCTGATAATCATCCCTGCATACGTACTCGACTTCCTGTGCGTCCATCCTTTTCCAGACGGCAACGGGAGAATCGCGCGGCTGCTAACTCTTCTCCTTCTCTATCAAGCCGGCTATGAGGTGGGCAGGTACGTGAGCTTGGAGCGAATCGTCGAGAACTCTCGCGAATCATACTACGACGCTCTCTATCAGTCTTCTCAGGGTTGGCACGAAAGCAGGCACACGCTGTTGCCGTCGGCGGAGTATCTTCTCGGAACAGTGATAGCGGCATACCGGCTGTTGGAGGAGCGCACCCCAAAGATTGGTTTCGTCCGAGGAGCAAAAACCGAACTCGTGCTGGAGGCGATTCGATCACTGCCGGATGGGTTCCGAATCGGAGAGTTAGAACGCGCTTGTCCGCAAGTTTCAAGGGACATGATTCGGGTCGTTCTGAACCGTTTGAAGACCAGCGGGAGCATTTGGTGCGAAGGCGGGGGGCAGGGCGCGGTTTGGCGTAAACGTGGTAATAATCCGTAAATGGTGGTAATGAACGTGGTAATAAGGAGCGCTTGTGAAGGTCGGGCCCATTAAGCGGATCACAACAGACGGATTCATGAAGCAGTCGCCCTGCTTTTCGCCGGACGGAAAGCAGATTGTCTTCGTGCGGCACGTGCAGGACGAGTTCGGAATATACGTCATCAATGCGGACGGGAGCGGCCTCAAGCGAATCACGGAGCCGCGCCCCGACAAAGCCCCGCAGTACCAGCCCTCGTGGTCGCCCGACGGCAAGAAGATCGCCTACGTCTTTGTAACGTTTGCGGGGACCGACGGCACGCTCCACATCCAGACCATGAACGTGGAGGGAAAGGAGATCGAGCGAATTGTTTCTGGCACGCAGTTCAGCCTTCAGCCGATGTGGTCGCCGGATGGCAGGAAACTGGCCTTCACATCCATGCGTCACGGTAACCAGGAGGTCTATACCTGCGACCCAGGCAGCAAGAATGTCGCGCGGCTGACCGCCGACCCCGGTCTTGACCAAAACCCCTCCTGGTCTCCCGATGGGACTCGAATCGTCTTCGATTCGAACCGCGACGGGAATCAGGAGATATATAGCATGGACGCGGCGGACGGCAAGAGCTTGAAGCGGCTGACGAATCATCCTTCCGGCGACTACTGCCCCCGCTGGTCCCCCGGCGGCAAGCACATCGCGTTCGTCTCCAACCGCGACGGCAATGACGAAATTTACGTTATGGACACGGAAGGCGGGGGGCGGCTGAACGTTTCGAATCACCCGGCGGTCGACAAGTTCCCATGCTGGCGACCCGACGGCAAGGCGCTGCTCTGGGTTTCTCGTCGCGACAACGTCAGCGACCTCTATATGGCCGAAGTGGAATAGCTCTATTTCTTCACGAGGGCAGCGGCGCTATGGTATGTGGCGGAGGCTGCTCCCTACACTTACTCGCTGACAAGCGGCTGAAGGTAGACTTCGGTGGTTTCGGCAATGCGCACGAACCAGCGGCCTGTGCGGTCCACCATCGGCAGCCACCACGCGGAGGGGCGATGCTCCGCATGAATCAGGCCGGAGCAGGTCAAAATCGCATTTCTTACAAGCATGAGCCGCTCCAAGCCTGCCATCGCTTCGATTCGCTCTGCTTCCTGTCGCAGCGCCGCAGCCTTTGGCCCCCGCTCGATGCTCATGCGCCGCGCCTTTGCAACCGCAATCACATCAATCAACTCTCGCCGCTCGGTCAATAGCGCTTCCAGCCTGCGGTCGAACGCGGCGCGCTTCGCCTCTTCGACGGGATTCCAATCCTCGGTCGCGCGGAAATGGTCTCCCTTGGACCTCTCGGTATCCTGAATATCTCGCCTGATTCGCGCGAGGCGTTCATACAAAGACTGTACTGTCTGCTGGAGCGCCGCCGACTCCTCGCGTAGCTTTCGCTGCTCCCGCTTGGCCCCTTCATACGCCGCGATAGTTTCGGACCAATTGCCGCCGGTCCGATTCGCCAGGAAAAACATGAGGTCGCGAGGCCGTGTAAGCGCTTCCATCTGTATAAGGATCGCCTGCTGCTCCGCGACGACGCGCCGCCAACTCGCCGCGAAATCGAACGCCGGAATCTGCCGCTGGCCGAACGTAGAAGCCAGATGGTCCGGCAGCGCGAGAGTAGCCCCCGCAACCTCCAGAGCGTCCCAAGTATGGTATTTCAGGCGCACAATCGGATGCATTTCCAGCGGCACGCCACTCGCTCGCAAAAGGTCGTTCATCCGCCGCGTCCGGGTTACGTAGGCGGAGCCCTCCTCGTTGAAAACGAACAGAAACTCCCGTGCAAGCATGGAAACCAGGGCCACCGCCTTGCCTACAAGCGTAACGTGGTCGCCAAACTCGCGGGTCAGGACCTCTGCAAGGTCGTGGATGCTATTGATGGGCTTGTCGAGGGGGATTCGAAGCGGGGTGCGGGTCTCGACGTGTATTGCCCGCAGTGTGACGCGCAGCGTGCCGCGGCCATGGACGGGCAGAACGAGATCGAATGGCAGCGCTCCCAGCCCGAACTTGTCCAGCGTATAGATCTCGCTTCCTGAGACCGCCACGTTGTAGGCGCGCGTCGCCTGCGCTCGCGTCTTTTCATTCAAAAAGAGGTCAACAAACTCGAATCGAGGCAGATGTGCGGTATCGGGCGTCAGGCGGAGGAGATGACCTGAGCAGTCGATTTCTGTGTCTGTTGGCGGCGCGCCCAGAAGCATCTCGAAGAGGGTAGGAAAAACATGTCGATACAGATTGGAGAGGTAGGTGCCGGGGTTGGCATCCTGGAAGTCGGAGACCATTTGCAGGAGGCGCGAGGCAATGTCCCCGGCCTCCTCGCGACAGCAGCCGTCCACCAGTGTCTCGCGCGTGCCGTCGAATCCCCACGAGAGCATGTGCTCAACAGATTCGCCCATGTCGGCAAGCGGCAGGCGGTGCACGATAAGGTCGCGGGAACCCGTGTAGACCAGCCCTCGCCATCCCCACGCTTCGGTTACGTCGTCCAGGAACTTCTGCATGTCCTTGGGCTGAAACGCGGCAACTTTCTTGAACGGGACGTGGTAACGGTTGAAGTCGGAACGGGTGGGGAAGGTCTCGCTGCCAAACAGCCGGGAGATCTCGCCCGCCGCCGACCAGAGGTCCCTGGTCGTGCCGTCGTTGTGCGGCATCAGCTCGAATCGTGAAGTGGGTGTCTGGCGGAGGTGGGCTTTGGCGAAGTAGTCGGTGTCGTGGACCCCCAGAACGAGCGTGCCCCCGAGCCCCATGCGATCCAGCATGAGGCGCAGCACGGCCTTCATCGGCTCGTCCCACCAAACCGTCTGGCCGAGCGCAAGAAACTTCGTGTCCGGATAGCGGGTACGCAGCTCCTCCAGCACTCGCAGCGCGGAGGGGTCGAAGTCTGTCACTTAATGCTCCTACGCAAGTTGTTCAGCCAATTGCACGAAGGTGCGCACCATTGCGCCGGTCGGTCCCTTCGCGATATGCGGCGCCCCGTCTGTGGTGGAAGTCCCGGCGATATCCAGGTGGACCCAGGGCGTCACATCCACGAATTCGCGGAGAAAAAGGCCCGCCGTAATGGAGCCGGCCGGCCGCCCTCCGCTGTTCTTCAGGTCTGCGATATCGCTCTTGATTTGCTTCTTGTATTCGTCGTGATGGGGAAGCTCCCACACATACTCCCCGGCCGATTCCGCGGCGCGAGTTAAAGCGCCCATCAAATCCGCATTGTTGCTGACGGCTGCCGTGGTTGTGTGGCCGAGCGCGATGACACACGCGCCCGTGAGCGTAGCTACATCTACGACGCGTTCCGCCTTCAAGTTCCTCACCGCATAAGTCAGCGCGTCCGCCAGGACGAGGCGTCCCTCCGCGTCCGTAGTGATGATCTCGACCGTCTTGCCGTTCATGCATGTGATCACGTCGCCTGGCCGGTACGCCTTGCCGTCCGGCATATTTTCGGCGCACGATGCAATCCCGATTACGTTGACGGGCAGCTTCAACAGGGCGATGGCGCGCATAGCGCCCAGCACCGCCGCCGCGCCGGCCATGTCGCCCTTCATCGCGCCCATCCCTTCGGTCGGCTTGATGGAGATTCCACCCGTATCGAACGTGATTCCCTTGCCGACCAGCGCAATAACGGGCGCGCTCGGGTTCGGCATATGCTTCAGGACAACCAGCCGCGCGCGATTCTCAGACCCCACCGATACGGCCAGAATCGCGCCCATCCCGAGCCGGTACATGTCGTCCTCATCGAGAATGTCGACAGTCAGTCCGACTTCCGAGGCCATCTGCTTGGCGCGGGCGGCAACTGCTACCGGCGGCAGAGCATTGCCCGGCTCGTTCACCAGCGTGCGGGCGAAATTTGCGGATTCGCCCAGCGCCTGCCCGCGCTCTAGCCCAGCGGACACCAGATCGACACGCTTCACGTCCGGTTCGACCAGAACGAAGCTGTCCAGCGTGCTCGCTCGGTCATCCCCGGTACGATAGCTATCCGGCTCCCAATCCGCGATGATCGTCCCTTCGACCACCGCCGCGGCAAACGCGCTCGTTTCGTCCTTGGATTGCTTCTTTGCGGTGGAAGCGCGATGAAGCGCGGATACGACGTTCTTTACCTTCTTATCTCGCAAGAACCGTGCCACGCTTCCCGCTGTCTCGCGCAGCGCGCCGGTCGTGAGGTCGGTCCGCTTCCCCAATCCAGCAACCGCCACGCGTCGCGCCGCGATTCTACCCTGCGTATAGAAGAGCGCAATCTCGCCCCGCTTTCCGCTCAGCTCCGCATCCGCCGCTAAGCCGGCTACTTCGGAGATGGCGTTGTCCAGCGCGCGGTTAATCTCCGCGGTATCTCCATCGGGAGGCTCGCCCTCCCACAAGCCCACGACCAGGGCATCGGCAGCGACTTCGAGGATCGGGGCGGTTTCCAGCGTTATCTGCATGCGTGGCTATCCTATCGATACTTGAATTGAAAGATGGGATATTGTACCCGTTGGGTCTCAGTTGAGCGGAATCGTGAAAGCCGGAACGAGGATGGGGAAGCAAGTGGGCGGAATAAAAAAGGCCGGTGGCTTTCGCCCCCGGCGTTCGAGCTGTAAAACTCAAACAAGAGTACCATGATCCACAGATTCAAATGCGTGAAGCGGTCGAGCGGTTACCGGATTCCGCGAAGTTATTGCCCGCCCGCTCGAGAGTTGCATTCCGAGTCTATACGCCCACAAAATGACGGCACACCGCATCAATACTCGGACCATACTGCTCGCCGAAGTGGTTAAGGTGAATCAGAAGCGGATAGAGCTGGTGGAGCGACCGGCGTTCCTCATAGCCAGCATCCAGTGGGTAGGCGGATTCGTAAGCGGCATAGACGTCGCCGGCAAAGCCGCTGAAAAGCTGCATGTAGGCGATCTCCATCTCGCGATCCGCATAGTAGACGGCGGGGTCGATGAGGACCGGTTCATCGCCTGCGCCGAGTAGATTGCCGGACCATAAGTCGCCGTGAATCAATGAAGGCTCAGGATCGTGGCCCGAGTAGAGAAAGTCCAGTCTATCCAGCAGCAGAACCAGCAGCCGTTCGCGGTGGCTGGGAATTAGGCCCTGGCGGCGCGCCCGCTCGATTTGCGGCATCAGCCTTCGCTCACGGTAGAACTTGGGCCAGTACGCTAATGGCGCGTTGCGTTGAATCTGCGAACCCAGGAAGTTGTCAGTCTCCAGTCCAAACCCCTCGAACGATGGCCGATTTCGGTGAAGCGCCGCCAAGCCCTCTCCGAGTTTTATATTGAAAGACAAAGGGTTATAGGGCCGGCGTGGCTCTATATACTCCAGCGCGAGATAAGGGAAAGTGCTTTCAGCCTCGTCTGAATCGTCGTCCTGCCAGGCGATACAATGAGGAATACGAAGGACACCTGCCGCTCGAAGCCTGTCGAGACCGTCCGCTTCCAGCCGGAAGAAGCCGCTCGGCGCGTCTGTCTTCCACTTTACGAACAGGCGGCCTGTCTCCGTTGTGACCATTGCGGAGCTGGCGACCATGCCGCCGCTCAACCGGACCGCGTCGCGAATCGGCCCCGCGCGTTCCGTCAGCGCCTGCGCCAGTTCCGATGGCAGCACGCTCACAGGCTGTGCTCCCGGCGAATAGTGTTCAGCAGTCCCTCCGACGCCTGCGTCACCAGCCGGTATACCTCCTCAAATCGTCCGTCGTAATAGGGGTCGGGCACCTCCTCGACATTCGTTTCGGGCGCGAACTCCATGAGCGAAACCACCTTTGCCATGCCCTGTCCCAACGCCTTCACGTTCCGAAGATTCTCGCGATCCATCGTGATAATGTAGTCGAACGCATCGAGGTCATCGCGAATCAACAGCCGCGCCCTGCCCTCATATCCGATACCCTCGCGCGCCAGAATTTTCCGTGTACCGGAGTGGGGAGCCTCGCCGACGTGCCAATTGCCCGTTCCCGCAGAATCCGCATGAATCTGCCCATCCAGTCCCACCTGCTCGACCATATGCGCGAAGACCGCCTCCGCCATTGGCGACCGGCAGATATTCCCAAGACATACGAACAGAACGCGTACCATTCCAAAACCTTTCTTCGATTCTTACTGTAAGCATACCTCAGCCGCTAAGCCTCGAGGAGCAGGGAAACCGGGCAGGCGGCACGAACACCTGAGAACAAACCACGGGGAGCACGGGGGACACGGGGAACGGCATTCTTACTAGGGATTTAGAGGATTCACAGGATAAGCCCGATCCGAGAAGTCCCGTAAATCCTGTTAATCCTGCCAAAGATTCCTTGATTCTCCCCGTGTCCCCCGTGCTCCCCGTGGTTGAAACGCATCTCGCAATTCGGAGGTCTTAATGAAAATCACCGGCGTAGAGCGCATCCCGGTAGATGTTGGCTACAACTCTCGCCCCGCCATCCATATGGCGCGCGAGCTTTGGAACTGGTCCATTAGCGAGGTGATTCGCCTCACCACCGATTCGGGAATCGTGGGCTACGGCGAGACACTGCCGCACTACACCTGGGGCAAGGTCAGCGAGGAGGCCGCGAAGAAGGTCATCGGCAGGAGCCCATTGGAACTGCTTTGGGATGATTCGCTCGGCGCGGGGCTTCAGATGGCGGTCTGGGATGCGGCGGGGAAGGCGGCGGAGGTTCCGTGCTACCGCCTGATCGGCCCGAAGGCGCGGGAAGAGTGCCCGATTAGTTGGTGGGCCATCGACATGCCCCCGGATGAGTGGGCGGGCGAGGCGCGCGACGCAGTAGAGCAGGGCTATACGAGCTTCAAGTTGAAGGCACGGCCCTGGTTCGACATCGAGGCGCAGGTGAAGGCCGTCTGCGAAGCCGTGCCCTCCTACTTCAAGCTTGATACGGATTTCAACGCCCTGCTGTTGACGCCGGGTCAGGCCGTGCCGGTACTTCAGAAGCTGGAACGCTACTCCAACGTGGTGATCTTCGAGACTCCCATCTGGCAGCACGACATCGAGGGCAGCCGACAGATTCGGGCAAAATCCTCGCGACCTATCGCCATGCACTTCGGCTCGCCCCCATTTCTGACCGCCATAAAGGAGGAGGTCTGCGACGGATTCGTGGTGGGAGGCGGAGCGGCCGCGATTGTGAAACATGGGCTGCTCGCCGCCGAAGCGCAGAAGCCCTTCTGGCTCCAGATGGTCGGGACCGGCCTCACGACGGCCTTCGCGCTGCACTTCGGGACAGCCCTGACACATGCGCGCTGGCCTGCCGTAACCTGCCTCAACATGTACGCGGACGATCTTATCACGGAGCCAATGGAGATCGTGGGCGGATTCGCGCGCGCAACCGAAACGCCGGGCCTGGGAATCACAGTGGACGAGGAGGCTTTGGAGCGGCTGCGCCTGCCTTCAAGTGACGCGAAGCCGGAAGCGAGGCGACTGCTTACGGTCGTCTGGCCGGACGGCCGTCGCGTCCACTATGCGCACGCCATGCAGATGTACAACGACTTCTGGGCAGGCAACCAGCCGGTCTTCGAGCAGGGTGTCGCGCTCAAATGGCGGGATGATGACGGCAGCGCGGACTTCGATGACTTACTGCGCCACGCCGACGAATCACCCGTCAGCCGCGAAAAACCGCGACCATACTAAAGGCAAAGTCAATTTTAACTACGAAGAACACGAGGACCGTCAAGGGCAATTTAACCACGGGGGACACGGGGAACAGCGGGAAGGTCCGCTTTCCTGCATCTCATCTGTGTTCATCTGTGTTCATCTGTGGACAATGCACTTTGCGTTTGACGTTCTTCGTGACCTTCGTGGTTAAATAGTCGTTCTTCGCGATCTTCGTGTCTTCGTGGTGGATAATTTCCGGCACGAAAAAGCGGCGGGGAGCATCAAGACTCCCCGCCGTTCTATTGCCGATATTCAGTTTTAAGGGCGCATAAAGCGCATAATTGTAGTTCTAAACAGTACGGCCAGAGCGAACCGTTCCCGCTACAATTGGCGAGGGATATTCATGTTCGTCGGTGCGTCGCGCTGTTATATACAGAACGCCCCCAGGCCTGCGAGTGTTCCACTATTTGCCCAGTTTTTTTGCTAATCGCACGAGCGGACGTGCTCGCGCTCTTCGATGAGTACCGGCTTCTTTACCGGCGACTCGTCATGATGCGCCGCAGCGGGGATAGAAGCAAAGTAGAGGTTGATTCCTTTGCTGGCGATCATCGAGCCGGAGATGCTTCCAAGAAATAACAGGGCGATGCGAAGTATGAGCTTGCCGAATCCAATTCCTACGTCCGAGGCGGTCGTATTCTTTGCGGCCCCCAGCCCCAGATTCGGATCGTCGAACATCCTGAAGGCGAGCCAGAGGACCGTGAATATCACCGCGAGACCGCCTAGCATAACCAGCGCGCCCATTACCCGCCCAAAGATGTCGCCACGCGAGGACTTCATTCTGTCTTCCTGTTTATGAATGTCTTATGACTCTTGCGAAACGGTTTATGTAAGCTAAACGTCCGGGGTCGTGTCCTGCGATGCAGCCATCTCCTCTGGTGACGGCTTCTTAACCACCCGCACCTTCTGGATCCGTGTGCCGTCCATCGAGTCGATGATAAACTCCATTCCGTCCCAGCGCGCCGCCTCGCCCGGCTCGGGCCTGTGCCCCAGGAGATCGAACACAAATCCACCGAGCGTGTTAGTTTCCTCGATCGGCAGCTCCACTCCCATGCGGTCGTTGAACTCGCGGAGATTCATTTTACCGTCAACCACGCAGGTGTGGTCGTCCATTTGCACGATGGGCGGCTCCTCGGTATCGTACTCATCCTGAATCTCGCCGACTATCTCTTCCAGCAGATCCTCGATTGTCACCACGCCTGTGACCGTGCCATATTCATCCTGCACGATGGCAATCTGCGTCTTGTTGCGCTTGAATTCCGTCAGCAGGTCGTCCACGCGTTTTGTATCCGGTATGAAATACGCGCTGCGCACCACGTCGCGAATATTGGTAATCGGCGTATCACCCGTGATGCCACGCAGGACGTCCTTTACATGGACGATTCCCACAATATTGTCCAGGTCATCATCATATACGGGAAGACGAGAATGGCCGGAGTGCGTGACAATCTCTATGAGGCGCTCGACGCCGGCGTCGGCTTCGACCGCGGCTATCTCGGGGCGCGGAGTCATCACCTCGTGCACGGTGGTATCTGCGAACTCGAAGACCTTGTGAATCATCTCCCTCTCTTCGGTCTCGATAACTCCGTGCTCCTCGCTCTGCTCTACCATAATTTTGAGCTCTTCCTCGCTGTAGGGTGTCGCGTGGAAGTGCACGGTGCCGCCGAACAAACGCACGATGAGGCCCGAAAAGAACGTAACCACCGATACGAGGGGAGCGGCCAGAAACTGAAGCCACCGAATCGGGCGCGCGGTCACCAGCGCAATACGCTCCGCGTGCCGAATCGCGAGGCTCTTCGGCGCTATCTCGCCAATAACGAGCGTCAGCATGCCCACGGTCAGAATAACGGTGACGAAAGCGAGTGACCCGGCGTTCGCGGCGATAAAAGTGCTCTGGAAGCGGTCCCGGAGAAAGCGCGCAAAGGGCTGCACAAAGCGGTTGGCGGCCTCGCCCGCGGAGAAAAGCTGCACGAGCGTAAGGCCCACCTGGAGCGTCGCGAGCATGCGCGTCGGCTCCGACAGCAGCTGCGCGACCAGTCTAGCGGAACGGTTGTTCTCCTCGACGAGCTGGTCGATACGCGTGCGCCGGACAGTTAGCAGCGCGGTCTCGGCCAGCACGAACATGCCGGTGATCAGGACCAGGATGCCAACGATGACGGCGTCGCGCCAGAGGCCGACCGACTCCTGCTGCTCGGCGGGCGCGCCCAATTCGGGTCCGGCCGCGAAGACGGCCGACTGCAAAAGCATCAGTAGACAGACGGGGGCTCCGGCTCCAATGAGGAAGGCTCGTCCAGCGTTGAGAACTCTGCTGCTCATTGAGTCGGGATCACATGTGGCGTCCGGCTCGGTCCCACGTTTCCGATGGGTATGCAATACCAATTATCCTCTCAGCGCGCTGAGCCGCCCGCGGCTGGCTGTTTACCTTCAACAGCATGCCGCGCGCATAGGGCATGAACCAGTAGAGCGACGAGGTGAGGAAGATCGCGATGACCGCGCCAAACACGACTTCCTGAACGGAATGCACCCCGGCCTCGACCCTGCTCTGCGCGATGATGACGGCCATCAAGAGCGCAAGGATGGCTACGAACGTATTGTTGGCGGTAAAAATGATCGTCATCGCCAGAAAGAATCCAATGGCGCTGTGCCCGCTAATGACGCCCCCGTGCCATAGTCCGGTATTGGTTCGACCCGCGAGCAGCTTCGACATAACTACCGTCATTGTCAATACTAGTATACCAACGACGAGAACGATTGTCACTTCGGGCGGCCGGAAGGGAACGCCGAGCTTTATCTTCTGAATACGCTCATTCCCGAAGAAGATCAGCAGCCCTGCAATTACCGCGTTGGCGCTTGCAATTAGCACCGATCCCGCCGCAACGTCCTTAGCAAGCTTTGCCAGCGGATGGTATGCCTGCGATATCATGTCCACCACCGTCTCGACGGCCGTGTTCACCATTTCAGTGACGATAACGAGACTGATGCAAAAGAGCAGGGCCAGCATATCCCGCGTATCGAGCGCGAGCAGCAGCCCCGAAGTGAGAACCAACACCAGCATGAGGAAGTGAAACTGCATGTGCCGCTGCGTGCGGAAACAGTGCAGAACTCCCTCACCGGCATATCTAAAACTATCCTGCGGTCGCTTTCGCCGCAAGCTCGCCCTCCAAACAGAATAATCTAAACACCCGCTTTGCCAGAGGCACAGAGACACAGAGAACAGTCTGAACCATGGCGGACGCGGCGGGCACGGCGGATACCGGTGATAAGACTAAATCACGGAATACAGGAGAGCAAGGATACTTGCAATTCGCTGTGATCGCCGTGTCCGCCGTGGTTCAATCATCCTTAATGCTTATTTTCGGACGCCGAGGGTCCATTCCTTCTCCTGCATTTCCGCAGCGCCCTCGTCGGTCATGTCGTCATAGCCGAGAAGATGCAGGATTCCGTGGACTGTCAGGAGCGCCAGCTCCTGTTCCAGCGTTACGTTATGCTGATCGGCCTGGCGGATTGCGGTCTCGACGGAGATGACAACGTCCCCCAGAATCTCGCTCCTTAGTCTTTCTCCCCCAGGATTGGGGGCCGGGGGGTCCTCTCCCCCAGATTGGCAGGGAGAGTTCTCGGGCGCGCCACTGGTCCGAGCGCCTGAGAGGGGGTCCTCTCCCCCAGGATTGGGGGTTGGGCGGCCGGGGGGGGCATCCGGATGTTGGTCGCGCTGGGCAAAGGAGAGAACGTCGGTGGGCTTGTCTATGCCACGGTAATCGTGGTTGAGAGCATGCACGGTCGGGTCGTCGGTAAGGACGAGGCTCACTTCGGCGTGGGGCGCTCCCTCAGCGCGGAGGACTTTCCTTGCGACGAGTATTAACGGCCTGGTATTTACGGGGTGCGTTTGGGAGTTCAGGATAATGACCGGCATCGGTTATCGCGCAGCGCGCGTCCTCGCTCGTGAGGGCATAGGAGAAAACTTCTGAATTGTCGACGCTGAGGCCCTGTGCGGCCAGGCCCGGACTGGGTTTCGGCAGTGTCTTGTAGTCGATGCGGCCATGCAGCATTCCGCTCATGATGCGCCCGAATTCGGCCTGTATCTTTTGAATGTCCTTAAAGGTAAGATCGCATTCATCGAGTTGGCCGTCCACCATTTTCTGATGAACCAACTCTTCGATTCGATTCTGTATCCGTGCCGCGGTGGGCTTGTCCAGGCAGCGCACCGCGGCCTCTACCGTATCGGCCAGCATGATTATACCGGACTCGCGAGTCTGGGGCCTGGGTCCTTCGTAGCGAAAGTGCTGCTCGAGAACGGGGTCGTGCTTGGCGGTCTCGCCGCTTCCCGCGACCGCTTGATTGTAAAAGTATTGAATCAGGCTGGTGCCGTGGTGCTCCGCGATAACGGCTTTGACATGCGGGGGCAGCTTGTGCTGGTCGGCCAGCTCCAATCCATCGCGAACGTGAGAGGCTATTATCAGCGCCGAAAGCGAGGGATTGAGGCGGTTGTGCACATTCTCGGCATGCTGATTCTCCACGAAGAAGTCCGGGCGGCGCGTTTTGCCCACGTCGTGATAGTAGCTCGCCACGCGACAAAAGAGGGAGTTTGCGCCGACGGCCTCGGCCGCGGCCTCCGCGAGATTGCCCACCATGACGCTGTGCGCGTACGTGCCCGGAGCGGTCATGCAGAGCTCCCTCAGAAGCGGGTGTTCGGAAGCCGACAGCTCCAGCAGCCAGGCGTGGGTGAGGATTCCGAACGGCTTCTCCAGTCCGGTTACGCCAAACCAAAATGCGCCGACCCCGATGCCCGCCGCGAGCACCGCCCAGGCCGAGCCGTTCAAAACCTCCACCAGCGTGTCTCCCAGCAGGCCGCCCAGGACCCACACGAGGATAAGATTCGTGGCAGCCACCGTGGCCGCGGCCGTCAGCAGATCGCGCCGGCGCTTGATGTCGGATACGCAGTATATCCCAACGAGGCCGCTGACGAGAGTCATCACAGTAAACCGGAGCTCATGATTCATGATGAGGCCGGTCAGGGCCGAGAGCAGGGCCGTGACGACCACGGCGAGCGGGGCGTTAAGCAGGACGGAGACCATCATTCCGGCGGCGACGACCATCATCATGCCGAGATAGCCGAACTGAATCAATGACAGCGGCAGACCGAGCACCTGGCCAAACAGTTTTAGACCGAGCACGGAAGAGAGAACGATTGCGGCGAGAAGGCCAAGACGCCGGGTATCGGCGTACACGTCCGGGCATGCGCGGCGGGCGAAGAGGCCGACAACCAGTACCATCCCAGACGCAAGCCCTGCAATTGAGACCGCGGTGGCTGCGTCAAGGGACGGACTGATGAGGCCGAGGGCGGTCGCCTTGTCCTGGTGGAGCTGCGTGAAAACCTCGCCCTGGCGCAGCACGATCTCGCCGGCTCGCAATTCGCCCATAACCGGCTTGACCTCGCGGATTCGCGCCTCGCGCATCTGTCGGGTGCGGCGCGAATTTACGATCTGATTCGCCCGCAGAGCGCGCGCGCCGACGGCCTTCACGATCTCCGCTTCCGTGGCCGCGCCAATCTCGCGCCGGACCTGCTCGTCATAGTTTCGAAGCGCTAGTCGCAGGTCCTCGGTCTCGCTGCGAATGGGCTGCGCCATCGTCGCTTCTACTATCCTGCCGGTGGTCAGGTGGAGGCGGTCCAGGACGGCGGATGGAAATGCAAGAAGTTGGCGCATTTGGTCGTCGCTGAAGACAGCTCCCAGTTCAAGCGAGAGAGCGGTAAGCTTTTGAGAGGGCGAAACGGGTGGCGGCGTGGAGCGGATGCGGTGTATCGTTTCGAAGAGATCGGCTATGTAGCGGGTGGATTGGGCAAGGGCCGCATGGTCGGCATCGTAGCTGTTCGGGACGGATTTCGCGGCGTCCTCCTGCCGGCGAAGGGTGGCTTCCGAATCGACATAGGAGACGCTTCGCGCGGCCTTTACCTCAAGCGGACTCCTGTCTCCCACGTACAACGACACTCGATCCGGCATGAAGTGGATCGACATAAGGACGGAGAGGATTGCGGTGGAAGCGAAGGCCAGAAGAATTCTGGACGCATCAACTCGCATCCACGCGAATCGGGTGGCGAGATTCGCAGCGGAACGTCTTCTTTGTCGCTTGAGTTTTAGGAGAAGGTTTTTGGGCATGAGTTTTGTGGCGGGAGGCGCGGTCCACCATAACGAACCTAGCGGGTCTCGCCAAACGATGACGCATTATGAGTCAACCTCGTGCCGCGCGTCAAGCAGACCAATGACAGCCTGATTACTTGCCAAGCCTGGCGCGAGACCGCTTACCGGCCACCAAGGATACTGACGGCTATCAGGGCGAGAAAGTGACAGCTTCTACTACTTTGCGCGACTTAGAGCGATTTCGCGCAGTTTTCGGCATTGAGCCAGCTAATACTCGCGGCTAAAGTTGACGAGGTTGCGAAGCTGCTGTCCCGTCTGGAACCGGTGGAGATTGTCGATGAAAATGTCGGTGACGCGGCGGTCGAGATCCGATATGCCGCCGCTCGTGTGTTGAGTCAGGATCGTGTTGGGCAAGCCCCAGAACGGATCGTCTGAAGGGAGCGGTTCCGGTTCAGTCACGTCAAGACCCGCGCCGGCAATCCAGCCCTCGCGAAGGGCGCGGAGCAGCGCTTCGCGGTTTATCAACTGTCCGCGTCCCACGTTGTAGACATACGCCGTGCGCTTCATAGCGCGCAGCTCGGCTTCTCCCAGAAAATCGATAGTCGCGGTTGTAAGCGGCAGGCAGAGGGCGACATGGTCCGCGCTTCCCAGCGCGTCATGAAGATGCGAAGCAGGCAGGACGTCGGACACCCCAGCCGGCGGAGGGAGCGGACGATTTCGTATGCCGACTACGTGCAGACCAAGCGCGGATGCTTTGAGCGCGAGCGCCGCGCCGATGCCCCCGAGACCCGCGACGAGCAGAGTTTGACCTTCGAGAACCAACTTTTCGGTATCGATCCGCTTGCTAATCCACTCCTGGCTCTCCTTCGCTCGAATCAGGTCCGGCAGCCGAACGGCGAACGCCAGCATCATGGAGAGAACGTTCTCCGATATCTGCACTCCGTGCGCGCCGCTTGCATTCGTGACCTGGATTCCGCGCGCCGCAAGCGCGTCCATCGGCAGAAAGTTGATCCCCGCGGAATAGGTCTGGATCCAGCGAAGGTTTGGGGCGAGAGGAAGGAGGCCCGCATGGCCGCGTCCTCCGTAGAGCACGTTCGCGGTGGGCATCGCCGCGCGCATGCTGCCGTCATCCGGCGCTTCGACGATTTCGGCCTCGGGGAATGAGTCGCGGATTCGCTGCGACTGCTCCGCTTCCAATTCCATTCCGATAACTACGCGCAAAACCCGCTCCTGACGAAGATGGTCGTTACAAGTCCATGAACCGATAACCGGTGCGATCCACCTGGATTCCAGCGAACAGGCTGTCCACGTTCAGGGCGAAGTGGCGCGCGTAGTTCAGCTTGCGAAGCGGAATCGCGATCTCCAAACGGTTCGCCTTCGATTCGGCCCGCACATCGCGAGATGTCGAGCCTGTGGCGCCGGCAGCTGAGCCTGGTCGAATCGAGACGGTAAGGCTGCCGCCGGACTGCTGTTCGCGCGAATCGCCAAAGCAGCGAATACCCAGCCGGAACTCAACCCGATCAGACACAGGCGCATGCGTATCGATTCGCAGATAGAGATTTGCAGCGTCGTGGCAGGCGTAAACGGCACGAATGTCGCCCCCGGCCTGGAAGTCTCGCAGCAGATTGTCATTCACGGGGTCGAGAGCAGCCGGCGGAATTCCGCCCCACTCTCCCACCGCCCCATCCAATTTTATCGCTCCGTTCGGAACGAGCGGGACTATAGCAGGATTCAGAGTTCCGAATATCTCGTTCCTGCGCGCGAAAGAGACGAGGAATCGTTTCACCACGGCGGTTTGGCTCTCATACGTGAGAATACTTGCCGCCTTCTTCTCCACCTGGCCATTTGTCAGTGGCCGCGACTTCCAGTCCGTGTCCAACGAAACCATCTCGTTCGGGGGTACCAGCGAATCGGACTTATTCATCCCCTGCGGCGCCGGCCAGTCGCCCCGATGCACCAGATAGAAGTGCAGGCGACAGCCGGCGAAAGCGGCGTCTTCTCGTTTCAGCTCTTGCAGCGCAAGCGTCACAAAGCTACTGGCGGCCGTATGGTCCATGTGGTCGTCGCTGGGGTGCGTTACATACACGTCGGTAGGCTTTCGCTCACGAAATATCGCTTTGATGTCGTTAAGAAGGCTTTGCCCGCAGTATATGGCCTCCTTCTTGTAGCCGACGCTATAGGGCGATCTGCTCTGCCGGGTGTAGGGCGAAACGTAGGGATTTCCGGCGCTCCAATTCTGGTTCCAGAGCGAGAGCAGGCCGCGATCTGGGTAGCCGAGGAAAGTTACGTTTTCGCGCTGAATGCCGAGCGGCGCGAGGGCCTTCAAGGTCTCTTGTTGGCGCACCCCGGCAAACTGCACGTAATCGGAGGGCTGTACGTTGAGCTGCCGGAACTGCCGCTCCACCGCCACGCGGAAGCCGTCTCCGTTTGTGAGCATCACCACGTTCACCAGGGATCCGGCGGCGGTCGCCTGCTGAATCAGGCCCGCGCAGCCGAGCGTCTCGTCATCGGGGTGAGGCGAGAAGATCAGCAGCCGCTGCTCCGCGCTGGGGGCGGGATAGACTGCGAGGGCGATGTTGGTACGCGCGCTGTTTTCAGCGTGGATTCGGTAGAGAAACGTGGCGCTTGCCGTTCCGAAGTACAGGAACGGCAGTATCAGGCTGAAAAACGCGGTGCGACGTAGAAGGGACCTGCTCAAGAGTTCTCCCGGCGGAAGCAAAGATGAAAAGTCAATGGGTCAACGGGTCAATGGGTAACGGGTCAACGGGTCTATGGGTCAACCGTTATTCAGGTTTTCAAGTGTTCAGGGAGGGTGGCCGCACTCGGCCGTCGCCAGTCATTGACCCCATTTACAAATTGACTCGTTGACCAGATTTTATGGCGGAGCGAGTGGGATTCGAACCCACGAACAGGTTTTACCCCGTTACACGATTTCCAGTCGTGCTCCTTAGACCAACTCGGACACCGCTCCACAAGCGGATAAATATGAAGGCATCGGTTGTGCCTGCGCGCTAGTATAACAGAGGGCCCCGCGAAAGTCAACGGTCTCGGATTGCTCGAATCGCGCCTACTACAACGCGAACGCGATGTATGAATCTCCCGGCGTGGCGGTCATTTTTCCTCCACCGCCGGCCGCGATGACGAGGTACTGCTTCCCGTTCACCATGTAGGTTGAGGGCGTCGCGTACCCGCCCGCGGGGAGCTTGTACTCCCAGAGCAGCTTGCCGCTCGATTTGTCGTAGGCGTGAATCTTCTCGTCGGCAGTTCCTCCAACAAAGACCAGCCCGCCCGCAGTCACAATCGTTCCGCCGAAGTTCTCCGAACCGGTATTCCGCATCCCCCGGGCAACCAACTTGGGATATTCGCCAAACGGAATCTGCCACAGGAACTCGCCCTTGTTGATATCAATTGCGGTCAGCAGTCCCCAGGGCGGCTTGTTGGCCGGGAAGCCCTCCTGATCGCGGAAGTAGTTGTAGCCGGTAAAGTTGTAGCCCAGCGTCGCGTCGGGCTTCAGCGTCGAAAGATATGGGACGTTGTTCGTGTTGATGTAGAGTACATTGGTCGTCGGATCGAAGGATGCCCCGCTCCAGGTTGCTCCGCCATGGAATCCCGGAGTAATAACGCTTCCTCCCAGACTCGGGGGCACATGTTCCTCGCCGTAACGGTAGCCGCGCAGCTTCTCCATAACGAATGCCCGCGCTTGGGGCGTGCGTTCCGTCACGTCGGCATCGGTGAAGCGGATACGCGCGACGGGCGGCGGCTTGACCGGGCTGGGCTGCGTATTCGCGGCCACCTCGCCGGGCACGTCGGATGTGGGGACCGGCTTCTCCACGATGGGATAGAGCGGGCTGCCCGTCCTGCGGTCGAACAGGAAGACGTAGCCGGTCTTGGTGGGCTGCGCGACCGCCTCGATGCTGCGACCTCCCCGCTTTATCGTGACCAGCGTCGGCGGACAGGGGTTGTCGTGGTCCCACAGGTCGTGGTGGACCTCCTGGAAGTGCCAGATTCGCTTGCCGGTGCGGGCGTCCAGCGCGAGGGTGCAGTTGGCGAAAAGGTCGTCGCCGATTCTGTCTTTGCCGTAGAAGTCCGACGACGCCGATCCGGTTCCGCAAAAAACGATTCCAGCCTTCGCATCGAGCGTAAAACCGCTCCACGGGTTCGCTCCACCACGATCCGTCCACGAATTGGGCGGCCAGGTTTCGTACCCGAACTCGCCGGGCCGGGGGACGGTGTGGAATCGCCACACCTCTTTGCCGGTGCACACGTCGAAGGCGCGTACGTCGCCGGGCGCGCCGGGACCCACTTCGCTGCTGATCATGCCCACGATAACGAGGTTCTCGTAGATGGCGACCGCTGAGGAGCTTCCATAGCCGAATCGCGAAATGTCATGCTCCAGCCCCTTCCGCAAGTCGAGGATTCCGCCGTCGCCGAAATCCGGGTCGGGCTTGCCGGTGCGCGCGTCGAGCGAATACATATAGCCATCGCTCAGAGCGACAACCACGCGCCGGACACCAGCCGGCTTCCCGTCCGACCAGTAGGTCGCACCCCGGTTCACGCCGCCTGCGTGCGGATCGAATCTCCACAGCTGCTTGCCGGTCTCCGGGTCGAGCGCGACGACGTTCACCTTGACGGTCGTAACGTACATCACGCCGTCCGCCACGATGGGCGTGCACTCGATAGTGGTGTTGCCTTTTGGGTTGTGGTCGCCGGTGTGGTAGGTCCAGACCGGCTGAAGCTTTGCCACGTTATTGCGGTCGATCTGCGTGAGCGTGGAGTACCGCATGGCCCCCTTGTCGTTGCCGACGTTGGGCCAATCGACCGAGTTTGGCTTACGGACGAGCGTTAGTGGCTGCTCGGCGGCAGTCAGGTCGTACCGGGAGGCGACGCGCGCACTTGGTCCCGCGCCGACCACCGCGACATTGCGGCGCGGCGATTCATCCGCTAGTTGTCCACCCTCGGACGAATCGAATCGCCAGAGGCCCAGCGTATCGCGATCCAGAGTCAGGGGGGCCGTGGGAACAGCGGAAATGTCCCGCGCATAGTTGGAGATTCGGACCTCGTCGATCAGGCCGTCGCAGCCGATTCCCTGAGGCGGATAGCAGCCGAACCAGAGGGGGCCGGCATCCGCGCCATCCACATGTCTCGCCGCCAGGGCTTGATCGATGACGCGCTTTCCGTCCACGTAGAGCAGCGCGCGATTCTTGTGCCACTGGAACGCGAGATAGCGCCACTGGCCGTCCACCACGTTCACTCCGGAATCGATGATGTCCGGCTTGGAACCGGGCAGGTAGGCCGCCAGGGTGCCGGAACCTGCGGTCGTGTAGATCTCCCAGTGGCGCGACGATTCTTTGGGATGGTTTGCGACCAGGATGTTGAAGCCCGCCTTCCCGCGAAGCTGCGCCCAGCACTCGACGGTGAGCGGTGGATCGAAGGCGGCGGCTTTAGAAGCGGACACCTGGCGTCCGGAGGGCGAGAGCGCCTTTCCGAACTTGCCGGGGACCAACAGTTCCTCCGGTTTGCGATCCGGAGGCGTTGCAACGGTAGAAACCGTCACTGGCAGCGGCAGAATCTCGCGACCTGCGCACCAGGCAACCGCGCGGCGCAGCAGCTCGGCATGGGCCGGGACCGCGACCCCTTCTGCTCCATGGCCCAGCAGTGTCTGGAATACGCGCCCCTTGCCCTCGGCATAGGCGAATGCGAGCGATTCATCCCGGTTTGTTGTCTTGGAGTGCGCGGTCAGTAACGGAGAGACCGGCAGGTCGCCGACCTGGCTGCAATAGAGCTCGTCCATTGTGTCGAAATCGGGCAATCCCTCCGTAAACCGGGAGCTTTTGTCGGCAATCGTTACGTGAAAGAGACCGTAGGCATCGTGGCTCGCCTTGCCGTCCACCCACACGCGCCGCGCCAGCCGCTCAAAGTATTCCGGCCAGTCTCGCCACGCGCCGTTCGCAAAGTGTAGCAGAACGATTCCCTTGCCGCCCCGCACGAACTCCAGCAGTTTCTTGCGGGAGGGCTGCGACAGCGTGGGACTTTCCCAATTACAGTAGTTCTGGACGATTAGGTCGTATTTCGACAGGTCGCCGGCGGCCAGCTTCTCAGGGTCCTCCCACACATCACACAGAATCCGCGAATCCCGGCCGAGCAGCTCCTGCATGGCGGCGGTAGTTGCCTTCCAGTCATGCGCGGGATGGTGTCTGCCGGTCAAAATGAGCGCGTGAATCTCGTCGATTCCCTCCGGCACAGTCGATTCGACGCCGTTCTTCGGGACCTCGGCCTTCGCTGCCCACGCGATGGCGTTCAGCATCACCTTGCGGAAGTTATCGTCACGGAAGTTCTTGTACGGATGCCCCCCCGTGAACGCGAAGCCGCGTCCCCCGTCCGCCCGCTCGACCGCCCAGGCGACTGTCTGCGTCTCCGGCTCGTTTGGGAGGTTGACGTTCAGGATGGGCCTGCGCCGCGGATCGTTCTGGGCGAACCTCATCTTGTAGTAGTATTCGTCCGACAGGTCAAACGGCTCAATTCCGCGCGTAATCGGATGTCCCGGAGTGGCAGGGGTGGGCTTCGCTTTCGCAAATTGAATCGCCGACCGCCAGTGATTCGCCGCGCTGCCCGTCTCGTAATCGAAGAAGCCGCCAACCCAGTCCAGATACTCAGGCCCGCCATGCTTGACCGCCGCGAAGGTGGCGTAGTGCAGCAGCACGAGTCCCGCGCCGCGTTTCGTCTGCCTTCCGAGGGTCGCCAGCCGGTCGCCCACGAGGAGAGGATGATCCGATTCGTTGTGGTCGGAGCCGTCGCAGTAGACCACAATGGCGTCCGCGTCATCGAGAGTCTTCGGGTCCTCCGGCCATCCGTACAGGTGAACCTCGGTCTTGAATCCCTTCAGATTCGAGGATGTCTCCAGGCAGCGCGCGAGAAGGCGCATTCCCTTCTCGTATTCGTGATCCCCCGGCCCGTGGCTCTTCTTCCCCGCGATGAATACAACCTTTTTTGTCGCCGCGAACGCATTCATGGTCCAGCCGCCAAAGATGCAGATGATGAGCAACAGCGCGCATGTCCGATTCAAATGTGAACTCCTCGTTGAGGGAAAGTTGTGGATTATTGGTTGAGTCTTCCGATAATGGCGATGACCCAGAAATCATTCAGTGAATGGAACGGTCGTCGTAGATTCCCTCTGAATCCGTATGAATGTGTTTTTGCTCGCTCCAAAGCCAACGGAAAAGCAGAAGCAGCACAAGCACTCCAATGCCGACGAGAATGGCCCCACTCTTCCGACGGCCCCGAGTACGCTAAAAACATCGTGCCGCGCCGCGCCCAACAAAGGCAAAGCCAGCGCACAGAAGAAACAAAACTTGTAGTCCCTCGAACAGAGTTATCTCCAAGAATTGGCTATATGTTCAGTAACAGCCCGCGGAGCGCAAGCGTCTGAGCCTGACCGGATACATATGTGCGGTTCTCATACTTTCATGAACAGCTTGGATTGATACATCCGCCAGCGGGTCAGCGGTTGGAAAGATTCCGGTAGATCAGGTCGTCTCACGCGGCAACGCGAACTTTGCTTGCGTCCGTTGTAGGTTCGGGAATCGGGTCCCCATATTCGCGCATAACCTGCAAATGACCCTCAATCGCTTCCTTGACATTGTGTTCTGTCTCCTCGCGGGTGGTACCTGCGGAGATGCAGCCTGGAAGGTCTGGAACGAACGCAGACCAGTTGTTGGGACCCTTTTCAAAGATAACCGTATATTCCACCTGTCTGTCCATTAAGGTTTCCCCCATCCTGCGTCTTTGTATAGCTGCCTAAGCGTATTCGGATTGATGTCGACACCCTGGTGATCCGGCACGCTTATTGGATATTTGAAGTCGTCGTGACGAAAAATACGGTGGCTGCCATTTACTCTGACCTCATGCCAGCCATGCTCCTTCAACCTCTTTATCAGTTCCCGCGCCTTCAATTGCGCCTTCCTGCCCTTCAAAGGCTAATCTCAGAGGAATTCCTCCTCGCCTGTAACGAAAATGACGGAAAAGAAGAGCAAATAGCTCACGGGCAAACGTGACATTTTTAAGGTCCTTCGCACGCTGACTGTGCGCCCTACAGTGTATCTTCCGATAAACTTCCGATAAACTTCCGATAACTGGTAGGCTCTTGCCCGATTCGAACTGTTGGCAGCCTCCAAAATTCCCTGCCCGACCATCTGCTGAAGGAGCGTGCGAGCGGCGCGATCGGAAAACCCGAACAGCCGGGCAACGTCGCTCGCGCTGATGGTAGCAGACTTGGCAAAGAGCGCAAAGATACGCCGTTCCCGCGCGTTCAGGGCACGAAGCTCCTTGGGCTCCGGGTTCACACGTTGCCGGGAAACGCGGAGCGCCTCTTCTTCGGCCACAGCGAAGACACGTGCAAGCGTTGCGCCAAAATACTCCAGCCACGGGGTAATATCCGCTTCCGCGCGGCCATCGTAGTAGTTATGATTGGGGTGAGTGGCCAGCGCGCCGTAATAAGCTTCCAGGTCGCGCGCGTGATACTCCTCCAGCGAGAATATCCCGCCCAGGCCGTATCCGCCGCTGTGCAGCAGATACGTCGCCAGCAGGCGTGCCGTCCGTCCGTTGCCATCGAAATACGGGTGAATCGTAACGAACTGGTAATGCACCAATCCGGCGCGCAACGGTGTCGGCATACTCTGTTGTTCCGCTCCGGCGTACCACTCGACAAGCTGCCCCATCAATACCGGAACATCGGCCGCCGTCGGTGGAAGGTAGATGATTCGGCCCGAGGCGCTGTCCCGGATAACGTTCTGTCCATCCCGGTAAGGAGTCTGTTTGGCACGCGCTCCGTGCTCGACGAATGCATGCAGGCGCTGAATGAGTTCTTCGGTCAATGGTCTGCGGCGGGCAGCCCACTCTTCGATCTTGAGAAACGAGGTCCAGTAGTTCCAAACCTCTCGCACGTCCCGTTCGCGGCCCGCTGCCTCTACCTTCCGGCCCGCGATAACATCCTCCGCCTCTTCGAGCGTCAGCCGGTTGCCCTCAATGCGTGTCGAATAGTGCACCGACCGCAGCCGCGCACGGCGGCGCAGCTCCTCCGCGACCGCCGGCGGAAGGGGTGTTCTATCCACGACCGTTCGAGCCGCTTCGATACGCATGAGCGACCGCGCACTTTCCGGCGTGATCGTGAATCGCGGCGTCAACAAAGAGCGAATCGCCGATCTCATATCTTCATGAACAGCTTGCGGCGATACATCCAATAGCAGGCGAGCCAGAGGAAGAAGAGAACAGCGGACGCCTCCAGAATCGGCCCGTACGCGCCGCCGATATGCTCGAAGAAGTGCTCGCCCAGATTCGACTTCAGCGACCGCTCGACAATGGGCGCGAGGAAGTGCGCCATCACGTACATGGCGATCGAGTTCATGCCGACGACCACGAGCGGGAACGCCCAGCGCTTATGGCCTTTGAAATCGATAACGCCATAAAAGGCAGCCGTCAGAAGGAAGCACCAACCGCCGCTGTAGATGGTCCAACTTGGCGTCCATATGCGCTTCACGACCGGGCAGATTCCGAGGACGTCGAGCGGGAAACCCAGGACAAGACAGCCGATCCCGGCGAAAACCAGAACGCGAATCTTCTCTGTTCCGGGCTTTTCGTTCCTCAGCAGACCACCCGCAAGCAGGCCCAGGATCATCGTTGCCAGCGTGGGGATGAAACTGAGGGTCAGATAGCCGCCGCCGTTGTAGACGAAGGGCTTTTCGCGGGGGAAGAGGTTGAGGAACCACTGGTCGAACCCAGCGGCGAAGTTGGTGTTCTTGTCCCAGTGCGCCGCGAATCCGTGCAGGTGGGTCCAATCCGGTTTTACTCCGACGCTGTTATAGTCGAAACCCGCCGGGGGCAGGGGGTAGAGCGCGAAGGCAAGCCAATATCCCACGAGGAGAACGGCGAGGGCGGCAAGCTGGACCTTCGGCTTCTTGTCGGCAAGCAGGAAGAGGAACGAGTATCCGAATCCGATTTGCGAGAGGGTGTCCTCGAACGTGAAGTAGGTCTGCGGCTTATGGTCAGAGCGGAGGAATACGCCGAGCAGAATCAGCGCCAGCGAGCGAATGATGGCGTGCCTCAGCATGACGCCGTAGCTCTCGCCCTTCGCTTTGCGGCTGGCGAACGAGTAGATTAGCGATACTCCGACGAGGAATGAAAACGAGGGCTGAATCAGGTCCCACAACGCGCAGCCGGTCCACGACACATGGTCGGTCTGGAACTTGAGAAACTGCCAGAATCCGCTGTTGGCGAAGGTCTTAGCTACCGCGGAGATTCCAAGCCCTTCGCTCGCCATCAGCAGCATCACGAATCCGCGGTACGCGTCGAGCGAGACGAGACGCGCCGTCGAAGTCCCTGGCTCGCGAGCGATGGGCGGGGTGGCAAGGGAATCGGAAGGTTGCGCTACAGCCGCAATATCCGAGCGTTCGGACGCCGGCAGGGTATGCGTAGACATGGACGATGTGCTCCGGTAGAAGGCAGAGCGAAAGAAATGAACATTGTTCTGTTCGCATTATCGACGCCACATTCCTGCCGGAGTTCCGGTTTACAACGCTGGCGCTCATCGTTCCGAAGCGAAATCCTGCCGCTTGAGCCACAAGGCACAGTCGCACTGTTTCGCCAAGGATTCTCACCAACGTTTCTCAAACGCTGCAATCTGACGATGCCCGTACGTTAGCCGCCAGAGTGTCAGTGGATGTTGAATGAGCGACCATACTGGAAACAGGACGGAGAGTCGGGTCTTAAAGTCTGACTGCCTGGACGCTCCTCGCATTTGAGCGATGAGCATCGCCGACAGATTGTACAAGCTTTACTTCAGGGACCGTAATCGCACCGGTGTCAGACACCCTTGTGGACGCTTGCGCGCGCTGTAAAGACGAAATCGACGAAATTTCTGTGACTGTCTGGCAATGCCTTGAATTGCGTGTGCCGCGCTGTCATAATCTCATTACACGTTACATCCCGTAAGGAGCTCCCACATGAATACCCCTATGGTACAACCTTCCCCCATGCTGTTCTTCGAGACGGCAAACGCATACCAGCGCACGGCAGCGCTGAAAGCCGCTGTAGAGTTGGGCGTGTTCACAGCAATCGGTAATCGCGGTGCAACCGCTTTAGAAGTCGCTGCACGGTGCCAGGCTGCGGAGCGAGGAATCCGTATTCTTTGCGACTACCTGACCATCGTTGGCTTTCTGATTAAGGTTAAGGAGGGAGAAGCATATTCGCTCACGCCGGACTCAGCCCTATTCCTCGATCAGAGCTCGCGCGCGTACCTCGGCGGATCGCTGGATTTTCTGCTCTCGTCGACCCTTACAACTCCGTTTGAAAATCTTGCGGCGTCGGTAAGAGCCGGCGGAGCAGCCTCGCCGGAGGAGAGCACGGTGGTCCCTGAACACCCCGTGTGGGTAAAGTTCGCGCGCGCGATGATGCCCCTGATGGCTATGCCGGCTCAGCAGATGGTCGAGATTGTACCTGTCAGTCCAAACTCTCCGCTCAGGGTGCTGGATATTGCGGCGGGCCATGGCCTGTTCGGAATCTCCTTTGCTCAGAAGTATCCGAAGGCTGAAATTGTCGCGCAGGACTGGCCCGCCATCCTTGAGGTGGCGAAGCAGAATGCTGCCAGCATGGGCGTGGGAAACCGATATTCCACGCTTCCCGGCAGCGCGTTCGATGTGGACTTTGGCATCGGCTACGACCTTGTGCTGCTGACCAACTTCCTTCACCATTTTGACCCGGAGACCAACGAGAAACTGCTGCGCAAGACGCATTCCGCGCTGAAGACGGGCGGCAGGGCGATCACGCTTGAGTTCGTGCCAAACGAGGACAGGGTTTCTCCGCCCGGCGCGGCGATGTTTGCCTTGATGATGCTGGGCACGACGCCAAGAGGTGACGCGTATACGTTTGCCGAGCTGGATTCGATGTTCCGGATCGCGGGATTCTCGCCAAGCGAAGTTCACGACGTTCCGGCGGGTGTATCGAGGATTCTGATCTCGCCAAAGAGCTAGCCCGCGTTATTCACATAAGAGCGGCCACTGCAATCTCGGTGGCCGTTCTTTTGTGTGGAATGACGTTGGGTCTTGGTTGCATTCATTGCATATTTGTCTGCGACCGCTAGCCCCCGCCCGGAGCCTTGCTCCCGCCTGTGTCGCCTGCTGGAGTAGACGAATATCCGCTTGCAGGACCGGAACTGCTCGAATTGTGGGTGGCTGCGTCCGCGGCGGTACCGACGGTGTTGGCTGCGCCAGCCACGCCTCCGGAGGTCGTTTCAACCGCTGCGGATGAGTTCGGCTCCTCCTTGTGGCCGCATCCGACGGCTGCAAGCGAAACGCCGGTAACAGCCACAATGACTGCGGCCAAGGGCATTCTCAAGCGGAGCGTAGCCGTTGACGACCTGGTTGCAATGCGCATGACAGGTTGATCTCCCTTCGAATCTGGCGATGCTCAATACAACTATGGCGCCAATCGGCGGTCCCACATCGTCCACTCCACCAGATTTCCACGCGCCGCATACGTCTGTTTGTACTTCTTCCACTTCGCGTGTCCATCACAAAACACGTTGTTGAATCCCCCCTGGTGGTACGCCGTTTCAAGTGTCCTGCCTGTTGCTCGAAGAAGGGCGTCGAAGCTAAGCACCTGAACGCTAAGTCCAGCTTGGACGGAGGGCATATAATTGGTAGCGGTGTTGCAGGGGGACGAATCGGGAGCTGCTTTTCCATCCAGGTTTATGGCAAAGTCCCGACAGTCGTGATAGTGGACCGCACTTGGATTACAGAGAGTTTGGTTTTCGTACCGTTCAGTCACCATAATAGTGCCTGCGCTTTTCTCGATGGCTGCGAACGAGGCGCCCCAATTTGTAGTCATGACTCCGCCGGGCGAAGGACCGACCGGCAATGCCTGCTCCGGCCCGGCAACTACGTTCATGCTTCGGTCGTTCAGATCGTGAAAATTCGCGCCTACTTTTGTGAGCAGACCGGAAGGACACCACCACCAGCCATTTGCAGTGGCATCCGCGGCCGTCGAGTCGGACGGACATGTGAATACCGGAGCATTCTTGACGTAGGGATAGATACTTACCGTCCAGGGGCTGTGACGGCCTCCGGTGTCGTTGGGAGTGGTGGTGAAGCGGGAGGCTGGAAACGTTTCGTCGTAGTCCTGCGCATACTGCATCAGACCGAGGCCGATCTGTTTATCGTTGCTCAGGCACTGGGTTGCGCGAGCCTTGTCTCTTGCCTGGGCGAATACCGGGAACAAGATTGCGGCAAGAATGGCTATAATAGCTATTACAACAAGAAGTTCAATCAAAGTGAACCCACGGCGGTTCATTGCGTTCTTCATAGAAATGCTCCTTAGCTGGCATATAACAAGGATCTGGCGGTTGCTCCGCCTAGATGGTAGCGTTATTCTCACTCAAATGCTGCATGAACGCCCTCGTAAAAGGCGTCGACAATCAAAATGCCATGTCAATGCATAGGCATTTTCCTCCTTTGCTAATTGTTCTCGATTATTTTGTATAATATACAGCGATTCTCCTCGACCGTCAATAGTTTTCTGCAATCCTGCTCCTGACTCGCACACCTATCAGAGTTAACCGCAGGACGGTTTTGCTAACGTGAAATGTGGACGGCCATAGATATCGCCTGGCAGGGAACAATTCTTACGCCATTTCCGTTTCTGTTCTGTTGGACGTATGCCTGGTTCGACTCCGCAACATGCCGGATTGTGTCAACATATCGCCTGTCTCACTCTGCCGTACAATGCAGCGCGATAAGATGCGAATAAAGGAGACCATCGTGAGAACAACTGCTATGAGAACAACTGCGTCGTTGCTTTTTGCCCTATTCGCTCTGGGATTGTGCACGCTTCCCGCCAGCGCGCAAAAGTCACACAAGACACACAAAGTCCATAAAGCCGCGAAGGCCCATAAGATGCCAAAGCATCCCAAGAATGAGATTACCAAGCTGGAGAAGGGACGCAAGTCAGATCCCACCACCAAGCAGGTAACGGTGGATCCCAAGAAAAGCCCGGGGAAGCATGCGGACAACCTGTCCAAGAACGTGAACCATGAGGCGAACCGGGAATCCAAGGACATCAATCACTTCTTGCAGGGGAAAAAGAAGAAGTAGAAGTTGAATCAGACCGCGCGTGTCCCGCCCCTCTTATAGTTGATGGGGCGGGCCTGCTACCCCCGGCTCAGCCGCCATTCCCGAATAGCTCGCCAACCTCCATTACCATCTCCCGGCCGAAGCGCCTGCCACGCTCGCTTAAGACCAACCGGTTTCCCGTGT
This sequence comes from Chthonomonadales bacterium, assembly GCA_038229495.1. Taxonomy (GTDB): domain Bacteria; phylum Armatimonadota; class Chthonomonadetes; order Chthonomonadales; family CAJBBX01; genus JBBROJ01. Next base: position 49,992 of record JBBROJ010000002.1, read on the forward strand.
ATTCGATACGAGCGACGCCCCGGTAATCTTTGGGAATCTTGAAAAGGAAGCATGCATAGGATTTGGACTTCGTTTCGCCCGCATCCAGATATTCGTAGAGAGCGCGCCCGAAGATTCGTCCCTTTGCAACGAGAATTGGAAAAGGCTGGTGCAGCCCTGTGGTCCCAAATTCGAGCCCGCGCGCAACGGGCTTGCCATTCAACACATTGCGCCAGGCGCTAAACCAGGGGTAGTCGGAGGTCTTCCATAAGTAGCCGATGAGCAGGCCCTGAGCGGGATTGCAGGCAGTAACCCAGCCGTACTTCTCATCGATCGTATAAGAGACCACGTTCGGATTTTCGTCGTTGGTCAGCATTCGCATGTTGACCGAATGGCCGCCATGCCGCGCTTCCGGCCAATTTACTGACGGCTCTTCGGGATTGGGCAAGGGGCTGCTCTGCATAAATCCCCGGCCCGCGTTGGCATCTACTAAGGTGCGCTCGTCCAGAAAGGGCGGGCCGATAGTCGGGTGCTGCACCATATTGAAAATGCGCCCAAGCTTGTTGTGGTTCGTGACCTCTTCCTTAACAGTGAATAAAGCATCGGCGCTGGAAAGCTTGATTCGGCGCTTCACTCTGATACCTGCCAGAGGCAGCGTCGCCGTCATTTCCGCTTCGATGCGCGCCTCTTTCGCAGTCGGCCCGCTCAACGTTTGCCACTCCACCTGAGCAGCTTCGCCATGAAACGGCATTCCGTTCTTCAGCTCAGCGTCCGAAGGAGGTCCCCAGCGATCCAGGCATAGAAAATGGCCCATGGGGCGGGGCGCGGTTGACCCTCCGCCTTGTCCCCACTGAAGTGGATTCAGGCCCTGGCCGCGGATGTGGAAGTCGACAATCGAGCCGCCGCCAATGTCCACGACGAGCACTGCGGCCTGACCGTTCAGCACGACCGACCTTCGGCCATTGACGATTATTTGAGCCATGCTTGTACCTGCGATACAGACGACCGTGCATAGCAGGAGAGGGATTTTCAAGCGAGGGATTCTCCAGATTCGTGTTTTCAACTCACCAATCATCGGACTGGATATATCTTTCATCCCGCATAAATTGCACGGCCGCTTACGCAGGCATGAGCCGGTTCTTGCCATTCATCGCGAGCGTCACAGCTTGCCCTTCCAGTGTTTCTCTACCATCTCCCGGGCGTTCGACGGCAAGCGGGCTGAGATAAGGAGTTCAGGCGAGCGCCTTGTGAATGACTTCGCCGGCAAAGTCGGTCAGTCTTTCGTTACGACCGTTGTGCAGGTACGTCAGCCTGAGGTGGTCCAGGCCCAGCAGATGGAGAATGGTCGCATGGATGTCCCGAGCATGCACCCTGTCTTCGACCGCCCGGTAGCCAATCTCGTCGGTCGCGCCGATGATTCGGCCTCCCTGCACGCCTCCGCCGGCCATCCAAATTGTGTAGCCGGAGGGGTTATGGTCACGGCCTTTCCCGTTTTGCGAGATCGGCGTGCGCCCGAATTCGCTTCCCCACACCACCAGCGTCTCGTCGAGCATTCCACGCCGCTTCAGGTCTTTCAAGAGCGCGGCGATGGGCTTGTCGACCAGGCGGCACATCTTGGTATGATTCTCGACCATGTTGTCATGGGCGTCCCACTGAATGCTCACAGGGCCGCCGCCGGAGTATAGCTGGACAAAGCGTACGCCGCGCTCGACGAGCCGTCGCGCCAGCAGGCAGCGCGACCCAAATTCAGCCGTTGCGGGGTCGTCCACGCCGTAGAGGGCCTTGGTTTCGACGGTCTCCTTGCGCAGGTCCACCGCTTCCGGCGCGTGCTGCTGCATTCGGAAGGCCAGCTCGTAAGACGCGATTCGCGCCGACAGATCCGTCCCGTCGGGGGTGAGCGTCATCTCGTTCATTTCGCGCACGTAGTCCAGCATCCGCCTCTGTTCACTATGGCCCATGCCTGGCGGAGGGTCGAGGTCCATGATAGGTTTTGGGCCGTTCCTCAACAGCGTTCCCTGAAAGGCCGCGGGGAGGTATCCCGCCCCCCACATAGGCGCACCCCCTTCGGGCAGACCTTCCGGCTGGGTCAGTACGCAGTAGGCAGGCAGGTTCTCGGTCTCGCAGCCCAGACCGTAGGTCACCCAACTGCCGACCGAAGGATGCCCCTGCGCGGCGCGGCCCGATACCATCTGATACATAGCGGGCGCGTGGATGAAGCTGTCGGCGTAGCACGAGCGAATGACCGCCATGTCGTCCACGCATTTGGCGACATGCGGGAAGAGATCGCTCACCTCAATGCCGGACAGCCCGTATTTCTTAAACTTCCAGGCGCTGCCCATTAGCTTCATTCTGCCGTCGGTGAACTGGCTCTTAATGACACCAAAGCTCTCCGGCAGCTTTTCGCCGTGCATGCGGTCCAGAGCCGGCTTGGGATCGAAGGTCTCCATGTGGCTCGGGCCGCCTACCATGAAGAGAAAAATCACCGATTTCGCTTTGGGAGGAAAGTGCGGGATTCGCGGCGCAAGCGGGTTGGGGAATCGCCGGCCGGGCGAGGGAACCCGGCTGTCCGCCGAGGCCCGTTCCTGTGCCAGCATGCACGAGAGAGCGAGGCCGCCCAGGCCGCTGCCGGCTCGAAAGAGAAGGTCGCGCCGCGTAAACGCGCCGGGCAAATGAGCAGTGGGCGATTTCAGAAATTCATTGGACATAGATAAACTCATTCAGATTCAGCATGGCAAGACACAGGTCTGTCCACGCGGCAAATTGATCAGTCCGGGCTCTCCTCGGGACCCCGCCAGCCGAGGGACCAGCGGGTTGGCCGCGCTTTATGGCCGCCTGATCCTTCAGAAACTGCTGCGTCTTTGAAAACTCTCTGGCGCTCGGTATCCGTCCAATCGTGATAGTGAAAAGCCGCTTGATTCGGAGCGATTTGTCCTTCGGGACCTCGTTTATGAGCCGGTTCACCATTTCGCGGCTCTGCGCCTGCATGAAATCGCTGTTGACCAGAATCAGCGATTGGAGGGCATGGACGCTCTGGCCGCGCGCCGCGCAGGAGGACATCATGTCCGGCTGGTCGAAGGCGGCCAGCATGGGAAGACGCACGTTGCGCTTGCGGTGCAGATAGATGGTGCGCCGCGCGTGCTGGCGAGGGTTGGGATCCACGGGCCACAGGTTGTCCGGCTCGGATTCCGTAAAAATGGTATCCACTACTTCGGGTTCCAGCGGGACTTTAATCCACGGGCCGCCCATCTGTAGATTGATTTGGCCGGAGCAGAACAACACCGAATCTCGAATCGCCTCGCCGTCCAGCCGCTTCCGATTCATGTGCCAGAGCAGCCTGTTATCGGGATCGACGCCCGCTTTCACCGCATCGTAATCGCTGGACTGGCGGTACGCGCTGGACGTTACGATTAGCTCCAGCATGGACTTGACGCTCCAACCACAGGCAAGGGATGAGGGATGAGGGATGAGGGATGAGGGCAGGCCGCTTTCAGCGGTCGGAGATCGGTCTGCGGCGGGTGCGGCGAAACTGGTCGCCAGCCAGTCGAGAAGCTCCTGATTCGATGGCCGTTTCCCGTTGAGGCCGAAATCGTTGGGAGTCTCCACAATGCCCTTGCCGAAACAGTAGTGCCAGATTCGGTTCACCATCACCCTCGCAGTGAGCGGGTGGTCCGGTCGCGTAAGCCATTGGGCGAGGGCCACGCGGCCTAATGCGGGCGGCGCCTGGGCCGCGGGCAAAGACGGGTCTTGCGACGCGATGGCCGCTGGGAACCCGGCCGCGACGACTTTGCCCGGCACATGCGGGTCGCCGCGCTCGAGAATGTGCATTACCGGGACCGGTTTCAGGACGTCCGAAACGCCCATAGCAGTCCGAATCGGCTCCGGCTCTTCCAATTCCAGCTTGTGGAGTTGTACGCGGAGCGCGGTCCGCCTGGCCCGGTCATCGGGATTCAGCGCCTTCAGGGCCTCATCCCAGGAGACGTTCAACTGCACTCCGGCCTCGCCGGCCAGCTCCTTCTGCTTTGCGTTGCGCTTGCCGCTTTCCACGGCCAGCGCCTCCTTATACTCCGGCGGAAGCGTGGCCATCCTTTTCGCCCGAAGCTTCGCGCGATACGGTTTCTCAATAACCGCAATCTGGTCCTCGATGGGCTTCAGCTTATCCTTATACGCCTTTACCTTCGCGTCGTAAGCCTTCTGTTCGTCGGGCGTGACACTCTTGTACTCGCTGTTGTCCGCCGCGGAGAAGAACGCCTGAAGCCGGTAGTAGTCCGCCTGGGGAATCGGATCGTACTTATGGTCATGGCAGCGGGCGCAGCCCACCGTGAGACCGAGCGCCGCGTTGCCGATGCCCGTGGTCGCCTCCGTCAGCCATTCCTGGCGATTTAGATCGGCGTCCTGATTGCCGCCTGTGAGGTGCTGCGGCCCAGCCCGCAAGAACCCGGTCGCCACGCGCTTGTTGAAATCATTCGGGGCGACGAGGTCGCCCGCAATCTGGTCCGTGAGGAACTGGTCGTACGGCTCGTCCCTGTTCAGCGCTTCTATAACGTAGTCCCGGTAGCGCCAGGCCTGCGGACGCTCGCCGTCGTGCTCATACCCGTTGGTTTCGCCATAGCGAACCACGTCCAGCCAATGCTGCCCCCACCGCTCGCCGAACCGGGGCGATGCCAGCAGCCGCTTGACAACCTTCTCGTAAGCTTTGGTCGAGCGGTCGCCGACGAAAGAATCTATCTCCTGGGGCGTCGGAGGCAGGCCCGTCAGATCGAACGTTACACGGCGCAGCAGCGTTCGGCGACCAGCTTCGTGCGAGGGCGCAAGTCCCTTGCTCTCCAGCCGGCTCAGGATAAACGCGTCTAAGGGATTCCGCACCCATGCGACGTTTTTGACCTTTGGGACCGGCGGCCGAACGGGCTTGCGAAAGGACCAGTGGGTGGGCCGCGCCGCGCCGGAATCCGCATGCAGAAGGCTGAGTGATAGAATCGCGTGTAAGATGCTTGTCATTACTTTGCGCCTGACTTTATTTTTGACGGAGCGCCGGCGCTGGAAGAATCCCGCATGTTATCCCCTGACCCGCGCGCCGCAGATTGATTCTTGCCTTTGAGCTCGCGAAGCATCCTGGCCGCAGATTTGACGAGCATTTCGCCCGATCCCCTGGCGCATCGCGCGCTGATCACCTCGTAGTTGCCTTGAGGATACGCTCTGCTGTCGGGAATGTAGCCAATCGAGCCGTTCGCCAGCTCCGCGATATACGTGTACTTAAAAGGTGATGCCTTCTTAATTGCCAGGCCAAGCTCCACGAATATCTCGCCCGGCAGGCTCACCCACGCGACGTCGTCTCCCAGGGCGATCACCTGCACCTCCACTTCCTGCGGCCTGCCGTTCCTCTCCGCAACGTCCAGGACCTTAAAGGCGTTCACGATCTCCAGGAACTTCGGCTCGCTTTTCGTCCCCACCCTGCCGGCGCTTACCCGTGCCTTTTCGACATCGCCTGAAGCGAGCGCGGGCAGAGGCAGCTTGACCATCTCGCTCGATATTCGAAGAGGCCCGGAATCCACGGGCATCAACTGCCTGCAAATCTGCAGCACATCCGCCGTGAGAATTGTCCCGATTCGCGCGGCCTCGTCGTTTCCGTGCTGCTTGTCGGTCCAGCCCACGTCGATATGGTTAATATTGCCGCAGCAGCCGTTGGCAAACAGCGTCACCATATCGGGAGTCTTTGCCTCGCTCAACAGCCGCGACAGCGTGTACGGATAGTCCGCCGAAATGCGCGTGCCTCCCACGGTATCCAGGTGCATCGCAAAGTTGACGTAGGCGGCAACCGGCGTGTTCGCGGCTGATTCGACGAAAAGCGCGCCCACCTCGGGATCGATTGGGCCTGCCGGCTTGACAATATTCGGATTCAACTTGCCCGGATTCCAGCCGACTGTGCCGTCTTTCATATAGAATCGACGGTTGAAGCTGAGATGTTCATCCCGACCTTTTCCGGCCGACAGTTTCGCCGGGGCCAGCCGCGAGTTGGCAATCTCGACCGCTTGCGCAATTTTGTGGGCCAGCTCATCGGAGTATTTTCGGACAGATTCGGCGGAGCTGCCGAGGGCGTCGTCGCGGCCTCCCCGGTTCGCGAGGAGCGGCCCCGTATGCGCATGGGTCGCGCTTATCATTACGTTCCTGCCGGGAATGCCGGTAATTCGCTCGGTCTCGCGGCGCGCCGCTTCCGTTATGTCGCGCGTCGTCGAGATGAGGTCGAGGGTGACCAGCGCCACCTTCGTGCCGCCGGATTCGAGCACGAGCGCTTTGGCGAAGAGGTCGTCGTGCACTCCGTCGGCCAGTCGCGTAAAGTAGTAGCCCGCCATGGGCACGCCCGCTTGCGGAGTTATCTTGACGACCGACGCCCCGGCGCGCAGCTGGGCTTGAGCAATCCCTTGGATAAAAACCAGGCAAATTAACTGTGCGACCACGGTATAGATGGGGCGGAGCTTCTGCGATGTCATAACAGTTCCCTGAGACCGGCAATTAGATTCACGGTTCCGCACTTCGATTCTCGGCAGCTCGGGTCATTCCTTCAACCCTGCGCCCGTGCTGCATGCACTTTACGGGCTCTACGCACTGTACGCGTTACCTATACTGGCTCGGTATCACTCTTTTCGCGTTCCCCGCCAAAATATCCTTAAGCGCCTGCTGATCGGTCACTAATTTCCTCAACGCTGCCAGGCACTGCGCGCCGCTGCATTTCTCGCCTGCACCTATGTGGTCGTCGCAATCGCTGCCGTACATCAGCTTCTTTCTGTGCCGCAGCAGGAACGCGCGCGCGTGATCCTCATCCCGCTGGAGAGCATTCAGTCCGCTTCCCGCGCTCAGGTCGCCGTACATATTCGGATAGTCGCTAAGAAGGCGGTCCGTATAACCTCCGGGCGTCACCGGTCCTTTGGGGTACAGGACCTCCTGAACGTGATTCTTGTCGACATTCCCCCACCACGTCTGCGCGTGGCCGATAAAATTCACCTTCGGATACTTCTCCAGAATCTTGTGGAACCGCAGGAAGTTGGTGTTGTACTTGTTGTGCTGGAAGTGCAGCAGAACGGGAACGTGGAAGTGATTGGCGATCTGGGCGACCATCTCGATGGCTGGCGAATCGCAATCGACAGGAAACTTCTGCTCACCAATCCCCGAGGCTCCCAGCCTCAAATACTTTTCAAGGACCGATTTAGCCTCTTGCAGGTCCGGCACCTCGTTCGCAAAGTAGACGAACTCCTTCGGCTCCCGCCGAGACAGCGCGACGACTGAATCGTTTCCGTAGCAGTCCGCGTCGAGTCCGAGTTTTGAGCCGGCAGGGAGCAGAACGGTTCGCGTGACGCCCATCGTCCGCTGGTGATTGATGAGGGTTTCATCGGTACGCCCGGCATAGTGGGTGTGCTGGTGAATATCCACTATCTCCGGCGGCTTGGACGAATCCAACATGGGTATCGCCGCAGCGCCCAGCCCTCCCACGATGAACTCTTTTCGTGTAAACTCGTACGACAATGAGCACCTCCCGTTACCTCTCGCACGGCGCGAAAACAACAGCGCTCCTGACAACGTAATATAGCATCCGGACCTCAAGAGAGCCAGATTCTTCAGTCGCTAAGGCTCCATCAGAATGACGTCCACGGCACGATTCCTCGCCTAAGCTCCCCTCTCCGCTCCGGGGAGGGGCCGGGGGAGGGGTTCATCGCCTCATCGCCTCGTCGCCTCGTCGCCTCATCTGCCGATCCAGCCACGCATAGGCCGCCTGCCGCTCCTCCTTCGGCCAGTCGTGCTCGCAGTCGGGGTAGACCGCTGCCAGCCGGTTCTCGGCGCGATGCAGATTGTAGACAGGCTGGACGCTCGCAACAACGTCGCGCACGCCGGTTACGTCGAAGTTGGCGTCTCGAAGCGGGGCGGAGACATAGACGGCCCGAGGCGCAATGGACGCCAGCACATCGTGGAAATCGAACGGCATCCGCTCCGGCGTGGGAAATTCCGTCTTGATGCGCGGCATATAGCGCGGTCCGGCCCACCCCGCAAGATTTCCGCCGTAATAGCGGTCGAAGGAGGTGAACCCGCAGTTCGTGATCGCGCTCTGAATTCGAGTGTCGAATGCCGCGGTAAAGAGCCCGTTGTGTCCGCCCAGCGAGTGGCCGATGACCCCGATTCTCTTCCTATCGACCTCCGGCAGCGATTGCAGCAAGTCGATTCCCCGCATGTTGTCCCAAACCGCCTTCATGCTTGCGCTCTGCCACCCGCGCGCATATACGTCGATCTGGTGCTCGCCCATCGTCGGGTAGTCCGGCACAAGCACGACGTATCCACGCTCCGCCAGCTCCTTGCCGATATGCAGATTCGCCAGCCCCGCCAGCCCAACCGCCTCATCCTTTCCGAGGTTCGTCGTCTGGTGCAGCGCCAGCATTGCCGGGGATTTGCCGCGAACGCCCCTAGGAATCAGCAGCCATGCAGGGACCCTCTCGCCGGGAGCCGACTGATAATTCAGCTTTCGCCGAATATATCTGTCCGTGCCCTCCTCGCGCTCGATACGGACGTCCAGCGGGACACGCTTCTCCGGTCCGGGAAGCGGCCCCATCACCTTCTGCATTGCCTCCAGAATCTGCCCGCGCCGGGAACTCCATTCTTTGGCATTTACAATTCTACGCGTCGGATCGTTTCTCCCCGTTTCCGTCAGCAGATCGCGCACTTGGCCCCGGCCCGGTAGGTTCAACGTGGTCAGGCCAATCATTGTTAGCCCGGCGACCATTGCCACCACACTTTTACTTTTCATAGGCCTCTCTTGTCAGCGATTTCACCTTAGCAGCAGTTCCGCAAGAAGGAGGGAGAAGTCACGAAACGGAACATGTGCATGATCCACACCTTCTTTCGTTCGCCGCAAGCGGGCCTTTATCCTCGAATATCGGTGCGATGCGGTGAAGGGCCTCGACATGAAATGGCGAATCCGGAGAATTGCACAATGAAATCACGTGTCCTCAAGGTAAGTCAAGCTGTGGTTGTGCTGGCATGTCTGGCGACTGCTTCCAAGTGTACGGCGGGTCCGACAGACAATCCTCCGGCGCGCGTCAATGTCATTCTGTGGTTCGATACGGAGGACTACCTTCTGCCCGCGGACGACGACGCGACCAAGCGCCTGTGCGATATGCTCTCCGAGCGCGGTATCCGCGCGACGTTCAAGCTCGTTGGAGAAAAGGCGAGGGTGCTGGAACGGCGCGGGCGCATGGACGTTATCGCTGCTCTCAAGAGACATGATATAGGTTATCACTCGGATTTCCACTCTGTGCATCCGACCCCGGCCGAGTATCTGGCCGAATGCGGATGGCTGGACGGCGTTGCGGAGTTTGCGCGGCGCGAAGTGGGCGGCGCAGCCGACGTGCGGCGAATCCTGGGCGTACCGACCCTCGCGTGCTATGGGCAGCCGGGCTCGTCCTGGGGTCCGCAGGCCATCGCGGCGCTTAAGCAGATCGGCGTCGCGCCGGGCGGCATACCTTGCTATGTGGATGAGGGGAATCACGTCGGGCTGAACTGCCGGCCATTCTGGTATGCCGGCGCGCTCAACGTCTACCACATGGGTCCGAACTACACGCGAATGGAGCTGCACGATCCGGCTGCCGTGGAGCCCGCTAAGACGAAAGTCTCGGAGATCGCCGCCCGGATGCAGGCCGAGGGCGGCGGATTGATCAGTATTTTCTATCATCCGTGCGAGTGGGTGCACCGCGAGTTTTGGGACGGGGTGAACTTCGCGCGGGGAGCCAATCCACCACGTGAGGAGTGGCGGCCGCCTGCCCAGCGCACTGCCGAGGAGACGGAGTCAGCGTTCAAACGTTTCGCCGAATACATTGACCACATCCGAGCTATCCCCGGAGTGCGATGGGTCACCGCGAGCGATCTTCCGGCGATCTACCCGGATACTGTACGCACGCGCGGCGCGACGTCCGAGGACCTCGATAATATTGCCCGGCGAATCATCGAAACTGCACCATCAGGCGTGAATTACCAGAATGTCGGCTCAATGTCCTGCTCAGTCGCCGACGCATTTGAACTTCTGACGGTCGCGGTCACCGAGGTTATTGAGGGACGAGAGGTCGTTTCCCCTTTGAAGGCGCGTGGACTGTTCGGTCCCGACGCGGTGCCACCGGTTGCATCCGGGTTGACGACCCTGAAATGGCCCGCCTTCCGGGACGCCGCGCGAGGAGTTCGAAAGTTTATTGTAACAGAGGGACGAGTACCCGCGCGCGTTTTCGTGGGACCCGATCCAATCGCGCCAACCGATTTTCTCGTTGCGCTCGCGGGGGCATGGAGCTTCCACCGGCAGCACGGCCAGTTCCCCGCAAAACAGGGCGTGGCACTCGGTCGAAGCGTTCGCCTGTTGCCGGAACAGCACGTGGCAGCGGATACTCCCGGCCTCTTCGGCGGGTGGATAATCCACAGAGCCGATTTCCGCGCGCCAAAACTCATGGAGCAGGCTCGCCTTCAGGCCTGGACACTGAAGCCCGCGATTGCCATGCCGTGATACGTGTAAATCCGTAGGCAGACCGGTGAATCACAGAATACGACAAACCACCGGGCCATGAGGTACGTACACATGAAATACTGGCATTGGAGGATGTCGCAATGACCCACGAGGTTTCGCCCATGATGAAGATTCCAGACAACTATGCGCGTCAGCTCGATGAGATGTTCGCAGAGATGTACCACATGAACGCGTTAATGGATCAGGAGCGTGCGGAGATTGATCGCATCAAAGCTAAGAATAACGTACTAAAGTTAGAAACGCGCCGTCTGAGTGAGGAAACACTGGATATCCTAGACCGGTTGAAGACAGCGGTATAGCTATGCTCAAGCAGCTTATTGAATTTGGGAAGCAGCACTTCTGCTCACCAGAAGAACGCAGCAGCATGAGTAAGACATCAAGCAGATGCAACTAGATATGCAAGATGTCCGTCAGGATGTCAACCAGTTGCGGCTTGAGTTGCGTGACATGGGACGAGCCGTTGAACGGCTGGCGCTGGAGTTACAGCGGGGTCGTGAGCTTGCGGCACGCGACCGCGAGAACTAGATATTGCGCCTTGAAAATGCACTTTTAAGAGCTGACAGGCCGCTTCCGCCCGGTACCAGTGGCACAACTTCGGTAGAATCCGAATAGAAGCTTCGAAATTAAGAAGGATCATCGCCCGAACTCCTTCGCCAGCCAGTCGCGAATTGCGGGGGCCGCGCCCTGCTTTCCATAGCCGCCGTTCTCAATGACGCAGGCGAAGGCAAACTGCGGACGGCTGAACGGCGTGAAGCCGACAAACCATGAATGCGGTTCTTTGTCGCCCTGCTCTGTCTGCGCGGTGCCTGTCTTGCCTGCCACGTCTACCGGAATCGAATCGAACACCCCTCGCGCCGTGCCCTCGGTGACAACGCTCCGCATCATCGCCGCAACGATATCGGCATTTGCCGCGCTAAGCGGCTGACCCATTGCCCGGCCAGTAAAAGTCTTCACCGGCTTGCCGCCAAGTTCACGCGGCTCCCGAACCTCTCGAACGTAGTAGGGCATCTTCATAGCGCCATGATTCGCTACCGTGGCCGCCATGCGGGCCATCTCTGTCGTATTCGCAAGCATTGTGCCCTGCCCGAACGCGTTTGTCGGCAGGTCCTGCGCGAATCGAACGCGCGATTTGACTCGGCTGAATGCCCACTGGTCCGCGTCCGCATAAGCGTGATACAGCCGCTCAACCCCTAGCTGCATGCCCAGATTGGCGAAGTAGAGATTGCAGGAAACCTTCATGGCGCGGGCCATTTTAATGGGTCCGTGCCCGCTCAGGTCGTGCGCGTCGTCCGAAAGGGCGCGACGCGCGTAGAACTTGCCGCCATAGTTCCAATGCAGGTTCGTGGCCGTATGGCCGCACACAAAGAGCGGGTCGAGACCGGCCTCAAGACCGGCGGCGGCCGTGGCGACTTTCAGAGCGGAGCCGGGCGGATAGTAGCCATAACGCGAGCGGTCCAGCAGAATGTGCGAGCCGTCCTGATCTGCCTGGATAGCCCGCCAAGCATCAGGCTTCATACCGTTCGGATCGAAAGTGGGCAGGGTTACGGACGCGATAACCTCTCCCGTCTGCGGGTCGAGAACCACCAGCGCGGCGCTGCGCTTAGGCTTGCCCGTGCGCCGGTCGATAAGAGTCGCAACGCGCTGCTTGAGCGAACGGTGGACAGTCTCCTGCATCTCCGCATCGACCGTCAATACAAGGTCGCGGCCCGCGCGCTTGCGCAGCCACGGCGTATCCTTGTTTCGGTAGTCTCCCAGGAGCTCGCTGTAACGCGCAAAACCGCGCAGCTCCGCATTGTAATCCTTTTCCAGGGAGACGGGGCCGCCCAACGCGGGGTCGAGATAGCCCACCAGGTGCGCCAAGTAGGGACCGTAGGGATAGTATCGCGCCCCCTTTACGAAGAGACGATTGGCGCGGGCCGGATCGTCCGGCAGCGCTTTCGACAACTCGTCCAGCCGCGAAGTCGCTACGACCCGATTCTTCCGGTCGTAGATGGAGCCGCGCGCGATCGCCCTCTCGACGGACAGCAGGCGCGGATTTATTTTGGCACGGACAATGTTGTCGGAGTCGGGAGTGCGAATCGTATTCCCGGCCAGATTATCCGCCGCGATCACGTGTACCCAAAATAGTCTCCCGATCCCGATAAACCCGAGCAGACCAACCGCCGTCGCCGTAACAAAATGTCGGGCGGTCCTGCGAAATATGGGCTTGCTCGAACCGATTGGAACACTGCCGGTGGGCGCGGAGATTCCGCGCAGCAGCCCGAGCAGCAGGAAGTCCATCACGAGGGACGTGTTTCCCCGTGCGATAAAAGGAAGCGTGATTCCGGTGAGCGGCAGCAAGCCGGTGACCCCCGCGACGATCAGGAAGGTCTGGCAGGCCAGCAGCGCCGTGAGCCCCGTTGCCAGCAGCCTGTCGAAATCGTTCTGCGCTTCCAGCGCGATTCTCATGCCTCTCCACACCAGGAGAACGTATAGAGTGAGGATGCAGAGAATCCCAATCAGGCCCAGCTCCTCGCCGAGGCCGGCGAAAATAAGATCACTCTCGACGACCGGAACCGTTCCTGGAGAACCGAGTCCCCACCCGCTCCCCTCTTCGCCGCCGGAGGCCATGGCCCAGAGCGCCTGCCCGTACTGCATGCCGTTCTTATGCGTATTGGCCCAGGGAGACAGCCACATATCTACGCGCACGGGGAGAACACCTACATGGAGGGAGTAGGCCGCGAAGCCTCCGAGCAGCATCATCCCCAGGCCCGCCCACACGATTCCGGTCCGGCCGGTCGCCATGTAAAGGGTGCTGACGAACGCGCCGAACAGCAGCAGCGCCGGCCCCATGTCGCGGACCACGAGGAAAAGCATGAGCGCAACCGCGTACATGCCGAGTAGAGGGCCCATGTCCTGCCAGCGCGGGACCGATATACCCCATTTGGCAGCCCATCCCTTCGGCAGCGGGGGCCGCCATTTGTGCAGCGCTTCCGCCAGAAGATCGCCCCGCAGTGTCAGATAGCCGGCGGTGAACAGAACCAGGAGGATCTTGATTACTTCGACCGGCTGGAAGTCGCCAAGCAACGGCAGCGACAGGTTGATTCGCACGCTCTCAGGCCCGTGGCCCATGAATCGGAGCGCGACAAGCAGCAGAATCGCAAGCAGCGCCCACACGTATGTGTAGTGCCTCAGATTCCGCCGAGACCGCGTCGGCAGAATCGCGGCGGCAGCCAGGACGGCAACGCCCAGGCAGATGCCCTGAATGTGATGCGTATAGAGGGGCGCGTCGCGAAGCGGATCCTTGATGCTGAATAGCTCCAGCACGCCGAGACCGCCGAGGAGCAGGCTGATCGGAAGCAGAAACGGGTCGCCGCCCACTCCCGCCTTCCGAAGAAAAATCGGGGCGGCAATGAAAAGAATTGCCGCAAATATCCCGTACCGGAGGAACTGCCAGAACACCGCCGCGGGATGCTGCACATAGACGCGGCTGCCAAGCGAAGCAACCGAGCGATCTTCCAGAATGGGGACGCGAAGCATGTCCTGCGGCTTTTTGAACCGCCCGCCCGGAATCGAATCGCGGTAGGCGGCAATCCGTTTCCCGACCGGCAGCGGCACGCCAAGCACTTTGGCAAACTCTTGCCCATCGGCGGCATTCACATCCCTCAGCCCGGCATCCAGAGCGAAGCGCGCACGAGCAGCCTCTTCCCTGGATATGAACACGGAGGCGCGGGCAGCCTGCTGCACCGAGACGAAGCCGTTCAATCTGGTCCGCTGTTCCACGAGGCGCGCCGCAAGAACGGGGTCCGACTCCAGGGCGACAGCGATATCGTCCGCGGACGCGGTGTTGAGGTTGATCGCGCCGGTAGGCACGCCATCGCGGGTTTTGGCAAGGAAGGCGAGCAGCGCGCCACTCACCAGGATGAGCAGAGCGAAGATGAGAAGCGATCCTTCATGGCGTTCAATACCGCGGGTGCGGTCGCGGGACGGCATGGATATGTCTCCGAGGAGAGCGGGACAATTAGTCAATTAGTAAATTAGTAAATTAGTAAATTAGTCAATTAGTAAATTAGTCAATTAGTAAATTAGTCAATTAGTAAATTAGTAAATTAGTAAATTAGTCAATTAGTCAATTAGTCAATTAGTCAATTCGAACGCAGCTCATTTACTCGTTGACGCGTTGACTCGTTGACTAATTGACTAATTGTCCCGTTGACCAATTGACCTTTTGACTTACAGACGAGTTTATTTGCCTGGCACACATAGCAACGGACGGGCTGATGAGCCCGTCCGTTTCAGTAAAAGCAAGCCGAGGCTAGCGAGAGGCGAGGATGGCTACGAGAAGGCTGGTCGCGAAGAAGCCGATACCGAGGAATTTGGTGATCTCGGATAGACGCTCCTCGAATCCCGCCTTGCCCTTGAAAGACGACTGCACTTTGCCGCCGATCGTACCGCCAAGGCCCTCATTCTTCGTCTGCTGTCCATCAATGATGAAGATGAGTAAAACGGCAAATGTCACTTGTATACAGCCAATCAATACGATCAAGGCGTGCACGGATAGCCTCCTCCAAATGCGTGTTTAGAATCGCGCCTACTTTTTGCTGATTACTCTTTGCTTGCCGCGGCAGGCGTACCCGCGCCCTTATCCTTCTTGTCCGTGTCGTCGTCCTCGCTGATGCCCTTCTTGAACTCTTTCACGCCTGAACCCAGGCTGCCCATAACGTCCTTGATGCGGCTTCCGCCGAACAGGACGAGGACGATGACGAGAACTATGGCCCACTGCCAGGGAGCCTCAAACATGGCTATCGAGTTAATCATGCGTCTCTCCTTCCTTCTTGGCCTCTGTCGCGAGACCGTGGAGCCCATGGGTTGTTGGGGAAGACGATGTCTCGCCCTGCGCCCCGAGTGCTGCCTGATGATTCAGGTGGTTCAAGCTGTAATCATTCGATGCGGCCGCTGATTCCGCCACACCCGAGTCGGTAGAGCGCGCGACCGCATGTTCCGCGGGCGCAATCTTCGGCTCATGCCCCGCCATAGTATAGTCCGTTAGATCGGGCGGCGCGTTGTAATTATAGTCGTGGTAGTTATGGCTGTTTGAATGCGCGAGGTCGGTGCTGGGCGGATAATTGTACGTGTCTTTGTATGGCTCCGGCTCCGGCTCGTGATCGACATTCATCGAGCGCATCAGGTCGTTCTTCGCTTTGTTCAGCTCGCGAAGACCGGTTCCAAGCTGCTTGCCCAGCTCGGGCAGGCGCTTCGGTCCGAACACCACCAGCGCAATGATGAGCACGAATACTATCTGAACCGGGCTCTCTATAAACAGCAGCGTATTATACACGGTATTGCTCCCCTGAGTCTGGCAGCTTCGTCATCTGAATCTGCTCGGCCAGATGACAGATCGACTCCTTAGTACAGAATCCCGAGCCGTAGACCGTGGCATTAGCCGCGCCGGCGCCAACGGCCATCCTCAATGCGCCTTGAAACGACTGTCCCTCCGACATTGCGTAGAGAAGCGCACCCAGGAACGAATCTCCGCTTCCTACCGCGCTGACAAAATCGATTTCCGGCGGAACCGCCTTCCAGGCTTCGTCGCGCGTAACGCCTATGCAGCCGTCCCTACCTTGCGTTACGCAAATGATCTCCGTACCGGTTCCGAGCTCTGTGCCGGTTCCGAGAAGCCCGCGGGCCGCAGCGCAAACGCTGTTATCATCTTCGGGCAGCTC
The DNA here is from genome assembly GCA_038229495.1 of Chthonomonadales bacterium. Taxonomy (GTDB): domain Bacteria; phylum Armatimonadota; class Chthonomonadetes; order Chthonomonadales; family CAJBBX01; genus JBBROJ01. The sequence goes on from JBBROJ010000002.1 coordinate 66,219, forward strand.
GCCCACTAGGTCGGCAAGCTCATAGCCATTCGGCTTGACCATCCACGGCCTGGCGGCATAGCCCGCGGCAAGCGACTCGCCGCTTGCATCGAGCGCTACACGGAGTTCGTGACGCCGCGCCATGCAGATCAGGTCGTGATATATGTCCGCCGGCACGCCCGGCGGTATGCTGCCGGATAACGTCACAAAATCGAAACGGTTCTCGCGAAGAAGCCGCTCGAACCGCCGCTTCAGGCTTGCTATCTCCCCGCTCGATACGCGCAGGCCAACTTCGTTTACCTCGGTCTGCGTGCCGGTCACCGGATCGACCACCGCGATGCAAACGCGGGATTCTTCCGCCGTGCGGACAAATCTTGCGTCGAGCCCTTCCGCGATTACAGCGTCTCGAATATAGCGACCGTTGAATCCGCCCAAAAATCCGGTAGCCATCGCGCTGCCGCCCAAGGTGCGGTGTACGCGAGCAACATTTATGCCCTTGCCGCCCGCCGCCACGCGCCACTCCGAGGTCCGGTGAACGCGGTCCAGCGTGAAGTTTTCCACGCGGTAGGTTTTATCGACGGCGGCATTCAGAGTGACGGTCAGAATCAAGCGGCCAGCCTGTAATCGAGCCAGGAGTCATGGTTTATCACATGCGTTTAGAACCTGCGGAATCCGCTTTCGAATAGTTGACAAATTATACCTGAGGAAGTATAATTTGGCAACTGAACCGGCTTCTCAAACACGTATCCGCCCAGATGGTGAAATTGGCAAACACGCTAGGTTCAGGGTCTAGTGCCGCAAGGCTTGGAGGTTCGAGTCCTCTTCTGGGCACACGAAAGCTGCATCGATGCGCCGCGCGCCCAGCGTGCGGCGCAGTTGTTTTTTCAGCCGGAGTTTCCGGCAGTTATGGTCAGGCGTTTTTTGATTGGATGCTATGGATAGAGTGCACGAGCTGCTTGAAGAGGGATTCAAAACGGGCGAGGTCTTGTCGTTCGTCGTGAGTGGACCCATCTCGCATGGTCCACGGGACCTAGAGGCATGCCGAAAGATAACCGGCAAGTCCATCGCCCTGCGCGGGAGAGCGGCTTATCAATTCGAGCGATTCTGCGGCACGAAGACGACCCATAAGAATCTCCTTCCAGCCGACGCGGCGCGCGAGCTAGCCCGGCTGCTTGGCACGGAGTTTCGCCAGGCGCACGTGCATACGTCCACCGCCGACGTCCAGATTTCCATAGGGAAAGACGGCGAAGCGTCGATATCGAGGAAGGCTCGGACCGTCGCGGATACACCGGCGCAGCTGCTGAATCCATTGCAACATCCGTTGCAGCCGGCGCCGCATAACCGAACCAGGCAGTACATCATTCCCGAGGACCGGCCTTGCGAGTTCCTGCACCGCCTTGGCGTCATGACGGCCGAGGGCCGGGTAATCGCAGCGCGCCGAGACAAGTTCCGACAGGTCAATCGATTTCTTGAGATGGTCGCGGACGTGGCGGACGAAATGGAAGCCGAAGGGCCGCTGCGAGTCGTGGACTTCGGGTGCGGCAAGTCGTATCTGACGTTCGCACTCTATCACTACTTCCACGTTCTGAGGAATCGCGAGGTCGAGATTGTGGGGCTCGATCTCAAGGCCGATATTATCGATGCGTGCAGCTGGATCGCGGTGGATATTGGTTTCGAGGGCCTGAAGTTCGAGGTGGGCGATGTCCGCACCGCCGCGGTGGGCGACCGGGCTGATATGGTCGTCGCGCTCCACGCCTGCGACACGGCCACGGATGACGCGCTGGCGAGAGCCGTGGGGCTGAACGCAAAAATTATTCTGGCGGCGCCCTGCTGCCAGCACGAGCTTTTCAAGCAGCTTGATAATGACACCCTGAGGCCCATGTTGAAGCACGGAATCGTGCGCGAGCGGCTTACCGGTCTCGTCACCGATTCGCTGCGCGCGGCCCTCCTCGAAGCGCGCGGCTACACCGTCCGAATGCTGGAGTTCATCGACGCCGAGCATACGCCAAAGAACGTCATGATTCGCGCAGTCCGAAACAAATCCATTCCGGCGTCCCGCCTGCGAGCGGCACAGCGTGACTACGAAACGCTGCGCGACTTCTGGAAAGTGCACCCGTCGATCGAACGGCTTTTGCCTTCTGTTTGACAGGTCGCGATTGCGGAACTATAATGCCTCTATAAGATTGTAGCTGAGAAAGCCGCGCCCGCCGCGGGCGAGTGAATGAATTCACTCGCTGTCTCAGGCGCTCGGACCAGTGGCGCGCCTGAGAACTCTGGGCCTGCTCCCAATCGTCCTTACGGACGAAAAACACTTATGCAAGAGGTCTATTCAGACAGCCAGTAAGCTAACATGATCGACTCCTACGGACGAACAATCGACTATCTGCGCGTAAGCGTCACGGATCGCTGCAACTTCCGCTGTGTCTACTGCATGCTGGAAGAGGGAGCGCCCGTCGCGCCCAAAGAAGATATCCTCACGTTCGAGGAGATCGAGCGGCTGCTGCGAATCTCGGCGGGCCTGGGAGTGCGCAAGGTCCGGCTTACGGGTGGCGAACCGCTGGTCCGCAAGGACATCGTCGAATTGACGCGCCGGGTCGCCGCGATTTCCGGAATCGAAGACCTCTCGCTGACCACGAACGGCTTTCTGCTCGGCAGCCTCGCCCAGCCCCTGAAACTCGCCGGGCTCAGCCGCGTCAACATAAGCCTCGATACACTGCGGCCAGACCGCTTTAAGGCGATTGCCCGGCGCGGCCGGCTGGATGAAGTAATGGCTGGCATAGACGCCTCGCTTGCCGCCGGGCTGACGCCGCTGAAGCTCAACGTCGTAGCGATGCGGGGCGTGAATGACGATGAGGCGGTCGATTTCGCGGCCATGACGCGCGAGCAGCCCTTCCACGCGCGATTCATCGAGCTGATGCCTATCAACTGGTCCTCCGGTGACGAAGGAATGAACGCCTTCTTCGCGCTCTCCGCTCCGCATGGTTACAAAAAGGGCGGCTCGAACGTGACCCTCTATGCGAATCAGGAGGAGACGAGCTTCCGCTCCCTGATGAACGCGACAGAGGCCCCGGTCTCGCGCGGGATGCTGAACGCCTCGGATATGCGGCGCATGTTCATATCCGCCGACGAAATTCGAGAGCGGATTGAGCGCGCTCTGGGAGAAATGACTCCCGTGGAGGTGAAGACAAACGGTCCCGCGCGCACTTTCCGGCTGCCCGGCGCGCTCGGAACGGTCGGGTTTATCAGCCAGATCACCAACGACATCTGCGCGCGCTGCAACCGCATGCGGCTGACCTCGGACGGCTTTCTCCGCCCCTGCCTGATGGCGGACGGCGAAGTCGATCTGCGCACCCCTCTCCGCAACGGAGCGTCGGATGAAGAGATGCGCGACCTTTTCCTGCTCACGGTGAAGCACAAGCCAAAAGAGCACCGATTGGAAGATGGAATCGCTCCGGTCGGTCGCAACATGAGTCAGCTTGGCGGCTGATCCCGTCGCGCACCCATTGCGTTCAAGCCCGCGCCGGCGCCCCGATTCACGCCTGAAATGATGCGCAAAGTCTTCTACAAAGTTGCCCGCGTCGGCGACATTCCCCCCGGCACCGGAAAGATTATTCGCGTCGGCCAGGAGACGGACTGCGCGCTCTTTTGTACGGAAGCAGGCGAATATTATGCAACCGGCTCGCTCTGCTCCCACCAGAATGAGCCGCTGGATCGAGGGAGGCTGGAGGGCCGCGAGGTTATATGCCGCCGCCACCACCTGCGTTTCGATCTCTGCACCGGCAACTGCACGAACGCGGGCGGCTATGGTCTGCGCACGTTCGAGTTAAAGATCGAGGGCGATGACATATTCGTCTCCGATTGGGTGGATTAACGTTCCGCGATGCCCAGTGCGTACAGCAAACGCCACGGGCAGGATCCCCGTGGCTAAACTAAACGGCTTCGCCAGAAACCCTGCTAAAGCAGGCTGCGGATCATGCGTTGACGTGGAGGACGCCCGCTTTAGCAGGGTTCCAATGGGTAGCCGCGGGGTTTCAGCCCGTGGCGGAGCTGCGGAGCGATTCGCTATCATCAACTCGAAACTTACGTTTCAGCTGCAAACCTTGAATATTGCCCTTCTCTCCCGCTACTAATCATCAGACAAGTATCATCCACTAATGCGCACCAACGATTTCGATTACCACCTGCCGAGCGAGCTGATAGCTCAGAGTCCCCTGTCGCGAGGCGAATCCAGATTAATGGCGCTGCACCGGCAGACCGGCGAGATTGAGATCCGCCTGTTCGCCGACCTGATCGACTATCTTTCCTCAGGAGACACGCTGGTTGTAAACGATTCGAGAGTTACGGCGCGGAGGCTTATGGGCCGGCTCGAATCCGGTCAGGAGGCGGAGGCGCTGCTGCTGAGGCCCCGCGGGGACAGGCAGTGGGAAGCGCTGGTGCGGCCTGGCAGGAAGCTGCGTCCGGGGACCAGCCTCGCATTCGTGCTCCACGATGGGCGCGAGGCATGCGGCGAGGTAGTCGGAATCACCGCCGAAGGCGGCAGGGCGCTTGAGTTCGTCGACGGCGCGACGCGGGATGCAATGATGCGGGAGGGTGTAGCGCCGCTGCCGCCCTACATAACCGCGCAGCTTGCCGACGAATCCAGATACCAGACGGTATACGCGGGTCCCGGTGGCTCGGCGGCCGCGCCCACGGCCGGGCTTCATTTTACAGAAGAGATGCTGCAGCGCGCTTCGGAACGGGGCGTCAATGTGGCGCGCGTAACGCTCCACGTGGGGATTGACACGTTCCGGCCTGTAAAGGTTGAAAGCCTCGAAAATCACGTGATGCACGGGGAGTGGTACAGTGTTTCGCCCGAGGCGGCGGAGACCATAAACTCCACGACAGGGCGCGTGGTCGCGGTCGGTACTACGTCAGTACGAGTGTTAGAGAGCGCAGCTATAGGGCCGGGCAGGGTTGCAGCGGTAACGGGCGAAACGCGTCTCTTCATCACGCCGGGCTATCAGTTCAAAGTGGTGGACCGGCTTCTTACAAACTTCCACCTGCCTAAGTCGACGCTGCTGATGCTGGTGTCCGCGCTCGCGGGCCGAGAGCAGGTTATGTCCACCTACCTCGCTGCGGTGGAGGCCGGGTTTCGTTTCTACAGCTTTGGCGACGCCATGCTGATTGTCTAACCGCGCGACTGCCGGAGTTGACCTCCGGCACGGCACAGTATCGTATAACAGGTATCCTTTACTCAACTAAGATTTAGCCGCACGCTGCCGATGTCGGCTTTTGGAGCAAGTCATGAGACTCGAAGACTGGCAAAAATGGCTGGATTCCCAGTTTATCGACCCGACGCCGATTGAACCTCCGGCGCCGCCTCAGCCGGAGCCTCCGTCCGCGCATTTGGAAGAGTCGCCACTCCCAACGCCGGAAGCTGCTCTCTTGCCGCCGCCAGTGAGAGCGCCTGAAGTGTTTGAAGCGCCGCAGCCTGCCGCTGCCGCAAGCGCGACACAATCTCCGGCCCTCTCAGAATCGGCCTTCGGTTCGGGCGCGCACGTGGACGAAGTCGATGTTCCGTCGATAGAGCGCTACCTGCCGTTCCTGCGCAATGCAATTCCGCCGCAAAATCCCCCTCAAGAATTGTCCGCGGCAGCCGGCCAGGAAGTCTCTGCCCCTGTGGAATCCGAGCAGCCCATCGCAAATCCGGCGCTCCCCGCTGCTTTCGAGCCTGCAGTTTCCGCAGAACCTGTCGAATCCGTGGCCACAGTTTTCGACAGCGCACGGCCTGCCCAGGTCCAAGCCGATCCCAGGGCAGAGACCGCATCCGTAACAGCCACCCGCGAGGAAGCAACGACCCGGCAGACTCCGCTTCCGTCCCAAGAGCCTGAGGCGCCCGCGCCGGCAGCCGCCCGCCAATTCATCCACGCAGCTCAACACTCCAGTCGCCGCATGGCGGACACCCACCGGCGCACGCGACAGGCTAACAGCGTCAACCCCTCGAATATCGCCGACGAGCTGGCCGGCGGCGAGCTATGGAACCTGGTACCCAGGCACATTCGGTCGCTAGTCGCAATGGGTTCGGACGAGGTGACGCAGAACTCGTACAAAAGAGCATTCCGAGAATCGCGCATTGAGCTGGTCAGCAAGCTCCTGGATCCGACACTGTCTCTGGAAGACACCGCTCGGCTTCTCAACGTCTGCCCCACGACGGTGCGCCGTTATACGAACAAAGGGCTGCTGACTCATCAGCGCACTCTGGGGGATCAGCGCAGATTCAGGCTGTCGGACGTGCTGGCATTCCTCGAGGCGCAGAGCCGGACCGAGAGTCGACAGGCGTAGGAATCCAAATTTGATGGAGGCGTAATGGAGTTTTTGAGAAATTTTCTGGCGCAGGACCCGAGTATTCAACAGTACGGGACCCAGATATATCTCATCCTATTTGCGATAGTGTTTATTGAGACCGGGCTCGTCGTAATGCCCTTCCTCCCAGGCGATTCTCTGCTGTTCGCGGCGGGCGCTCTGGCCGCGCGGGGCATTCTGGATGTCAAGCTGCTTGTCCTGCTTCTCATTGCCGCCGCGCTCGCGGGTGATAACCTCAATTACGCAATCGGAAAGTTCCTCGGCCCGCGCCTGCTCCGTAACGAAAACTCCCGATTCCTCAATCGGAAACATCTGGAACGCACGCATGCGTTCTTCGAGAAGTATGGCGGCAAGACGATCATAATGGCCCGATTCGTTCCCATCGTCCGAACGTTCACGCCGTTCGTGGCAGGCGTTGGAGCCATGACCTATCCGGGCTTCCTGGCGTTCAGTGTCGCCGGGGCTTCCCTCTGGGTAGGCGCTTGCACGACGCTCGGCTACTTCTTTGGCGGCCTCGCTCCGGTCAAAAAGCATTTCGAGATTGCAGTTATTGCCATCGTCTTGATATCGGTCCTTCCGATGGCTTTCGAGTTAATCAAGCATCGCAGAGACGCCAGGAACTCAACGGCGCCGGAGGGTTTGAATCAGGATTAGGCAATTGGCGTCACGTTACGGGCAAGGGTATGAATTCCAGCGGTTCATGGTTGGAGGGCCTGCGGCCAATCGTTTTGCCGGACGAAACAGCATTTTCAAACAGTAGATTGAATCACGAAAGGCGGCGGGAATATTCCCGCCGCCTTTCGTGATTCAATCTACGTTGGCTCTCTTATTTGTGAGGCGCTGCTCCGCCCGGGTTGAACGGCTTGCCGTCCATCATCATCTTCCCGGCGACCTGCTGCATCGTTTTGAATTTCCACCCCGAAGCGGTCTTGACGAGATCGTTTTTTACCTCGCCACTCATAGACATTACGTGCGTCTTGCCCTTTGGCCCCATGTGGCCCTGCTTGTCTTCCACCTCTCCCACATAGTCGAAACTGGATGTGACCTTCGCGGTTTTGCCCTTGATGTCAGCGGACTTCACCTTGATGTTGACCGCTTTGACCGACTTTACATCCGCATTCTCCTGTTTCATTTGCGCAGCCAGCTGCTTGCCGTTCAGTAATTTTCCGTCCGGGCTTTTGGCGGTGAAATCGTGCGTTTCAAGCGACAAAGTTGCGTCCGCGTTCTTCGTTCTCAGCGCTTGCGCGAGCTTCGCATAGAGCGCATCAATCTCCTTACGATCGTCGGCACGCGCCTGCGCACCGGTGAAACAGGCCGCCATAGTCAGGGCCAGCCCAAATGCAATTGCACGGTTCATTTCATCCTCCCAGGATACGTAAGCGCGTAACGAACATCCATTAATGGAATTGCCCGGTCACTTTCCCCATAATTGGCTCCAATTCCTCGTCAGAATGTTGGTCGATCATCTTCAGCGAATGCAGCGTCGCCAATCTCGACGAGCGGTTCGCCTGCCCTGAGAAGTTTGACAGCGTCCGGCATTGCTATAGATAGTATCTCTTGCAACCGGGCATTCGATGTATTCCCGCAGGTGATCCACAACACTTGCGGAGGTTATCCTAGACGGCCGACTAACTCCACAAAGTCCTTGTCTTTGGTCATTACGACGACGCCGGCAGAGCGCGCAGCATCGAATATCGCTCGATCTTCGGCGCCTGCAAAACCAAGAGATCGAACGGCCTTTGCCTCAATATGGAACTGCCTCGATAACCAGGCGGCAATGCTGGGTGGGAGTTGCGCATCTGTCCACAGAGTCATGCAACTGCCAATATAGGATGATTCATGCGCCGCGAAGCGAACTTAAGACAGGCTTTTAGGTCATCTGGCTCAAGGTCGGGCATTTCCGATAGAATCTCGTCCGAGGATAGTTCCGAAGCATAGAGATCCAAAACATCGGAAACTCGGATTCGCAACCCCCGAATGCAAGGCCGTCCCCCACATTGTCGAGGGTTCACAGTAAAGCGGTCCATGAGGTGCAACGCCTGTTCCTCCTCTACGAAGCCCTAGATCGCATCCAGTCTTTATATTGGGATTGTACATCGAAATAAGAGATTTCGCCTATCCCTGAGCCAAAAGCTGCCGCAATACGTAGGGCAAAATCCCGCCGTGCAGATAGTAGTCCACCTCGATGGGAGTGTCGATTCGCAGCGTGACCGGAACCTCTTCCGAGTCGCCGTTCGCGCGGTGGATGGTGAGCGTCACGTCCTGGCGCGGGCGGATTCCGTTCTCCAGCCCGGTGAGGTCGAATGTCTCCGTGCCGTCAAGGCCCAATGTTTGTGCGCTGTCTCCCTCCTTTAGCTGGCATGGCAGCACGCCCATGCCCACGAGGTTGCTGCGGTGGATACGCTCGAACGACTGCGCGATGACCGCCTTCACGCCCAGCAGCCGCGTTCCCTTGGCAGCCCAGTCGCGCGAGCTGCCGGTGCCGTACTCCTGGCCCGCGAAGATGACGAGCGGAATTCCGGCGGCCTGATATTTGATGCTGGCGTCGTAGATGGACATCTGCTCGCCCGCGGGATAGTGAATTGTCACGCCGCCCTCAATTCCTCGCACCATGAGATTCTTAATTCTCACGTTGGCGAACGTGCCGCGCATCATGATTCGGTCGTTGCCGCGACGGGAGCCGTATGAATTGAAGTCCTGCGGCTCAACCCCCTTCTCCTGGAGATAGAGGCCCGCCGGCGACGATGCCTTGATGGCTCCCGCGGGACTGATGTGGTCGGTAGTAACGGAATCGCCGAAGATCGCGAGCGGTCGCGCAGCCTGGATGTTCTTCGCCGTATCCGAATCCATTCCGAACTTGTCGAAGTAGGGCGGCTCCTGGATGTAGGTGGAGTTCGTGTCCCACTCGTAGACCTTGCCCACGCTGCTTGGAATCTCCTGCCAGAGCGGATTCTGCTCCGCGAAGTCCCGGTAGAGGGCGCGATACGTTTCCGGATCGTTGGCCGCTTCCAGCAGCGCCCCGATCTCCTCGGTGGTAGGCCAGAGGTCCTTGAGAAAGACAGGGTGACCACTCTTATCGGTCCCGAGCGGCTCGTGGGTCATGTCGATATCCACGCGGCCCGCCAGAGCAAAGGCGACCACGAGCGGCGGACTCATCAGGAAGTTTGCCTTCACGTTCTGGTGGACGCGCGCCTCGAAGTTGCGATTGCCTGAGAGAACGCTCGCGACGACGAGGTCGTTGCCAGTAATGGTCTCCTCCAGATTCGGCTCCAACGGGCCGGAGTTGCCGATGCAGGTGGTACAGCCGTAGCCCACGGTTTGGAAGCCCAGCGCGTCGAGATACTCCTGAAGACCCGTCTTCCTGAAATACTCCGTGACCACGCGGGAACCCGGCGCCAGCGAGGTCTTGACCGCCGGGCGAATCGTCATTCCCCTCTCCACCGCCTTCTTCGCGAGAAGGCCGGCGGCCAGCATTACGCTGGGGTTGGACGTATTGGTACAGCTAGTTATGGCCGCGATCACTACGTCGCCATGCTTCAGTCCAATCGTCGCCCTGACGAACTCCTCCTGCGGGATGTCTTCAACGCGGTCCGGCGTGGGGCGGTTCTGCATCATCTCGATTTCTGTCTCGGGATTGGTATTACGCGCGCTGGTATGCGGGGAAGTGGCGACCGGGATGGTTGACGAATCCTGCTCGCCGCCGCCCGTAAGAGGCTCTGAATGCTGTGCCGTAACGCCGGTTGTCACGTAGACGCGGCGATTCGGATCGGCCTCCGTCTTGTTATATCCTCCGGCGGCCAGCGGCTTCTCAAGTAGATTTGCAAATGCCTCCTTAAGATCCGGCAGCGCAATCCGGTCCTGCGGGCGCTTGGGACCCGCCACGCTGGACCGCACGGTGTCCAGGTCCAACTCAATCAGTTGGCTATAGGCGATCTGATCCTTCTCCGGCATGCCAAACAGCCCTTGTGCCTTGAAGTAGCTGCGGAAAGCATCGACCTGCGCATCGGTCCGGCCCGTCGCGGCGAGATACCGGCACGATTCTTCATCGACCGGGAAGAAGCCCATTGTCGCTCCATACTCGGGGGCCATATTTGCAATCGTAGCGCGGTCGGTCAGAGACAGCGAGGCCGCGCCGGGGCCGTGGAACTCGACAAACTTGCCGACCACCTTCGTCTTGCGCAGCATTTCGGTGATTGTGAGCACGAGGTCCGTCGCAGTGACGCCAGGCGGCAAAGCGCCCGTGAGGTAGACACCAACCACATCCGGCGTTAGGAAGTAAACCGGCTGCCCGAGCATCCCCGCCTCGGCCTCGATTCCACCGACGCCCCAGCCGACGATCCCCAGGCCGTTGATCATGGTGGTGTGCGAATCGGTGCCGACGAGAGTGTCCGGGTAGAACACGCCGTCTTTCTCCAACACGCCCTTCGCGAGGTACTCGAGATTCACCTGATGCACGATTCCGATACCGGGAGGCACGACGCTGAATCCATTGAACGCTTGCATTCCCCATTTCAGGAACTCGTAGCGGGACCGATTCCTCTTGAACTCCATCTCCATGTTGCGCTGCAAAGCATCGGGAACCTCAGAGTAGTCGACCTGGACGGAGTGGTCCACGACCAGATCGACCGGCACGAGGGGCTCGATAATTCCCGGGTCCCTGCCCAACCGCGACACTGTGGATCTCATGGCGGCGAGGTCGACTAAGAGGGGAACCCCCGTAAAGTCCTGGAGCACGATCCGGGCGACGACGAACGGAATCTCGGCCGTACGCTCCTCGTTCGGCTGCCAGTTCGCGAGGCGGCGCACGTCCGCCTCGTTCACCCGCTTGCCGTCCACGTTCCGCAGGACCGATTCAAGAACGATTCGAATCGAAACCGGCAGCGTTGAGACGGAGCCGATGCCCGCAGTCTCAAGCGCCGGCAACGAATAGTACGCTCCCGTCTTGACTCCGTCGTACGAGAAGTTCTGAAGCGAATTGAAGAGATTGTGTTGTTCCGGCATAGCAATGCCTTCCTATCGTGGGATAAATTTGGACGGATGAATTTCGGATGACCAAAGATATAATACCGCTCGGCTGAAGTATAATACAAATGAATTTTATTCATTAAATCCATGCATGAAACGTATTGCTGCTCTCTAGCAGCAGACCCGGCTGACCTCTATTCATTTCGGGCATGCGGCCAATTGCCGCGATCCACGGGTTAAAACCAGTGGCTGTCGATGCAAAGTCGGCCTGCGCCGACTCCAAACTTTCGACTTCCGCCTTCCGTGTTCCGACTTCCCTTCTCGCCATGGAACTCTACCAACTGGAAGCTTTTGAGGCAGTCTTAGCGCATGGCAGTTTCACGCGCGCGGCGGACGCGCTGCATCTTACGCAGCCGGCGGTCACCAGGCAGATCGCCGCTCTGGAGACCGAGCTGCGCACGCGTCTATTCGATCGTTTAGGCCGCACGGTGAGAATGACAGCGGCGGGAGAGGCGCTGCATCGCTACGCCGAACAGATCGTACGGCTGGCCCGCGAAGCGCGTCACGCAGTGGGCGAAGTCGGGTCTGGAGCGGCGGGGAGACTTGCGGTCGGCGCGAGCAGTACGCTCGCGACCTACGTGCTTCCCGCGTTGCTGCGTACATTCCGCGCATCATTTCCACGAGTCGAAATATCGGTTCATACCGGGGCATCCGCGCAGGTCGTCGAGATGGTCCGCGCAAACGAAGCCGACCTCGGCCTGGTTACAGCGGAAGTCCACGAACGGATCCTCGAAACGGCGGCGTTGGCCGACTACGAAACGTGCGCGGTCGTCTTTCCGGGCCATCCGCTGGCCGCTCACAGTTCCGTAACTGCTTCCGAGCTTGCGGGAAGCCCCCTCATCCTGATGGAAACAGGCACGAATCTGCGGACCTACGTGGACAGGCTTCTGAGCGCGGCGGGAGTGGAGGAGCAGGTGACGATGGAGCTGGATAACGTTGAGGCTATCAAGCGGATGATCGAGGCGGAGTTGGGTATCTCCATGTTGCCGGAGGTCGCGATTCGCGCCGAAGTAGAGGCGGGCCGCCTCGCGGCGCTCTCGATCAAGGACGTGCCGCAGGCGAACCGGCAGATTCGACTGATACATAGATCGGACAAGTTCATCAGCGCGTCCATGCGCTCATTTATCGCCCTCATTACACAGCACTACAAAAGTTCGGCCTGAAAGATCAGGAGCTATTCGAACAGATCGTTCACAGACATGCGCCACCCCGGAACGGCGGGCTCGGCGTCAGCCTCTTCGCCGCGATGGGATATCTGGGGCGTATACGGATGTTCCGAATCGTATTTTCGCACCACGTCTCCGGCCAGCAGATCGACGTCCCACACGACCTTCGTACCCGCCGAAAAGTAGTCCGCCCGCTTTTGCGCCATCGCCTCCTCGGTAACCTGTCAATAGTCGCCATCGCTTCTCACTTCGACGGCAAAAACGGGCGCGGTCTCGAAGAAGCGCATTCCACAAGGAGGGCCGGTATAGAACGCGGCGTCCGGGCTGAAAGATTCCCGGTGCGGAAGGCCAGCGCGAAATCCCTTGTTGTCCCCTACAGCACGTCCTCTGCCGAGCATCGTACCCTGCCGAGCATAGGTTCTCAGCGATACAAAGATCTCGTCTCCCGCGTACCCCGGCTCATCCCCTGTCGGCAACAGCAGAACAACCTCCCCGTTCACCAGCTCAGCCTTTTGACCGTCAGGCACACGGTATAAATCATCGATTGTCGCGCGGGGCTTGGCTATCATGGAGCACCTCCACAGGCATTGTACCAACTACTCCTGTCTCTGTCAAAACGTCAGCCCGCGTTTGCAGTATTTCGCGGGCTGATGGATGGAGAGCTTTTGCCTATTTAATCCCGGAGACATCCGGGCCCCATTTGTAAGCGCTGCCGGTTCCGATTACGAGTTTCTTTGCCACAGCGTCCTTCGGCATCAGGAACACTACGCGGAGAGTGTATTCGTCCCCTTTCTTAAAGGCGTGTTCGGGGTCCTCCTTGCGCTTGGCCTTGCGATAGCTCACGGGCTTGTACCGCTCCCCGTCCCCATCGGTTATTTCGTACGTGGGAAAGTCCCCGCCAATAACCTCGAACATGCTAATGTCCTTGGACCAGTCGCTCTTTGCGGTCAGAGTAAGGATCGCGTAACGCTTGCCGTCCTCGACGGGCTCGTCATTGACCGGATTCTCCATGGAATATGCGAAGCCGTCCGCGCGAATCTGGAAGTAGCCGGAGGGAAGCCAAACTCCGAAACTGCCTTTGCCCACCGGAGCGCCGACTGCGCCTGCTTTGTCCGCGGGATCGCGCGCGATTTCGGGCAGCGGCTGAATGACGTTCTTCGGATCGCCCGCTTCGCCCGCATCCTCTTTGGTCGCGCCGGCAACGTAGTAGCGAAAGACCTCCTCCTTGCGTCCGACACGGCCCTTGTTCACCATAATCTTTACGATTCGGGACTTAAGCGGCACTTTCCAGGCCAACTGGACAGCGTCTTTCAGCTCCGGCCGGCCCAGACCCTGGCCGGGCCGAAGCGTGAACGACGCCGAATCGACTATCTTGCTCATCAGTCTCAGCGTGCCGCCCTGGATAATCTCGCCCTTCTGATCCACGAGGGTGATTAGGCCGTCGGGGCTAAAAAAGGAGTCCGACTTTTCGGTATTCTTGAGCGCGATATCGAGCACCACAATCTTAGAATCGGCGTCGTTAATGATTCCGCCGTAGGCGTCGTAGGGGTCGAGCGTGTATCGCGCTCCCAGTATCACAAAATTGAAGCTCGGAATGCCGTAGATAACGCCAAACTGGCCGTTGCCACCAGCAAGCTGCCCCTGTGTTTTCGTTTGATTCTGAACAGGCGGCTTGGCGGTGGGTTTGGCAGGGACGGCTTTTTTCGGTTTTTGTGCCTGCGCCGAGGAAGTTCCAACCAGAATTACAGTTGAGGCAAGGAAAATCGTGTAAGCAACTTTGGATGCGAAACGCATTCAAGCGGCTCCTTTCTGAATATCGTCTTTGCGCGGACGACGCTACGCCTTCGTCAGGGCGGCGCAGCGCAGTCTAGAACACGGCGCTCCCGTATGTGGCGGAGGTTGCTCCCTACGCGGAAATCCCAATTAATTCGGGCTATCCATTCTTCGCATTCTATTCGCCGCTCCCTACAGCCAATCCTTCAGAATCAACTCCTCAGAACTTTTCAACTCCGACGGGTGGCGACCACTTCACCCTGGGGTTGTAGAATTGGAACACAGCGCGGGAGATAGCGCGAATCGCCTCCTCGCCCTCATTATCGTGAACCCACCGCTGATCCTTCGCTTCTTTTGTGTAGATTGCAAGGACGTAGTCGCCGGCAGGAGCGTGCACCAGCGCGACATCCGACCGCGACTCATCAACCGCTCCGCTCTTACTCGCGACACAAACGGTTGGCGGAATCTGTCCCGCAATGCCGTCGTCAAAATATTGGTGATTCAGAATGCGGTGCATTTCGTCGCAGGCAGCGGGCGTGCCGGCGCGGCCGTCTCCCACCATCTCCATTAGACCGCGCATCTCATTGGGTGTCGTAACGCCGAGGCCCCACGTCTTCGACAGCGTGCGCAAGTCGGTCTCCGATTCAGGAAGCTGCGAGAGCAGCCGGGTTGTCTTGAGGCTGTGCCCATCGAGCCAGCGATTCACCTCCATTGGCGTGAGCCACCGAATCATCATGGCGGCAGCGGTGTTATCGCTCACGGTTATCATGAGGTGGAGCAGCTCCTTCAGCTCCACCTTTGATCCATCCTTGTAGAATTGGAGAAATCCGGCCCCGCCGCGCAGATCGTCCTTCGCAATGGGCCGCTTGTCGTAGTAACCTATTTCGCTCTTCTGCTGCTTGTCCATCGCCGTGCAAAGAACCGCCAGTTTAATCGTGCTGGCCGTAGGAAACTTCTCGTTGCCCTGGCGGTCGATTCGATCTCCCGTCTTCAGATTATGCAGGCTGTATCCAAGCGTACCATGGAATTTGGTGGCGATATCGTCCAATTGAGTCTTGAGCTTTATGGGAACGCGGGCCTGCGACGCGGCCAAAGTCACCGAGAGCACGGCGGCCATTACAGGAAATAACATGTGAAATCGCTCCTTCAAGTTGCGGTCTGACGCTATTATGTTCCCGGCGGAACATGACTTCTTTCTTCGTCCGCGAGGGGCGGTTTTCCTGCGAATCGAGCGTCCGCACGGCGAGCTCTGCGAAACAGCGGGCGCGAAACGGCGTCAAACCCAATTAGTGTGGTATTATAAATAGTGTGGTATTATAAGGTTGTCACACAAAGTTCTGTGCATCGCTGTGTTGGTTCGCACTCCGGTTTGCGCCTCCACCCTGCTCGCGGTTAGCCCTGTTTCGCCCCGATCTGTGCACCCATTTCGCGATCTGCCTGAACCGGATACAAGCGGTAAGCTTGAACAGGCCGATTTCAGGAGATTTCAACTACTATGTCTTTCGAATCGCTCGGCCTCCGGGCCGAACTTCTGCGCGCCCTCGGCGACGCAGGCTACACAACGCCGACTCCCGTTCAGGCGCAGGCCATACCGGTCATTCTTCAGGGACGAGATATCCTTGCGGGAGCGCAGACCGGGACGGGGAAAACAGCCGGCTTTGCTCTTCCGCTGCTTCAGCTCATGAGCGCGGGCTCTGCGCGTCCTATTCAGGGCAGGCGGCCCGTTCGCGCGCTCATCGTCACCCCTACCCGCGAGCTGGCCGCCCAGGTGGAAGAGAGCATACGCGAATACGGCAGATACCTTCCCATTAAGTCCACGGTCATCTTCGGCGGCGTCGGAATGGGTCCGCAGCTTCAAGCGCTTCATCGCGGAATCGATATTCTGGTCGCTACGCCTGGCCGCCTGCTCGACCACGTTCAACAGAGGACGGTCGATCTTAGCCGCGTAGAGTTTCTGGTGCTGGATGAGGCAGACCGAATGCTCGACATGGGCTTCATCCACGATATCAAGAAGATTCTCTCCCTACTGCCCGCCCGGCGTCAGAACCTGCTGTTCTCAGCGACCTTTTCAGATGAGATTAAGGCGCTGGCGGACCGGCTTCTCAACTCACCGGTTCGTGTCGAGGTGGCCCGCAAGAACGCCGAAAGCGATCTTGTGACACAGTCGGTCTACATGGTGTCCAGGGACGAGAAGCGTTCCTTGCTCGTGCACCTGCTCAAGCAGGAGAACATCCGGCAGGCGCTTGTTTTCTCGCGTACCAAGCACGGGGCCGATCGCCTGGCAAGGCAGCTTGAGCGGGACGGCATTTCGGCGGTGCCCATTCACGGCAACCGCAGCCAGCCGCAACGAGTGCGCGCGCTTGCAGATTTCAAGGCGGGCGGCGTGCGGGTCCTTGTCGCCACCGACATCGCGGCGCGCGGCCTGGACATCGATCAGCTTCCGCACGTCATTAACTTCGAGCTGCCCAACGTCCCCGAAGACTACATACATCGAATCGGGCGGACCGGCAGAGCGGGCAGCCCCGGCGAGGCCATATCGCTGGTCTGCGGCGACGAGCATACCTATCTTGCCGGCATCGAGAAACTGATCAGCAAGAAGATCGAGCGGCGCGAGGCCAGCGGTTTTACGTATACGCAGCCGGTCGCCCAGCGCTCGCCACAGCCTGTCCCACGCCCCATGGATCGAAGACCGACAGCGCCGCGCAATCGACCTGGCGCATCTCGCGAACCCGTAATGTACACATCCTGGTCCTCGCGCGGCAGATAATGCAGCATGGGTTCGCTACTGCGAATCGCGGTCAACGATAGTGGCAAGGTCCGGTGACTTGAGCGTCGCATATGAAAGGACCCTGATACGTTGCTGTAGTTCCAGCAACGTATCAGGGTCCTTTCGACTTCACTTTGTCAGCCAGCCAACCAAGAGCACATGTGTGCAGACAAGTTTGCCGCGGTTGTACGCATTATAGGGATTGCATGCTAAACCAAGTAGTCTCCCTGCTTGATGTCGATTGCATGTTGTGCCTATGATGAGATGAGCCGATCATATTCCGCGTGAGTACTAATCCAAAACCACACGAATTCGCCTTCTACTTCATGGGCAAGAGCTCTATAACTATCGTTTATCCTGGCAGACCAATGCTCACCAATCTTCTTGACGTGTAGTGAAGAGTGCCGAGAGCTCTGGCGCAGAAGCCGGTAGGCCTTGTCCGCCTGTCGTTGAACCGCCGAGGGAAGCACATGATAGCGGGTCCAGAAATCCTCGTTGGCGTGATGATTCAGAGCGCCCTCGTCCGGCCTGCGGAATAGTCGGCGCGAGCCTTCGCGGCTAGAGCATCAAGTTTTCCGGCAGTCGAATCGCACTCAATCTGCTTGTCCCAAGCGTTCCATTCGAATTCAATGACCCAATCCTTAAATCGGGCAAACTCCTCAGGACTTAACTTTCGGACCTCCTCTTCGAGCCGTTCTAGCGTCTCCATTGTTTTACTCTCACACGGCCATTATGCGGCGAATGTGCTTAATAATGGCTTTGATTCCAGTCTCATTGAGCCAACCGTCCTATCGTTGCTAAATCGCGTACTCTTCAGGCTTGATATCGATTCGCTTATTATGAAGCATTGCTTCGTTGGCCTTGATAGCCGCGATGCAGCAGCCGATAGCCTCTTTCCAGTCGCAGGTCACGGGGGATCCGGTCCGAATCGCGTTGAAGAAGTCCTCCATCTCAAGGACGTACGCCGACTTGCCCGTCACGTCGCCGGACATCACCTTCTCGCCGACCTTCGTGCCCGCGCCCACCTTCTTCGTGGCATAAGGATCGAGTTGGAGGCCTGCCTCTTTGTGCTTGCCCTTCTGAGCGGTGGCGCTGGCCTTCATCCAGTCCTCTACCTGAGCGGTCGGTTCGCGATAGAAGCTCGACGGCGTCTCCTTCTCCTCGGAGATAATCAGCGTGCCGTCCTTGCCCATGAATTGCTCGTAGTAGCCGTCGTACTGGTTGGTAGTCAGGCTCGTGTAGTTCAGCTTCACGCCGCCCGGATACTCGAAGACCACCTCCACGTTGTCGAAGACCTCGCGCCCGTCCTTCCAATAATCGATCCCACCCATGCCGACTACTGCTGTAGGGGCCGCGCCCAGGAACCAGTTGACCGCGTGGATCTGGTGTGTCCCCAGCTCCGACATGAGGCCGTGCGAATACTTCCACCACATGCGCCAGTTGCGCGCCTCGTCGCTCATGCCGGGCATTGGCGACTTGCGCCAGTTCCCGTTGCGATTCCACTGCGCGCGCACGTGGGTAATCGGTCCGCAGACTTTCTTCTCGTGAATCATCTCCCACGCATGGTTGTACATAATGTTCGCGCGGCGCTGATGGCCTATCTGGAGTACCTTCTTGCTGTTCACGCAGGCGCGCGCCATGCCCTTCGCCTGCGCAACCGTATGCGCCATCATCTTCTCGCAGAAGACGTTCTTTCCCGATTCCATGGCGGCGATGGCGATGGGAGCATGCATGTGGAGAGGCACCGCGATCAGCACCGCCTCTATGTCCTTGCGGTCCAAAACCTTGCGGTAGTCGGTATAGGTCTCCGCCTTGGGAGCAAGCGCCTGCGCGCGCTTGAGGTAAGGCTCGTAGACGTCGCAAATTGCGACCATGTTGACGCCTGGAACGCTGAGGGCCGCTTTGTAGTCGACATTGAAGCCCTGATCTCCCACCCCGATAAAGGCGCAGTTGACGGGCCGGTTCTCCTTCAGAAGCGTCTTGCGCTTCTCCTGCGCCTCCGCCCAACTTGTCAGGCTCAGGCCCATCGCGCCGGCGATGGCTGCCGATCCCTGGATAAACTGCCGCCGGGATACTCCCTCGTTGGATAAAGAGAGCGTGGGTTCTGCTTCGGGTCGATTCATTGCGTTAACCTCCAGATGTACAACCGCTGATCTCAAGCGCGGGCGCGCCGCTCTCAAGATCATGATTGGGGACTTCTACGATGCTGAGTGATTCTGCGCGGGCGGGAGGCTCAAAGCCAATCTTCGTCACGTGAATCTCGGCTCCGGCGCGCTCCTCGATCATTATAACACGGATATTCGGGCGGGTTTTGCAATACTCCTCCGTCGCCTTGCGGCCCAGTACGAAGAAAGCGGTCGAGAGCGCATCGCTGTCTGCCGCCGAAGGCGCAATCACCGACACGCTTACCACACCATGAGTGGGTCGGCCAGTCCTTGGATCGATGATGTGGCTGTACCGCAAGCCATCAACCTCGAAGAACTGCTCATAATTGCCCGACGTGGAGAGAGCTTCGTTCTTTAGATAGACCGTTTCCAGCACCGTATCTCGGTCACGCGGATCCTTGATCTGGAAAGGCCAACCCGAAGGAAGGGATGAGGGATGAGGGATGAGGGATGAGGCGGGAGTCGTTAGGTCGTTGGGTGGTTTGGTCGTTGGGTCGTTGGGTCGTTGGTTTTCCGCTTCATCGCCCTCTCGCCCAATCGCCTCATCGCTCTCTCGCCTCATCGCCTCATCGCCAGCAGGCGGTTCCCCAAGCGCGTAGATGGTGCTCTGTCCGCCATGAATGACGGCGCTCTCCACGCCGAAATAATGGAGAGTCTTTGCGGCGGCGTCCATGGCGTAGCCTTTGCCGACCGCGCCCAGGTTGATCTCCAGCTTGGGAGCCGTAAAAAGAACGAGATGGTCCTCGTCGTCGAAGAGAATGCGGCAGGACCCCACGTTCTCCATGATCTCGGCAAGCTCATCCTCTGAGGGGATGCAGCCCTCTCCGCGAAAGAATCCCCACGCTTTGATGAGCGGCCCTGCCGTAATGTCGAAAGCGCCGCCGGTCTCCGTCGACAGTTCGCAGCAGCGCTTCAAGAGGTCGTACAGAATCGGTTCCAGTCGCACCCACTGCTGTGTGGCATGCACGTTCAAGCGGGCAATATCGCTGTCGTCGCGGTAGTGGCTGAGCTGCCGCTCCAGTCGTTCCACCTCGTCCAGCGCCTCGTTCCCCGCCGCGACCAGCGCTTCCCTGTCCGTTCCAGCGAGATAGACTTCAAACAGGCTGCCCATTGCGCGCCGCTGCAAGCGCGGATAGACCCACTCCTGGGGCGGCCTGGATTCCGGCACGGCGGCCTCTTCCAGAGCCGGCGAAGCCAACTCCGCCACGGGCAAGTTGCCCGTTGCGGAGGCCGGCGGCGTCTCATCGCCTATCTTGTCAAGCCAGCGCATCAGCGCGCGGCCCAGGAGTAAGTGTAGCATGGGTCGTTGGGTCGTTGGTTCGTTGGGTCGTTGGGTCGTTAGCTTCCGACTTCCGACTTCCGTCTTCCGACTTCCGTTCTCTATTTCTTCGCCGGAAGAATCTTGATCTGAGTGGAGAGCGTGTAGGATTTGCCGTCCATTTCGTATTCCAGCTCCCCGTACACCGCTTTGAACCCATCGCCCGGTGGATCCATGTGGCCGGTCACAGCTTTACCATTAACGGTCATAGGGACGGACGTCCAATTTCGCAGCTTGCGGAAATCTGTCGTAGGAGCGCTGTTGAAGAAGAACCGGGCCGATTTCGGTTTGGTATCGGACCTGACATTTAGATCTACGCCGCTGCCATTCACCGAGTATGACCAGGTCGCCGTCGGAAACTTCTTCTTGTCGGACACTGAGCGCGCGAATGCGGAGAGCGTGGCGTAAACGTGCTCCCTGTCGTCCAGGCCGTGGCCGCTGTTGGGCGTGTAGGAGACCCATTTCGGCCCCTTCAAATCGTCCCAGTAGAGATTCAGCGCGTCCTGCGCCCAATAGGGATCGTTGGTGCCGAGTATCAGAAGCTTGGGCAGTGTCAGGACATCCTTATAGCTATAGGGATCCTCTAGGTCCATGAGCTTCTTTCCGCGCGGGGTGTTGATGAGCTTCAGCATTCCTCCGGAGGTGTAGTCCCCAATCTGTTCGCTCGGCGTACCGGCGAACGCTTCCAGTTGATGAGGAATCTGTTTCGCCACGTTCAGCGTATCGATGACCATCGGGGCGATGGCCTTCACTCTTGGGTCTTGGGCCGCGCCGACTAGCCACGTCGTCCAGCCCCGCTTCGACGCGCCATATACCAGGAAGCTGGTGATGTCGGGAAGCTTTTCCGACTTCGCGCATTCCTGAACCGCGTCCATCGCCTTAATGACGGCCTTCGCCATGGGGAAATGGAGGGGCCAGTCTTCGTCTCCGGAAAGAAAGAACTGCTGCCAGGTATACACGATGAGGGCGTCTTCGGTCTTGCCGCCATAGAGCGGCTGATTCGGAATGTTGAAAAGAACAGCGCTCATGCAGCCGGATGTCGAGGCGAGCTTCATGTTGGCCTGGAACTCCTCGTTCCGTCCGCTGCCGCCAGTATTCAGGAGGGTACAGAACTCCGGGTGCTTTACGTTGTCGGGCTTCAGGATCACGAGGCGGTGCTCCCAGGGCCCGTTCTTCCATGTCTGGGAAACGAGGTGGAGATCATACATCGTTCCGCCCTCCAGCTTCTGCTCGCCCCGCTTCTCCCATTTGTAGGCCGGCTCGGGTTTCGCGATAAAGGACTTAAGGTCGGCCGCCGCGGGCCGGACGGCGATCAGTCCTGCGATCATCCCTGCCTTCAGCAATGCAAAGATTGTTACTGTAACACCACGTCGTGATGCAGCTGCCATGCGCGCTGTCTCCTGTATGAACTAGAAATGCACTGATTTCGAACGCCTAAGACTTCGACGCCTGCGCTGCGTGTTCCTCTTCACTCCGCGCCGGGATCGCCGTCGCCGGAATCGGCTGTCAACTGCCCAATACGAAAGATAACAAATTCCGCCGGTCTAACGACCGCCACTCCAACGAGCGTGATCAGGCGTCCGTTGTCGAGGTCGTCCTGCGTCATCGTGGTTCGGTCGCAGCGCACGAAGAAGGCGTCCTGGGGGCGATTCCCCATCAGCGTGCCAATTTGCCACTGATTAAGCAGAAAATCCTCACACATCCGACGAACGCTCACCCAAAGCGCCTCGTTGTTCGGCTCGAAGACCGTCCACTGCGTGCCCTGCTCGATTGAGCGCTCAAGAAACGTCGCGCAGCGGCGAACGTTGACATACTTCCACTCCGCATCCTTTGACAGCGTGCGCGCGCCCCATAGCAAGATTCCCTTTCGCTCGCTTCGGAGATCGCGAATTAGGTTGACGCCCGCGGCATTGAGCGCAGCCTGCTGTGCCGGATTGAATAACCCGTTGACTCCCTGAATTCCTTCGACGTTGAGACTGGCAGGGGCTTTGTGAACACCATTCTTGAGGTCGGAGCGCGCGAACACGCCGGCGACATGGCCGGATGGCGGCTGTAACGCACCATCGGCGAGAGTTAGCCATGGGGCGTAGAGAGCGGCATACTGCGTGTTGAAGCGGCCCGCATGCTGTGCAAGAAGCGCAGAATAAGAATCGCGGGAATCGATGGAAGTGGCCTGCGGCACATCCAGAATCGTGAACAACTTCATCGATTCGCATGCTGCTTCAAGCGCCATTTGCGCCGCCGCGTCGGTAAGCCCCGGCGCTGCGGCCAGCGATACCGGTCCATCTTCAGTCGCGCTGCCAAGCAGAGGCGTGAAGTCAGTACACGCGATCAGTTCGGCTGTTGAATCGAAATACCCAATGCTGCAGTTGCGACCCCCGTTCGCGAAGAAGCCCTTTACAGCCGCCAGCAGCCAGTGAAATGCCTGAACGTCGTCCGCGGAAATTTCTCGAACATCCCTGAGGGAGCCGCAAATCAGCTCAATCTCGGCGAAAGTTGCGATCTGTGGAGAAACCCTCGTTTTGCCAGCATCCGGTTTCCGCAGAATCGGAGGAACAACTCCCAGAAATACCGTTGCGTTCGTATCAACTCCTTCAATACTCTTTGAACGAAACGCCGTCTCTTCAATGTAAGCTCCCGGCGCAATATACTCCGGCATGCAGCAACCCTTTCACAACCCAACGACTCAACGACCCCAACTCCGGCGCGACGCGGCGCAAACACACGGCGCAAAGACCCAACGGTGCAAAAACGCGGCGCAACGCGGGGGTTGCTCCCCACCAGTGCCGGGGCGGCCACCTAGACCAATTCCAGGGCGGCCACACAGGGCCGCCCTTACTCAGCACTCAGCACTCAGCACTCAGCACTGACTTCATCCCACCCCTCAAACGTATGGCGCTCGTGGTTCGAGTATTCGTCCAAAAGTTCCAGAGCGTCCGGGGTTTTCACAGCCACTTCGAACTTCTCGATAGGACAGGGCATCCATTCGACATGTCCGAGCAGCCTGCAGACGAGCGGGCGCGCAGGATAGACCGCGCACCCGCCGCGTTCCATGTCGCGGTATCGGCACATTTTGACGGTCACGCCATCGCCGAGATCGACCGTCTTGTCCTGCGCAAGCACGCGCTCAATAGAATCGCGGTCCGGCGATTCATCTATGAATCTCCGGACCGAGTCAACCTCCTGCCGCGCCACCTGAACGCCCGCGGCGCAGCGCAGGCCGCATTCGTCGCAACCGTTACATGGCGACAGGTCCATCTGGCCGATTACGCGAATAAGCCGCTTGTTGAACCTATCGCTTAGGCGCGGGTTCCACACTCAGGCCTCCACCTTTCGCGCCGGAGGGGGCAGGCGATCCCGATTCGATGCTGAGACCCCCGCCGCCGGATGCGGCTGAACTCGATTCGACATTCAGTCCGCCGCCTCCGGAACCGCCAAACGAGTACGTGAACAGCTCCTTGCCTTGCTTCTTTATCGCGCTCGCGTCAACCACCTTTATCAGGCTCTTGGGAACGGTGACGAGGTGCGGATTTCCGTCGCTGACGTAGCGCTGGCTCGGGTTGTCGTCGAACCATTTGAGCCAGTATTCAAAGGTGCCCGGCTTGCCGGCCTGCTTCGCGTCCGGCAGCACGCGCTCTATCTTGTAGGGATTGAACGGAGCGATTTGATAGACCGCGGTCTTCTTATCGACAAAGGTGACGGGAGAAGCGACCGGGCGATAGGCGGCGAGGAGTACGGCTTTGTTTTTGTATGTTCCGCCGCCGCCGCTGCCGGACAGAAGGTATTTGCGCGAATCCTTGCGGGGCAGGCGTCCGTAGGGCAGCGCCAGCACATTGAGTTTCAGCTTAGGCGAAATCTGCTCGATGCTGTGCGCGGCGTACCCAATCTCCCACTGAATCTTCTCCGGAGACAACCGGTCCATCTGAGGATGCGTGGTCGTATGATTCGCGACTTCATATCCGTTCTTGACCAGGTACTCAATCTTATCCGCAACCGTGTTGGGGTCATAGAACGGTACAGGCGATACATGCCTGGGGTCTTTCGCATACTCCGGCAGAACGAAGAATGTCGCCTTTGTCGCCCAGTCCGGATGCTCCTTGTGAAACGTCTCCATTATGCCGACCGCGCAGTTGGGATCGATATGCGGCTGGCCGTCCGCGCCACGCACGATGTTGAACTGAGTGGGCAGCGAGTCGTCGAGAGACAGCACTACGGGCGTCTTGCCGATGGGCACGTCCATATTGTTATCGACGAACTCACCGGCGTTTACCGGCCGATAGTTGCGCTTATACAGATCTTCGAGGTCCTTCCGAAATGTGTCCGGCTGCCGATTCAGGTCGCTGTCCGGCTCCTTCGGATTCAGGCGGTGGTACATGAGCACCATGACCGCGCCGGACTCATTGGGGTGGTAGCTCTTCAGATCGATTTCGCTGATCGTCGGCTTCGGCTTTGGCGGCGGGGCAGTAACGCCGATCGCATCCTGCTGTTTCCGGTGACAGCCGGCGACAACAAGGCTTAGCGCGGCAGCGGAGAACGCGGCTAGCATGGCGGCAAGCACGGCGGGGCGCTTTGACACGGGGAAGGGATAGACAAATGACACGTGATTGACCTCTCACAGGCAGCTGGAATAGTTATTTTATGCAGGTAAAAGGAACAGGCCTGCTACCCGGATTATACGTGAACGGACGAGAAAAAGCAAGGCGCGGCGCTGACATCAATCGCTTTCCAGACACACTGTTTAGTAAGATATTAGCTTCGTATCTTTGCGGTTGGGCCGTACAATTGCCTCTGGAGGAGCCGGCGGCTGGTTCGCGGAATATTCCGTCAGGAGAAGATCAATGGCACACTGGCTGGAAAAATATCGAGAGCACGAGGTGGAGGTGTTCTACCTGACCG
>JBBROJ010000003.1:0-90362 GCA_038229495.1 Chthonomonadales bacterium
GATCGGCGACCGCATCAGTCGCTCGACTATCGTACACCCGCCGAGGTCTACTTCGGCACTCACCGGCAAGACAACCGGAAAGGAGCAGAACCTAACTTACAAATAGTCCGCTCGGTGTCTTGACAAACTGGGCCATTATAGACAGATCGTTACATATCGATGGCTGGCGGGCGACAATCCGTACAAGCGGCAATAGTTCGAGGTGCGTATCTCTTAACGATTGCCCGGAAAGATACACTCCCGGCAAGGGAACCGATTTGTGAATGGGATCGTACTAATGCCATTCTCTGGCAACTATTCACTCCTATACTGCGGAGCGAACTTTGCTTAAGATCGTCGATATTCATCTTTCCGATTCACCGCAGGGCGAATATGTCGTCCTTCAGAATCACGGGCTGCAGACGGTCTCGCTGCGCGGATGGGCCGTTGTAACCGATACTTGGTATTGGGGCGAGCCTGAGCGGACCGCTCCGGAGATTTACATTTTTACGAAAGACGTGCCTCTTAAGCCCTATGCGCGAGTGGTGCTATTCACCGGCGAGGGCGAAGAGGGTTGGTGTCCCACAACGGACGGCAAGCAGGCATATCTGGTCTACTGGCGGCGGCGCGAGAGCGCCTGGCACGACACGGAGAATCTCCATCTTCTGCATATTGCCTCCACAAAGAGGGCGTGTGCGGGAGGCAAGACGGTCGCGACAGCCCGCGAAGAGTGGTAACCGTATTTCAGAGCGTGGGCAGGCGGCTAAATTGAAACGGAGCGATGCGCGGATAATACTCCGGCATCGCTCCGCTTTGTTTTTGGGTCAGGGCTTCTTGAGCATGCCCAGGTCGGCAAGCCACTCCTGAAATCGGACATGCCAGGTGCCGAAAGGGATACCATTGCGGCTTCGAATTCCGCCGCCATGCCCTCCGTGCGCGTAGATGTGGAGGTCGGCGGGAACGCCAGCCTTGAAGAGAGAATCGAAGAACTCGACCGTCTCTTTGGCGTGGAACGGGTCGTCGCTGCCCGCGCTGGTCAGAAAAGCGGGCGCGGCGTCCTTGGGCGCAGTGATGTCCATTGGTGCCCACCCGGCGTATACGAGTCCGACGAAATCGGGACGGCAGCTCTGCCGATCGATAGGATCGGCGGCATCGGGCTTGCCGCGGTCGAACCGGATGTCGGCCAATGCAGCCAGCGCGCCGCCCGCAGAGAAACCGAGGATGCCGACGCGGTCTGGGTTGATGTTCCACTCTTTGGCGCGGGCGCGCACGATTCGGATGGCGCGCTGCGTATCCTGGAGCGCCTCCCCTTCGACGGTGTAGTGGTAGCCCGGCGTCTGCGCGAGGCGATATTTGAGAATTATCGCCGCGACCCCTATGCCGTTCAGCCATTCCGCAATGTCGGTCCCCTCGGAACCCCACACCAACTGCTGATGACCACCGCCGGGCGCGACGATGATGGCCGCGCCGGTCGCCTTGTCGGGCGACGGCAGGCGCACCTCGATGGTTGGATTATGAACGTTCTTGATGGAGTTGACGCGCCGGCCGGGCGACGGATTGGGCGGAGCAGTTATCTCCTTTTCATTCGCGCCCTGAAGTGTAGCCGACCCTTTGGGCCAGAGATCTACGACTTGCGGCGGTGTCTGGGCTGAGCAGGCAGAGCCGCAGGTCAGGGCGATGAATGCGACTAACAGGAACAAAGGCTTGCGAACCATGTTGGGACCTCGTTTCTTATAAGATAGCGTCTGTACGGGCAAACGGATTGCGAAACGCGGCCATGCACAAAGGCATTTCCGATATTCGCTGCCCTGGACGCTTACTCCTAGTGGCGGTGTACGGACATTCTTTAATAAGCGGGTGAAATATACATCTAGAGGATTGGACGGCAGACCGGCGAATCATTTGGATGCAAGAGGTCGCTGGACATGGTTTATGGAGATCAAATGTGCAGAAAAGATATCGCCGAACCATACTCTACTTTCCACTCATCCTGGCAGCCATGCCACAATGCCTGCCACAGGCCTGCTTTGGGCAGCCGACTGAGACGAAGCGATCCACTACTACGATTCCGTTTGCGCATCCGGATGATCTCCGGCCTATAATCAAAGTGAAGGTCGGCTATTCAGACGCACTCTTCGCCGTTGACACAGGTTCAATATGGACATGCATCACGGACTTCGCGTCTGTCAAATTCAGACTTGTCGCCAAGGATGCGGTCTCCAAAAGTGGAAAGCCAGTTATTATTGGCGGGCAACCGACACACATGGTTTTAATTCCGGGCGTACAATACGGAGAATTCAACACCGGTGCCTTTGATGCATTCGTCGTGCCTGGATACAAGGTTGCGCTCTCTGACGCACCAAATTTCGATGGGATTATAGGAGGGGACCTTCTGGCGCAACTCGCGCTGATTCTGGACTTTCAGAAGCGTTCTATCACCTTTATATATCCTGCGGGTCTCACGGATCGAGAGCGCGCGGAAATGGGCTTTCAGGACGCGGCGTCTCTCCTATTCAGGATGGACAACAACGATTTGCGCCCTTATGTCACCGCGCGGTCACCGATCGGAACCGATGGATCTGCATTCAGGAAGGAAGAATTCCTGTTGGACACGGGTAGAGCAAGTACCGTGGTGTCGGCGGCATTTGCAAAAGCGCTGGGCCTTAAGAAAAAAAGCGGCACAAGCATCAATACACTTTACAATAGCGCCAAAGGCAGCGCGGGAAACCTCCCAAAATTGAGCCTGGCAGGCGTCGAATGTAGCGACGTATCGGTTCGCTGGTATGCGAAGGACACGAAATCCTCGATTCCGATCCTCGGTATGGAGCTCTTGAGCCGGTTCCGCGTGCTCATCGATTATCCGGCGAAAAAGCTGTATTTGAAGCCGGTTGAATCCGCTCCAGAAACTAAAGCTCCCACGGCCGCGCAGCATTGAGTTGCGAAAGCTGCCGAGTACAAACGTCGTGCGGGTGAAACCTGCTTTATCCTTCGTTCGTCGTGTCTGGCGTGATCTACTGCTTCGGCCACAACAAGGATTCCAAGGAGTCCTCGGCGAACGTGCACGCAACATGATAGAACCGCTTTCCGTTATAACGCACTCCATTTCCGACCTTCGTTACCGGCTCATTGCCGGCTCCGCGGAGATCGAGCCGCTCAGGATTCTCGACACGCGAGTCATTAATTGGGACATGTGGCGGGTCACCCTCCATATACTTGGCTCCAGCCACGCGGTTACCGTCGAGCGCGCAGATAGGCGGCTGCGAATCACCGAACTTTTCACCTGCGCGCCCGCGACAGGCCAGGCCACTCCCCTGCTCGATATGGCAGGTGATAGCAGCAACGAGGGATGCGCCGCGATTCACGGCCTTGGTTGCCGGGTCAGGCTGACTCCCTTTCCTTTGGCCGAAGGGGACGATCTCAGACGGACGGTCCCCAACGCGGACAGGCTTGACCACTATTTCGCGGGCGAGCCCGGCTCATTGCCCGTTACGCGCGTCGGATGGCAAGCGGTGGCGGGACGCCTGCGCGTAGAGACGATTCACACCTATCCCGAATCGGGGACAGGAGTACGCAGCGAGACCGTGTTTACAACCGGCGAGGAGCGCTAGTGGCTAATCACGAAGACAACTTGTCGCCGGAGATGCGTGCGGCGGCAAAAGAGGCCGAGATGGTTGCGGCCGAGCGCGCGCTGGCGCGGGGCGACTTCGACGAGGCGCGCGCGCATCTTTCCGACGCGGAGCGGCTCGGCGTGCAGGCCAAACAGATTCGCGATCTCCGTAATTCCATCAGTCGCGCGGAAAAGGGGCTGCCCACGCGGATTCGAAGGAGCTTCTGGAAGGGCTTCTTCCTCAGCGCGCTCTGTTATATCATCCTCGCGTTCCGGCAGCCGACCGGCTGGACTATCCCCGTCTGGTCGGCCCTGGCCTTCCTGCTTGTGCCGGCCGCGGCGGGCTACCTTACGGGCCGGGCGCAGGGCATGTCCGCCAGGCCGCAAGACCGGTTTCGCTCCGCGATGTGGGCCACCGCGTGGCCGATGTTCTTCTATACGCTGCTTTCGCTCATCGTCCTGCGGATGCGCGTGCAGAGCGGACCCGACGCGGGACAGCTTTTCATGATCGTTACGCTGCTGTCGTTTATCTACGCGGCGGCAGCCGGGCTGGTAGCGGGTTTGGCGGGATCAAAGCTCGCGTGGGTCGCCTCGCATAGGAGAAGCGTATGAGCCTTCATATCGACCGCCGCGCGGACGGCGGGCTGGCGCTCTACATCGACGGCGACCTTCAGCTCGACACCTCGGACGAGGCGGTCTACCATGAGAGTCTGGTCCTTCCCGCGCTTTGCCTGCTGCGGAATCGGCGACGGTCCCACGGCAAAGGAGTGGACGGACTCCGGGTCCTGATCTGCGGCGGCGGCGATGGCCTGGCGCTGCGAGAAGCGCTCCGGTTTCCAGGCGTAGCGCATGTCGATCTGGTGGATTACGATCCTGAAGTCGTGACGCTGGGGCGCGAGCAGCTTGCCTCTCGGAACGCCTCCGCCTTCGACGATGCGCGCGTGGGAGTGTATATTTCCGACGCCTGGGAGTTCGTCCAAAACGCGGAGCGGTACGACGTTATAGTGTGCGACCTGACGGTTCCGCGCAGGCCGGAAGATTCCCGCGTGTTCTCGCGCGAGTGGTATGAGCGGCTGAAGAGCAGGCTGGCGGACGACGGCCTCCTCGCCATCAACGGATTCTCGCCCCAGCGCACGCCGGAGGCTTTCTGGTGCCTGCACAAGACCGTGCGGGCGGCCGGCCTCTCGGTCCTCCCCTATCGCGTCTGCATCCCCTCGTTTCGCGCGCAGGGCTACGGCGTCTGGGCGTTCCTGCTGGCCGGAAATCAGCCTTTGCATCCGCTGCGGCAGGCGGATTTGCGGAATCTTGCGTGCCCCGTCCCGACCGCGCAGGCGGACTTGAATCGGTTGTGGCGTGGCGCGAGCTTCTCGCGGGAGGAGCGCGGCACTCTTCAACGGGTGCCGATTCATACCCTCGATTCGCCGGTTCTGCTGCCCATGCTGCTGAATCCCGGCTCATCTAGATACGGGGCAAATGCCGTGCTGCCCACTCCCTTATCGACGGCGGACGAGATGGACGGCGAGCCGGTGTACGACATCGATTCGCTGCTCGATGCGGTCCCTGTCCTGCACCCCTACCACACGCGAGACATGGTGGAAGCGCTGGCCGAGCAGGTTGCAGGGTCTGTACGCGGCATCGACATTCGGCGGCTCGTGCAGGCGCTCCTGCGCCGCGCTGCAGAGCTGCCCAGAGATCTGTTCGCCGAATTGACGCGCCTGCGCGACTACCTGAGGGACCACGCGCCGGACTTCCGCGAGATGCGGGCGTGGGGCTTCAAGCTGTTCGCAGCCCTGGTCATCGTAATGACCGTTGCCAACGCTATCGCGCCGGATAACGCGTTCGGCAAAGGTTCCTCCGGCATTGGGCATGCCAGCTTCTCGCGCGGATTCAGCGCAAGCCCCTCCGGGGTTCGGGGCGGCTTCGCGGGCGGGCGAGGCGGCGGCTCGTTCGGCAGCGCGCATACTTCGGGTTCGACCGGTGCGACCGTTTCCGGCGCGCGTGTAACAGGCAGCGGGTTCCGGTCCGGCTACGGCCACGGGTATGCTTCGGACATCTATGGCTACTCGTATCGTCCGCGTATCTTCATTTACGGCGGGTACAGCCACACCTACTACGTGGGTCACGGCGGCCCGCGCGGCAGCGGCGGGCACATCCACGAACAAAGGGACGAGCACAAGACGCTCTTCGTGGCGGACGATGATCTGATGGTGCTCGACAATGGCGACGTAGTAATCACCATCTCCGATACCGCCTATCTGCTCGCGAACGGCGGCAAGCTGGAGCTCTACTCGGTCAACTCGCTCGACCCGCTGCTGCCCGTCTATGCCGAACCCACCCTGTTCAACACCATTGCGCAGGAGATTACCGGCCAGCAGGTTGCAGTACGATCCGAGGTGTCGACGCGCAGGGACTGGTTGAGCTGGGTGGGCTGGACCAGCGCGCTGTTCCCTGCCGTGCGGGAGGATTGGACGGAGATTCGGAACCTCGAGGACCTCGATCGCAAGCTGGGCCAGGCGGTTGTAAGTGCGCGGCAGCCGCAGGCGTTGACGCCAACGATTGCGCCGGCCGGCAGCGTGGAGCTATTCGTAGGGGCTTATCTTCTTCCGGCCGGCGCGGTCGCGCTGCACGGTCCGAACGATGACTGGCTCTATACGGACGGAAAGCAGCTGTGGAGTGGGACAGGGATTGAGAAAAAGAACGCGCGGCCTTGTCCGCCGGAGCTGGCAGCGGTCTTCAAGAGCTCCCTGACCAAGCTGCAGAAGGAGCTAGGCGCGGACATCCTCTCTCTTGACAACGATCTGCGGCAGTTGCAGACGGACCGCGCTTCGCTGAACAAGGATTTGCAGGATTACAACACGCTCTCTTCGAGCTATGGCTCCTCCTATGAAGTGGACTACGGCACCGATTCCATGTCCGCCTCCCAGGCCATTTCGAAGACGGAGGGGGACATTACGCAGAATCAGCAGGACGTGGACGAGAACGCGCTGGACCGCGCCAAGTCGGTCAAGGACCTTGCACAAATCAACCTGCTTCTGCCCGGATTCGGCAAGTGATGACGGGCAGCGTCGAGATTCGAGAGATTGGCGCGGCGTTCGACAGGGAGTGCGATTCACTCGTCAACTCAACCCCGGAGACGGGCTTCATGCAATCTTCGGCTTGGGCGGATTTCAAGGCTCGCGAGGGGTTCGTAAACGTTCGGTACGGGTTCTTTTCAGGCGAATTGCTGATCGGATTTGCGAATCTTTTCCACTATCCCACGGAAGGCGGCCAGTCCCTGGTCGTCTGTCCGGAGGGTCCGGTGCTGCCCTGGCATGACACCGATCTTTCGCGCTCCTGCCTTCGCCTGCTCCTCGCCGCCGTGGAAAACGATTCTCGATTCAGCCACACGCTTGGCCTGCGAATCGAGCCTCACCTCTCCCCTCCCGCTCCCTCGCTCCTCCGAAACTGGTCGCGCTCGCCGGTCGATCTGACTCCCATTCACACGCTCATGATCGATCTTGACGAACCGGATGAGGCTCTGCTGGCCGCCATGCACCCCAAGGCCCGGTATAACCTGCGGCTGGCGATGCGGAACGGCGTAAACATCAGGCGCTCCTCCGACCCGGCGGACCTGAGCGCGTTCTATCGGCTGTTCTCCGAGACCGCGACACGAAACGATTTCTTTCAGGAGCCTTACGGATTCTTTCTGAATCTCGCCGATTCTCTCTTTCCTCGCGGGCACGCGGAGCTGTTTCTCGCGGAGGCGGAGGGAGAGGCCGTCGCCGGCCTGCTCTTGCTGGATTTCGGGCGGCGCGCAACCTACCTTTACGGCGGTTCGACTTCGCGACGGCGAAACCTGATGCCGAACCACCTTCTGCACTGGACGGTGATTCAGGCTGCGCGGGAGCGCGGCTGCGCGGAGTACGACCTGTATGGATACGAGCCGTTCGGCCTGCCCGATCACCTGTACGCGGGCATCTCGCGTTTCAAGAAGCAGCTTGGTGGCCGCCGGGTGGATTGGATGGGCGCGCGCGAACATCTCTTCTACGACCGGCTGGCCGACAGGGTTATCGATGGGATGCGGGAGTCGGTGGCATCGATATGATAATGTGAGGGATGTTGGGGAATGTCATGCACGGGAAGGGTGGACACGCATGGGGAAGGGCGGACATTGGTGAGAAACGGCGGACATTGGTGAGAAGGGGCGGACACGCAGGTCCGCCCCTACGATGGCAATGGAAGCCGGCATCCGAATTCCCGTCCTGGTTGTATAACCCCACTATCTTGTACTGCGGGGCACGATTTGGTATACTCCGAAGAGGACACGAAAGACGAGGAAGCGTTATGGCGGAAGTCACCTTTGCATCAAGATTTCAAAGCGATGGTTCGCTGACAATACCCAAACAGGCGGCCGAGGATCTTGGGCTTCATCCCGGCGATGAAGTCGAGGTTCGTGCCAGGTCTGAAAACGGCATTACAACTCCAGAGAATCCAAGAATGCTCGATGTGGTCTTAAGAGATTTGCTTAACAGCGCGGACCGGCTTGAATCGCAACCTGGCCCAGAGAGCAATGATCCGTCTGAACGCGCATTCGGCGAGATAATCAAGGGGAAGCATCGTAGGATGGGGCTGGATGTATGACCCTCTGCGACGCCAGCCCTCTTGTCGCGCTAATCGACAAGAAACAGGTTGCCGCTAATGCACGATGTAGGACAGCTCTCTCAAAACTCCCCAGTCCGTTGATTACAACCTGGCCATGCTTTGTGGAAGCGATGTATCTTCTCGGATCGAGGGGAGCATGGCCGATGCAGAAACTTCTTTGGGCGTTCGTTGAACAGCACGCTCTTCATTTCTATACACTCACGGTAACGGACGGAACACGGATGTCGTTCCTGATGGAAAAATATCGCAACGTTCCGATGGATTTAGCGGACGCCTCTCTGGTTACGGCTGCCGAAGCTTTGAGGACGTCGCGAATCTTTACACTGGACGCAGATTTCTATATCTACCAAAGGAACGACCGAGAGCCGTTCGAGGTTGTTCCATAACCATCCACTGCTTCAATCAAGGCAATGCGACTGCACAGTTAGCTACTTATGTAGTCCGCCGGGCCACGAAGAAGATGCGGTCGGAGGTGGGAGTGACGGGGTTGAGGCTGTATGCCTGGTAGGTCTCGATGGCGGTGAATCCGGCGTCCTCCAACATGGCTCGCAGCTCGTCCTCCCTGTAAGCGAATTGCAGGTGCGTCTCCCGGAACTCGCGGTCCACGCCGTCGCGGTGCCGGAGGAAGAAGCGCATGCGGACCGTGCAGTGGCGCGTCGCGGGCTCGTATTCGCTGCGCCAGACGTATCGCAGACGCTCGTTCGAATAGAGGTTGTCCTGGTCGAAGAAGCTGTTGATCAGCGAGAACTCGGAGTTTACGTCGAAGATGAAGAGGCCGCCGGGCACGAGGTGCGCGAACACTCGGTGGATGGCGCGGGCGAGGTCGTCGGGGTTTAGAATGTAGTTCAGGCTGTCGAAGAGACTTACGCAGAGGTCGAACCGAGGACCGGCAAGATTCATGGTCGCCGCATTATCTACGACGTAATCCACGTTCAGCCCCTTCTTCTCCGCCTTCTTCCGAGCCGCCTCAATCATCGGGGCGCTGATGTCGACCCCCATCACTTCGCAGCCCTGCGAGGCCAGGATCTCAGAAATACTTCCGGTCCCGCAGGCAAGGTCCAAAACGCGATGAGGGTTCGTCTTTCGGAGTTTCAGCAGTTGATTGAGATAGCGGACCCAGTGGCGATATGGGACGCCGCGCATGAGCGCGTCGTAGTGCGGGGCGATGGCTGTGAATTGGGAATGCTCTTCGTAATGGCTCAATTGCGGCGGGAGCCCGGAGAACCAATCGAGGTAGTAGGAATGACGGCGCTTTCCGGCATGAGGTTGGGCGCGGCCCGCTTGTCATCCAAGATATTGGTGGTACTGGAGGTATCGGCGGCATAACCGCATTTACCGCAGCCTGAAGCGCATCCGCCACTCCCGCCGTTCAGCGGACTGCGGAACCGCCGCCAGGCGCGCATGGTGTTCCGCAAGAGGTAAGCGGCGGCCACCGCGACAACAAGCCAAACGATTATTTGCTGTGTATCCATTTCGATGCTAACCCCAGCCCAGCAGCCGCCCGGCCTGATACGTTACGAACGAACCGGCCCAGGCCAATACGAACATGTAGCCGAACTGGAACGCGGGCCACTTCCAGCCGTTCGTTTCGCGGCGGACGACGGCGAGCGTGGACATGCACTGCATCGCCAAAACGTAGTATACCATCAGGCTGACCGCGACGAGCGGCGTAAAGACGTGGCGGCCCGTGCGCGGGTCCACGTCCGCGCGCAGCTTCTCGATCAGATTCACGTTGCCCGATTCCTTGGATTCGCCCACGTTGTAGACAGTCCCCATCGCGGTGACGAAGACCTCCCGCGCGGCAAAGGAGGATATGATTCCGATTCCCATCTTCCAGTCGAATCCGAGCGGACTGATCGCGGGCTCGATGGCGTGGCCCGCAATGCCGACGAACGAGTGCTGTATGCGGTCCTTTTCCGGCAGGTCGTTCCGTTTGGGATAGGTCGAGAGCGCCCAGAGGACGACGGATACAGCAAGAATCACGGTTCCGGCGCGCTTGAGGAAGAGCCATGCCCGCTCCACCATTTGAATCGCGGCGGCCTTGAGACTCGGCACGCGGTAGGGCGGCAGCTCCATCAGGAACGTGGGAGGAATGCCCTTCAGGAGCGTGCGATGGAAGAGCCATGCGATTCCGAAGGCGGCGACCATGCCCAGGAAGTACATCGCCAGCATCGTCACGCCGGGCAGCGAAAGAAGCGTTAGCTCGTGTCCGCCGGGAAGCGGAACCGCAAGAAGCCGCCTGCCGGGGACGAACGCGCCAATCATCAGCGTGTAGACCGGCAGGCGCGCCGAGCAGGACATGAGCGGCGCGACGAGTATGGTGATCAGGCGAGCTTTGCGGTCGCCGATAGTGCGGGTCGCCATGATGCCTGGAATGGCGCAGGCGAACGAAGAGAGCAAAGGGATGAACGACTTGCCATGCAGGCCCACGCGGCTCATGAGCCGGTCCATGAGGAAGGCCGCGCGCGCCATGTAGCCGGTGTCTTCGAGAAGGCTGACGAAGAAGAAGAGGAGCAGAATCTGCGGCAGGAAGACAATCGTGCTCCCTACCCCGCCGAGCACACCCGCCGTGATGAGATCGCGCAGGTCGCCGGCCGGCATAATCTTCGTAAGCCCCGTGGCGAACAGCTCTACTCCGTGCTGAAGCCACTCCATGGGAAACTTCGCCCAGGAGAAGATGGATTGGAACACGACCGCCATGACGACGAAGAATAGAACGTAGCCCCAGAAGGGGTGCATCACGACGCGGTCCACGCGGTCGTTCGTCATGAAGGGGCCGCGCCTGCGCTCGACAGGGTGGTGGAGGACTCCCTCACATACGTCGGCAATCCACGCGTAGCGCGCCTCGATGATGTCCGACGCTGGATCGACTCCCTGCTCCGCAAGCCGCTCTCTCGCTTCCTGGGCCGCGTGGCGGGCCGCAACCGGCAGATACGGCGCGGCGCTGTTCTCGCCTTCCTGCATCAGAAGCGTTAGCGCTTCCGTGAAGGCCACTCGGGGCTTCATGGATCCTTCGCGCTGCACAAGCTGCTGAAGCTTCAGGGTCTCGGTGGCTACGGCGGGCGAGAGGGTCCATCCGCGCTTGCGGACTTCCTGTCCGTCGGCGCTTTCGACTGCAGCCAGGAGCTCCGCGAGTCCCTGCTTCTTCGTGGCTACGACCACCCGCACGGGAACGCCGACCGCCGTTTCGAGCGCTGCCGCGTCGATAATTCCCTCCTCTTTCTCAACCGAATCCACCATCGTAAGGGCGATTACCATAGGCATGCCCGTGTCGAGAAGCTGGCTGGTAAGGTAGAGGTTGCGCTCCAGGTTGGACGCGTCTACGATGTTGAGGATAACCTGCGGCTGCGGCTCGCCCGGTAGGACGCCGAGAAGCACTTCGCGCGCGATGAGCTCGTCTGGAGAGTGCGGCGTTAGCGAGTAGAGGCCGGGGAGATCCAGCAGATGGGCCTGCCCGCCTCCCGGAAGATTCGCGCGGCCAATCTTTTTTTCGACTGTGACGCCGGGGTAGTTGCCGACCTTCTGGCGAAGCCCGGTAAGCGCGTTGAAGAGCGTCGTCTTGCCGCAGTTGGGGTTACCCACCAGCGCGATAGTCAGGCCGCGCGTCTCGTTCGAATCTTCCTGCACGAGCCCTCCGGACGCAGCTTGCTTCATTGTTGTAAGTACCAGTCAGACGATTCTAGAGAATGCATGAACGAGCGCCAATCGCGACCTATTCGTTGTCGCCGAGCCAGACCGCGGCGGCCTCGTCGCGCCGAAGCGAAAGCTGGTAGCCGCGCACCTCGATATCGATGGGACCACCGAACGCCGCGACCCGAATCATGCGCAAATGGGTTCCGGGCGTCAGGCCCATCTCCAGCAGCCTGAGCCTCCCGCAGAAGTTGCCCTGCAATCTCAGGATAGTGCCGCACTCCCCGGGCTTTAAGTCCGCGAGAGAAAGAGCTTTGCGACGGAGCGCGCCATGTGGGCTTGAAGGACGGTCGCTCATCGAGCCGGCGGTCTCAATGTCATAGGTCTGCTTAATGTTCCGCCACAGGTTTTGGTCCCGCTTGCCGCGCGCAGCCATCGTCACCGATTCCCTTGCGTTTAATTGAGAGCCAGCGAACGAGTGAATGAATTCACTCGCTGGAGGGCCTTCGGCCAATCGTCCTCACGGATGAAAAAACACTCATGCAAAAGGTCTATTGGGCGATGGTTCGTACCTTCGCCCATACTCCCTATTCTTCTCATTCCGTGTTCTTCGGATGCACGTACACTGAATTCGAGACCTCTTTGCCGACGGCGAAGAGCTTGTCGCGTCCCCCAACCTCCAGCATGAGCACGTCGCCGAAGGGAGACCGCTCGGTGATTCGAATCTGCGTGTCCGGGAGGAGCCCGACGTTGTACACATAGTTGAGGAACTCCTCACGCTCGTCGGTTATCTTTACTACGACGAGCGGAGTGTCGTCCGGGCCATCCGAGAGCCGGATGGAGTGGTCTTCTACCATCGCGTCGATCGGATTACCATGCGGGCAGGTGGTCGGCCCGCCGAGCGCGCGCTCAATGCGGTCGGCTACGTCCATCGAGACGTAATGCTCCAATTTGCAGGCGAGATCGTGCACGCCGTCCCACGGCAGCTCCAGGAAGTCGACCAGGAGACGCTCGATAAGGCGATGCTTGCGCAGGAGGTCTACGGCCAACGCTTCGCCCTTTTCGGTGCACTTTACGCCCTGATAGGGCATGTGCTCAACGAGTCCAAGGGCGGCCAATCGCTTAAGCATGGTGGTGGCGGAGGCGGGGGTCACGCTCATATACTGCGCCACCTCGCCCGTGCCGACCGTCTGCGCTTCGCGTTCCAGTCTCCAGATTCCCTCCGTGTACTCCTCGATGGATTCCGTCACCTCGCTTTTGTCGCATTCTCGCGACCCGCGAGGCCGGCATGTAGAAGGTACTCGCAGATAAATCTCTTTCACGGCCATTCATGACTCCTTCAACAAAACAAGACGAAACGTGTCTGCTTACGTTCATTAAATTATATCATATCGAAACATCTTGGGTCAATTAGGCGCACAATATTTTTAGCCTCGACTAAAATGGAGATGAAAAGCCGTTCGCGCGTATTCCTGCTATAATCGAATATAGCGGTCGTCATGAAGGCCGCGTCATGAGGGTGGCGAGGACCGAGCGAGGGGCTGGCGGCCCTCGCTGTGGGGCCTCCGGCCTCGTGTCCTCCTTCGAGGACACCGGCACCGCTCCCATCGACAATTTTGTACGACGAATTCTCCACGAGGTGAAGAAGAAGCGCCGAATCCGCTCCCTTAATACGTAGTTAGGGCCGCCAGCCCCTCGCAATCGAACAAATTGTTTAGTTTGTGCGCCGTCGAAACCACGCGTCATGAAGGATGCGGTATCCGCTGGCAATTTTGGTTTTGGGCCGATGCCGATGGGGGCTGGCCCATGAGGTGATATCATGCAGACAGCTGCGCCGTCTCCAACGCATACGCTTTCGCCGGAGCTTCAGGAGAAGTATGCCCTTATGCAGAGCATTTTTCGCGACATGGGCGAGGTCGTGGTCGGGTATTCGGGCGGAGTGGATAGCACGGTGGTTCTGAAGATGTCGCACGACATTCTCGGTGACCGCGCGGTGGCGGTGACGGGCGATTCGGAGGCGTTTCCACAGGGCGAAGTGGACGCGGCGCTGAAGGTCGCGGTAGAGATGGGCGTCGAAGTGGTGCGCGTACGCACGCATGAGCTGAGCAATATCCATTTTCGCGTCAACAACCCGGACCGCTGCTACCACTGCAAGACAGAGTTATTCAGCGAGCTCCAGGAGGTCGCCGACGCGCGCGGGATTCGGTGGATTGCGGACGGCTCTCACGCCGACGACGTGGGCGACCATCGTCCTGGAATGCGCGCGGGAGACGAGCGCGGCGTGCGCAGCCCTCTGCGCGAGGCGGGGATTCACAAGGCGGAGATTCGCGAGCTGGCGGCCTATTTAGGACTGTCCAATTGGGACAAGCCGAGCTTCGCCTGCCTTTCGTCGCGATTCCCGTATGGGACTCATATCACGCCGGATCTGCTGGCGCGGCTGGACCAGTGCGAGAAATATCTGCGCGATCTCGGGTTCCGCCAGTTCCGCGTCCGCCACCACGATACGCTTTGCCGGATCGAGGTCGAGCCGCAGGATATTCCCCGGCTCGTGGATCTGCGGGAGGGCGTGAACGCGCGATTTAAGGAAATGGGCTATACGTACGTGACCATCGATCTGGAGGGCTACCGCTCCGGCAAGATGAACGACACGCTGTCGAAGGGCGAGACGGCTACGATTCCTCTCAACTCCATCTTTCGGGCAGCGAAGCAGGCATAGCATGGAGGTTGAAAGACTGCGCGCTCTGCTGGAGGCCGTGAAGAACGGCGACACGCCGGTCGACGAGGCGATGGGTCGCCTGCGCGACCTGCCCTACGAAGACCTTGGATTCGCCAAGTTGGACCACCACAGATCGCTCCGCAACGGATTCCCCGAAGTGATTTTCTGCGAGGGCAAGGCGGTTGAGCATACGATTGCCATCGCGTGCCGGCTGCGGGAACGCGCGGGCAAGGTCCTTGCCACGCGCGCGAGCCGCGAAGTCGCCGACGCGTTGATTCAGGCTGTTCCCGGCTCCGTCTATTACGAACATGCGCGAATCGTCGTCATTCCGGGCGCGCCTAG
This sequence comes from Chthonomonadales bacterium, assembly GCA_038229495.1. Taxonomy (GTDB): domain Bacteria; phylum Armatimonadota; class Chthonomonadetes; order Chthonomonadales; family CAJBBX01; genus JBBROJ01. The sequence goes on from JBBROJ010000003.1 coordinate 14,916, forward strand.
CCAACCCTCAACCCTCAACCCTCAACCCTCAACCGTACGAGGAACAATCCTCGTCGTCAGCGCGGGAACGGCCGATATGGCGGTCGCGGAAGAGGCGGCGGTGACGGCAAGTGAGATGGGCTCGCCCGTGGAACGGTTGTACGACGTGGGCGTGGCGGGGCTTCATCGGCTTCTCGACAAGAAGGAGCAGCTGTACGCGGCCAGCGTGCTCATCGTAGTGGCCGGCATGGAGGGCGCTCTGGCCTCCGTGGTCGGAGGTCTGGTCAGCAAGCCGGTCGTCGCCGTGCCGACCAGCGTCGGATACGGGGCGAGCTTTCACGGGCTGTCGGCGCTGCTCACGATGCTGAACTCCTGCGCGTCCGGCGTCGCCGTGATGAACATCGACAACGGTTTCGGCGCGGGCTATTTCGCGCACCTGGTCAACACGGGCTGACGGAAGTCGAAAGTCAGAAGTCGGAAGACGGAAGACGGAAGTTGTCACGAGGAGAACAGGCGCTTGAGCGACGAGACGAAGCTGGTAGTGGTAGGATACGGGATGGGGTCGTGGCATGCGAAGCTGATTCACGCGGTGGACGGCCTGGCTCTGCACGGCGTGTGCGATCTGGACGCCGCCAAGCGCGAGAAGGCTGTCGGCGAGTATCCTGGAATCATATTGTACGAGGGTTATGAGCAGGTTCTAGCTGATTCGGGCGTAGACGGCGTGGTCATCGTTACGCCGCACAACGTTCACGCCGAGATGGCTATCGCGGCGATGGACGCGGGCAAGCATACTGTTACCGACAAGGCGATGTGCCTGATGACGGACGAGGCGCGCGCAATGATAGCGGCGCGCGATCGGAACGGGGTGCTGCTCTCCGTTTTCCACAACCGACGTTGGGACAACGATTTCGTCACGGTGCGCAAGATTCTCGACGAAAAGATGCTGGGCAGACTCTATCACATCCAATCGTGCGTGACGCATTGGGGGCAGCTGGGCGGATGGCGCAGGGATCGCGCGGCGATGGGCGGCTGGCTGTTCGATTGGGGCGCTCACACCATCGACCAACTGCTGTTGATCGAGCCGTCAAAGCCGATGCACGTTTACGCCTTCGAGCACTACCGTTACGACGATCCTGCCAGTGTCGAGGACTATGTGAACTGCACCATCACGTTCGAGAGCGGGCTGACCGCGACGACGGTCATCAGCTATATCCACCGGCTCCAGATGCCGCGCTGGCAAATTATGGGGCAGAGGGGCGCTCTCATCGCGGAGGACTTTTCGAAGCCGGTCCAGATCAAGACGGAGGTGAACGGGCTTGAGATCGATATTTCTGTGCCCCTGATCAAATCGGACTGGAAGTGCTTCTATCAGAATATCGCGGATACTCTGGCGGGTCGCGAGGAGCTGAACGTGAAGCCGGAGCAGCTCGTGCCACAGATCGCGGTCGCGCAGGCTGCCTATCGGTCCATCGCCACAAAGCAGGTCGTGGAGGTTGAGCGGGTGTGAGCGCGGGTCTAGTAGCACCTCCCGCAACCCCCTCCTTACTTAGGAGGGGGCTAATACCGGGCGGCAGGTTTTACGGTCCACCGGTAATTTTATGTTAAGAGTAGTGGGGCAACGGCATTGCCCCACTTTGTCGTGACTGCGTGTGCTTTCGGCACGGATTTCAGTGGTAACATCCAGGTTGAATAGTGTAAATTGACATAGGCAATCGGCGGGAAGTTCAATCCAACTGTTTCTTCGACAATACGTTACCGACTGAATCGATTTCGTAGACGATGGGGACGCCGTTGGGGATGTTCAGCTCAAGGACCTGTTCGCGGGTGAGATGGTCCAGGTCCATGACGATGGCGCGCAGGCTGTTGCCGTGGGCGGAGACGAGCACGTTTTTGCCGGCCTTCACGTCGGGCAGTATCTTGTCATGGAAGTAAGGCAGCGCGCGCGCGGCGGTGTCTTTCAGGCTCTCGCCGTTGGGAGGAGCTATGTCGTAGCTGCGGCGCCATATCTTCACCTGCTCGTCCCCGAACTTCTTCGCCGTCTCCGCCTTGTCCAGCCCCTGAAGGTCGCCGTACATGCGCTCGTTGATGGCCTGATCGTACTCGGTCGAGACGTTGGGCTGCCCGGCCGCTTCCAGCGCAATTCGCAGCGTCTCGATTGCGCGGGACAGCACGGAGGTGTAGGCCTTGTCGATCTTTACGTCTTTCAGATGCTCGCCGGCGCGGCGAGCTTCCTGTTCTCCCAGCTCGGTCAAAGGCACGTCAATCCAGCCGGTGAACTTGTTCTCCAGGTTCCAGGTTGACTGGCCGTGCCGCAACAGTATCAGTTTTGCCATACAGAATTATCCCTCGTAGTTTTATGTTGGTCCCGCCGAGAGCATTATACCCGCGCGAATCGGCAGCCGGAATCGCCGCGCCGCCGACATTGGAGTGCCGTGCCAATCCGTCTCCACTAACCAAACTGGCGAATCAATCGCGGACAGGTTCCACCGAAGGCTTAGCCAATATCCCTGTCAGGACGAGACATCCGGCCAGCGCCAGACAGGCAGGCCCGAACAGCCAGCCGCCCTGTACATACAATGTCCGCGCGCGATTTCTGCCAATGGTTACGTCCAGGCGTCCCGGTACTGTCGTCCCGATTCGGGCCGCCTCCTGTCCGTTCGGCGCGGCGACCGATGTACCGCCGGCAACGTCGGCTCGCGCAAGCCATTTTCCACACTCGGCGGCTCGCATTTGGAACATAAGCCGGTGCTGACCGCGCTGCACCTCGCCCCATTCCGGCGGATCGTCATTCGGCACGAGGAGGACCTCCGCGCCGTCTTGTGCCAGCCGCCGCGCCACGTCGGGATAGTCCATATCGAAACAGATGGCTGCTCCGATCCTGCCGAGCGTCGTCGGAATCGCATCCGCTCGCGTGCCGCGAATGCCGTCTCGAATAAAGTGGACTGGGTGATTCTTGTAGTGGCGTCCAACCACCGCGCCCTCGCGATCCATCACGAATGCGGTATTGCGGTAGGCCGCTTCGTCCTTCGGATTCAACTCCTCTTTCGCCCCAAAAATGAAGCAGGCATGATTCTCGCGCGGCACAGCTTGCAGCCTGGCCCAGAGCTTCGAATCCTTCGCAGGGTCGGAAAGCAGGCTGTATTCAGGCCATATAATCACGTCGGGCACGAAGCCGGAAGCAGGCTGGGAAAACCGGAACAGGCTCTCTTCATCCTGCGAATTGGCCTGCACGAGCCGCACATTCAGCGGGTTATCGGGAGCGCGAGCGTGGAGCGGAATAGCGAGAAGGACCAGCCATGCGGACGTTACGGCCGCTAAGGCTCCAAGCCTGCGAGTGATCGCCAACTCGCGCAGCAGAGAGCCTAGAACAGCGATTATAAATTTAACGCCGTAGCAGCCGAGCCACGAGGCCAGCATTGCCGCCAGAGGGTGTTGACGGTCGCGTATCCGAAGCCCATCCATCCGAAGTTCAGCGGGAACGGCTCGGAGCGATAGTATTCGATGCCTGTCCATAAGACAGGCGCGAGCAGCCGTATTGGAATGCCCGGCGAGCGTTTTCGTAGGAACGTAAAGGCCAGCCCGAAGAGGAGAGGAAACGCGGCGGCGATGGCGATGAGCGAGACAGCGGCCGCACCAAAGAGGTTATGCAGCCAGAAGAGCGTTGCGCCGAAGTAGACGACTCCGCATGCAAGGCCGAGATACGCGCCGAGTTTCGGGCGCGCCCCGTCGAGCGCGTTCAGCAGAAGTGCAAACCCGAACGGAAGCAGGACGGGCATGCCGTATGGCGGAAACGATACCGCAAACAGAATTCCGGCAGCCAATGCCACGAGCAGACGCATGCCGATTGCAAGCGCGCGTCCCTGGCTCGCGCCACGCGGCTCCCCTTCGTCGTCAGTAGTTTTAGACATGGCGTCCTGGGCTTTAGAAATGGTCGGGGGGGGGAACAAACAGTTCACGTCGCGGGAAGAGAGGTTCCGCTATCCCGGCGGCATCGGGAGAGAACGCGCGGAGACGATTCAGCGAAAGGGCGTCGGCCAGGCTGTGGAATCCGGTCAGCAACTGCGTCCATGCCTGCACGTCTCCCTCGATTCGATTGGGCGACGAGCAGGCCGGGTCTCGCGGCCCGAGCGGGGTTACCGTAACCGCAGCGCCGTCGCCGTCCAGCCGGGCAGCGGCACAACTATGAGGCAGGTTTTTCGGCGCGTGCCTGTCGGTCATGGTCAGCGTCAGCTCGCCCTGCCAGCCCTCGAAATTAGGCGCGAGGGCCGTCAGCGCGGCGGCAATATCCACAACTCGAAACATCACGCCCGGCTGCGACTCTATCCGTGGGCCGCCGTCTCCCTCGATCTCCGCCTGCGCGGCAAGCCCGCTAGCCAGTATCTCGGAGAGCGAGGCGGTGTAGGTAACCTCCTTGGCATCTTTCATCTTCGCGAAGAATCCGATAAGCCCGCGCCGGGCATCCTGGGACCCGCAGAACATTTCGAGAATCCGCAGCCGCCGCTGACCGCCCGCCTCTTCTTGCGTCTCGTAAAGCGCATAGCCCTCGACCGCCTGGCGCTTATAGACAATTTGGTGTTTCGCGTGCTCGTAGAGATAGCTCCACCGCTTTGAATCGCGACTCCACCTGCCGGGCTTGTGCATGGCGTGCGCCATATAGAGCTCGGCTATTTCCGCCCGGTCGGCGGGCAGGGCGCCGCGTACATATCTTGCCTCCCTGAACTCCGACAGGCCGCCGCGCATCATTCTCAGCAGATACTGCGTGCCGGCGCGCTCCCATCCGAGTTTGCGATAGTAGCCGTAGGAGAAGGGAAAGAGAGCGGAGAAGCCGCAGCCCATGTCGCGGAGGACGGGCAGTGTGTCCAGCAGCAAGCGCTCGGCATATCCCTTGCGGCGATGCGCGAGCAGCGTGGCGACCCCCGCGATCCCGCCGACGCGCACGACGGCCTTCCCGATCCACAGCGGCGCTTCAACGATAGTGAGACATGAGACCATCTCGCCGTCCGCGATAAGGACTCGCTTCTTGTCGATGTCGAAGTAGGGATCCTTGTAGAACAGGTCGCGGGCAGGCCCGAACGGCAGCCCGAACGCATCGCACATCAGCGAGAGCATGCTGTCCAGCTCTTTCGACGTCACCGCTCGAGATTCAATCATAGGGATGAGGGATGAGGGATGAGGGATGAGGGATGAGGGATGAGGGCGGCCCATCGCCCATCAACCTTCGCTTTACGGCAGTTCGTCCACCACGATTCGGTCGTTCGTGTAGACGCAGATTTCGGCGGCGATTCGCATGGCCTCTTCCACGATTTTGCGAGGCGGAAGGTCTGTATTTGCCAGCAGCGCCTTCGCGGCCGAGAGGGCATATGTGCCGCCGGAGCCGATGGCCGCGACGCCGTCATCCGGTTCAATCACATTTCCGTCCCCGGAGAGCAGATAGAGCTTTTCGGAGTCAGCAACCAGCATAAGGGCTTCGAGCCGCCGCATTACGCGGTCCGTCCGCCACTCCTTGGCGAACTCTATGGCCGCGCGCGTCAGGTTGCCTGCGGACGCTTCCAGCTTCGATTCGAACTTGTCCGCGAGGGCCTGCGCATCCGCTACGGACCCGGCGAATCCCGCCAGCACGCGATCCTGATACATGCGCCGTATCTTGCGAGCCGTGTGCTTGACGATGGTACTTTCCATCGAGACCTGTCCGTCTCCTGCCATCGCTACTTTGCCGTCCCGCCGCACTGCCACTACTGTTGTCGAACGCATACGATGAAAACTCCCATGACTCCAACACAGCCCAGGCTGAATCGGTGCAAAATATCTGCTATTCCAAATATCGGCATCTACAGGATACCCTCTGCAACCACCCCGACTCGCGGTGGGCATTCAATTCTGCCATTATGGCCTCATGCCCCTCTACAACCTCGCCAGCATTCGCTTCTCGCTCGCTTGCATGTAGGGCCTACCCGGCTTCAGGCGCGGACACGACCTCATAACCTGGGAAATTTCGGTTGAGTCTTCGAGGCAGGCATTCGTCAAGCAGCACGTTCATAGTCCGCTTCCTGAAGCGCTCGTCCGAGCTGCTTTAATATGGCCCGTGCTTGCTCCTTTCGAAGTGTTGGAAAGTCGTCGAGGAACTCGTCCAGAGCGTGACCTGCTTCCAAATAGTCGATAAGCGAGCTGACCGGAACACCAGTTCCGGCTATAACGGGTGTGCCGCTGAGTATTTAGGGGCCTCATGTAACAAGCGGGCGCAAATTCATGTCAAAATCTACTCCATGTCCCATCCACACTAGCGATGGTCGTTATTAAATCCATAATTCTTTTGTTTACGTCGTGTTCCGCAGCTAAATCGCGTCAGACCGAGAAGGGCAGGATGCGCTCATTCTACCATAGAGGAAACGGAGGGGGTTTGGCCATTGGAGCATGATTCTGCGCCTATGCTGGAGAGCCATATTGCTAGCAACGATGCGAACGCCTGCACAGCATGCGGACACGGAGGCTGCGTGCTGTCACGCGTTGCGAGCAATTTATGACGGAGTGATGGTTGCATTCAGCCACTTACAACAGCGGCTCGCGGAAGATGCTCGAGAAAAGCGGCGTACTAGAAGAACCGCCCGGAACAAGGATGTTCCGGGCGGAATGTCTGCTCTCCGCTCCCCTCTTTCGAAGGCGGCGGATTCTAAAAGGTCTTTCCAGCTTTTGGTTACGGCTTAAATATTGCGTCCCTATGGTACTGCGGTGTCAGCCTTGCCGAGATCTGCCATGTGCAATCTTGGTAGTGACGGTCTGCTTTACTGCATCCTCCGTCTACGCGCCACATATATCTCCATAAGCACCTCTTCGGTATCCCGCTCCGTTAAGTGCGCCCAGTGGAAAGGGTGGGCCATAATCTCCTCGATACTCGTAACTGCAAGCCCGCTGCAGGCCGGCAGAGGCAGGTCTTCTCGGTTGTAGGCGGCGACAACGTCAAGGTAGTATCGGGTTTTCCGATCCGCGTCAGGCTTCATGTCGTCACCTCTGATTCTATATTTAGTTGTCCGGCAACAGGCGTCAAGACCGCGTAGAAGAATTCAACCGGAATCATTGTCGGCATAAAAGCACATGATAATCCCGTTCACATTGCTGGATCAGCGCCTCAATTGCAGTTTTATGCAGTCTGTAGCAGCGTGTGGCAGTCTGATTATTGTCTTGTACGCACGCCCGGCGAGAATAATTCCCAGCGGTCGCTATCAGGGTAAGGACGCCGCCCGACATGCTTTGTTCGCCCGGAGGGCAAAACTATTTCGCCCCTCCCTAAATCCCTACTCCTCGTCCAATGCCCGGGGGTGGGCGCCGTCATAGACAGCCTTGAGGCGCTCTGTAGTTACGTGAGTGTAAATCTGCGTCGTCGCCAGATTCGCATGTCCCAATAGCTCCTGCACCGATCTCAGGTCGGCACCGTTTTCAAGCAGATGCGTTGCAAAGCTATGCCGCAGCACGTGAGGCGTGATCTTCAGCCGCGCGCCCACGGCAGATACATACTTGTCGAAGGTGCGCCGTACGCCTCTGTCAGAAAGATGTTCGCCGAATTTGTTCAGGAGGAAAGCATCGGACTTTCCGCTGCGCGACTGCGCCGCAAGTTGAGGACGGCCAGCCAGGAAATACTCCTGAATCGCCTCCTTTGCGGCTCCGCCGAGCAGCGCGATCCGGTCCTTTCCACCCTTACCCTCGCGGATTCGGATCTCTCCCGCTTCGAGGTCGATGTCCTTGTACGAAAGCTTCACAATCTCCCCGGCGCGAATGCCGCTTGCGTATAGCAGCTCCAGCATGGCGCGGTCGCGCAGGCCGGCAGGCGAATCATCGGGGGCGGACATCAGATCTTCAATTTCCTGGGGGCGCAGAAACTTCGGCAAACGCCGCTGCTGCCGCGGAGCGAAGAGTCCGCGCGTGGGGTCTACGCCGACAAGTCCCGCGCGGCGCGCCCACTTGAAGAACGCTCGCAGTGCTGCCTGCTTGCGGGCCAGGGTTGCGCGAGCATAGTTTTCGGCCTGGAGGGAGGCGAGGAAAGCGCGGAGCAGATTCAGGTCGATGGCTGTAATGCCGCCGCATCTGATCGGTTCTACAAAGGCGGCGAATTGGAGCAGGTCGGTCGAATAGGCCTTGAGCGTATGCGCCGCGCTGTTTCGAGCGGCGCGGCGATACGCGAGAAATGAATCGATATGGCTCTCCAGCATAGGCGCACAATTATGCTCCAATGGCCGGAAACCCTTCAATTCTATTAAGCGTGCATTCATGCACACGGCAAGTCAAGCAGCGAAGGCGGCTCTACAGGCCGGCCAGTGAGGAGCGAATCCAATCCAGGTTGCGGAGGGGCATGAGACCGTAGTGGTAGAACTGAACGCCCTCCGCGCCCGCTTCCAACACGGCCTTGACGCGAATCTCCAGGTCTTCGGCGCACTTTACGAACGGTTCGACCGCCTGTATGCCGCCATAAACCGGAGCGCTGCCCCTGCGAATGCAGATGTCCGATACCATCTCGTGGACTGCGGAGGACTCTTTCGCGAACGCCTGGATCAGCAGCCTGTCCGTCCACTCCCGAGTCTGAGATAGCGAGGTGGAGATGGGTGCGCCGGTGGCGAGAGGATTGGGGCTTACCATTACGCTGAGACACTGAGGCTTGCGAACGAGCCAGTAGATGTCTTCCAGCAGGGTCAACACCACCTCGTCCCGCGCCGCCAGTATTCCGTCCGCCTGTTCGGCGCCCAGCGCTGCGGCCAATGCACCTAGCGTATCGTCGCCGCTCACCTGGAAGCGGCCCGCGAAGTAACCTCGCAGCTCTTCCACGACTGTTTCACGAGCGCGTGGGACGTCCACTCCGTTCGATTCCATGCATGCCGAGCAGTGAGTGCAGAAACAGAGAGAGAGGAGAAACTTGTGCAGTGCGTCCGTCTCAATCCCCTGTTTGCTGTGGTGGCCGCTGTGGTCGATTCCCATGTAGCCCAGCGATTCCAGCTCGATAGTGTCGAGGTCCTCGCGGGCGGCGAGGCAGCGGACCAGAGCAAGCGTGTAGGCGCGGACCTCCGGGTGTGCGGGGCAGAGGCCAAAGGGGTAGCGGTCGCCAAACGCATTTTCTAGGGTGCAGTCCGGGTAGGCGGTTCCGAGCCGCGTATTATGATGCAGCACAGTCCATGCGTGGACCTTTAGGCCATGCTTTGGAGCGGCCTCGCACGCCAGCGAAAGCGCGTCCCCTTCCGCCAAAAGGTCGGACTCCACCGGCTTCATCCGCGATTCGCTGAACTGCTCAGGGTCGGGCTCAAAGTATACTACCCCGCCCTCCCCATGGTAAACCGCGCGCCTGGGATTGTGCGGGCATAGCGCGCGCACCGTGTGATAAGCGGACGCGAGACTGACACCGTTGAGCCCGGCGTCGGCAATCCTGCCGAGCGCGCTGTCCACGCCTTCGTCGAGGAGGTCCCAGGGATAGGCCCAGATGGCTGAGTACATAGGGTGTCGGGCTTCGGGTGTCGGGAGTTGGGTAGGAGGGCGGGATCTTACGACACCCGACACCCAACTCCCGACACCCTATAAGATGTAGCGGCTCAGGTCTTCGTCCTTCGAGATGCTGTCGAGTTTCTCACGGACGTAGGCGGCATCGACGACAAGCTCCTTGGGCGCGAGGTCAGGGGCCTGAAAGGAAAGCTCTTCGAGCAGCCGCTCCAGGACGGTGTGCAGCCGCCGCGCGCCTATGTTCTCGCTCTGGCGGTTTACGCGCGCTGCGATTCGCGATATTTCATTTACAGCGTCGTCCGTGAAAGTGAGCTTTACGCCCTCGGTCTCGAGCAGCGCGACGTACTGGCGTGTAAGCGCGTTCTTCGGCTCGGTAAGAATCCGCTTGAAGTCGTCTTCGGTCAGGCTCTCCAATTCGACGCGGATAGGCAGGCGTCCCTGCAGCTCCGGTATAAGATCCGAAGGACGGGAGACGTGGAACGCCCCTGCGGCAATAAAGAGGACATGATTCGTGCGGATAGGGCCGTACTTAGTGGTAACCGTGGAGCCTTCGATAATGGGCAGAATGTCGCGCTGCACGCCTTCACGGGAGACATCCGGCCCGTGCCCTCCGCCGCCGCCGGCGATCTTGTCCATTTCGTCCACAAAGATGATGCCATACTGCTCGGCGCGCTCGACGGCCTCGCGGACCACAGAATCCTGATCGACCAGTGCGCGCGCCTCGTCCTGCGCCAGAAGTGCGCGCGCCTCTTTAACGGTGACCGAGCGCTGTTTCTTGCCTCTGTTCATCATGTTGCCAAAGGCGCTCTGGAGGTCCATGCCCATCTCCTCCATGCCCTGTGGGGAGAAGACCTGAAGGAATGGAGCCTGATTCTGTTCGACCTCGATTTCTATCTTGCGATCGTCCAGCGCACCGGAGAGTATCTGCTGGCGCAGCTTCTCGCGTATTCGCTTTTCGCGCTCGCGACCTTTCGCCTCCTCTTCATCCTCCTCGTCATTTCCACCGTTCTCGGAGTCCGGCTTGGAGGTGGGCGCGCTGCCGCCAAAGAGAGAGCCAAACGTCTGCCGGAACATCTCCGCGCTGTCCCGGTCCTCGCTCTTGCCGCGCTTACGCTGCGGCTGCATGATGTCAAGGATCCGCTCCACCGCCCGCTCGCCGGCCTCTTCTTCCACTTCGGCCATTCGCTCGGTCTCGACGAGCCTGATAGCGTGCTGCGCGAGGTCGCGAACCATTGAATCCACGTCGCGGCCCACATAGCCAACCTCCGTGAATTTCGTGGCTTCCACCTTCACGAAGGGAGCGCGTGCAAGAGTCGCGAGGCGACGGGCAATTTCTGTTTTGCCGACACCGGTCGGCCCTATCATGAGAATATTCTTGGGAATAACCTCGTCGCGCAACTCTTCGCCGAGCTTGCGGCGGCGGTAGCGATTACGCAATGCGATGGCAACGGCGCGTTTCGCGTCCTGCTGTCCGACGATATATTTGTCCAGCTCAGCGACAATCTGGCTGGGGGTCAACTCTTCCATAATCAATCCTTCTACGCGACATCCGGGCCGTTCGACATTATAGCCCGTGCGTCGCGAGAGCGTCAATGTAACAGAATGTTTGATTTAGGGCTGTATAATAGTGGCAGCCACTTCAGGGAGCAATTGCCAATTGACGTACGTCCTCTAATGTGTTAATGTTTGCATATTGTTGTAACAGTAAATTCTCTCGAATCACGTTCACTTGACGGCGGCAAATCTATGCTCAGCCCGACCCATGTCCCAAAATGGCTCATGATGGCAAGCGCCCTTCTGATCGCTTCAACAGGGGCCCTTTCCGCGCCATCGGCTCAATCTGCGCAGAGCGGTCTCCAGGATCGCGCCTTTCTCATCCTTCGCGAGAACTGCCTTTCGTGCCACGGATCGCTCAAGAACTCCGGTCTCGATCTGCGCACGCATAAAGGGTTGCTGAGAGGTGGAAGCCGGGGCGCGGCCATCATGCCGGGCAGCTCGGAGACGAGCAGGCTCTATCGATTTGTGGCGGGGCTGGAAAAGATTCAGATGCCGCCCGCCAAGAGGCTCGCCGCCGGCCAGGTGGCTCTGCTGAAGCAGTGGATCGAGCGCGGCGCGCAGTGGCCCGCAGCCCTGGCGGTGGACGACAAGCCGTGGGCCTTCCAGCCCATCACGCGCCCACTGGTCCCCCAAATCCAAAATCTAAAATCTAAAATCCAAAATCCCATCGATTCGTTCGTGCTGGCGAAACTTGCTATTAAGGGCCTGACCTTTGCGTTGCAGGCGGATCGCAGGACGCTGATTCGCCGCCTCTCCTTCGACCTCATCGGTCTGCCTCCGACTCCCGAATTGGTGGATGCATTCCTCGCCGACAAATCGCCACGGGCCTATGAAAAGCTGGTAGACCGCCTGTTGGCCTCCCCGCGCTACGGCGAGCGATGGGCGCGGCACTGGCTGGACCTCGCGCGTTACGCCGAAAGCGAGGGATTCAAGTCCGACGAGATGCGCCCCAACGCCTGGCGATACCGCGACTACGTCATCCAATCCCTCAACACGGATAAGCCCTACGACCGGTTCGTGAAGGAGCAGATTGCCGGCGATGAACTCTATCCCGGCGACCCGGACGCGCTTATCGCCACCGGGTTCTGCCGCCACTGGCCGGACGAGAGCAACGCGCAGAACCTCAAGCAGCGCCGCCAGGAGATTCTCAACGACATTACGGACACGACCGGCGCGACAATCCTTGGCCTGACCGTGGGGTGCGCGCGGTGCCACGACCATAAGTACGATCCCATCACGCAAAAGGACTACTACAAGCTCCAGGCGTTCTTCGCGGCTGTGCGCCCACGAGATGACCTTGTCGCTTTGCCGCCGGACCGAAAACGGGCGTGGGACCAGAAGCAGGGCATCTGGGAATCGCGGACTTCGGACACTCGCGCCCAGATGGCCGCGCTGGAAGAGCCGATTCGAGCGCGCACCTATAAGGAGCGCTTCAAGCGGTTCCCGGAGGAGGTGCAGCAGGCGATCAACACGCCCCCTGAAAAGCGTAACTCGCTTCAATGGCTGCTCTATCACAAGGCCCTGCCGCAGCTTGAATTCAGCGAATCATCTATGGTGGCGGGCATGAAGCCGGAGCAGAAACTGCAATGGGCCGAGCTGAATAAAAGGCTGCAATCCTTCGCCTTGCTCAAACCGGAGCCGCTGCCAACAGCCATCGGAATCACCGACGTGGGCCCCGAAGCGCCAAAGACGTTTACGCTGACCGTGGGCGTCTACGACAAGCCCGCGGCGGAGGTCGAGCCGGGCGTCTTCACAATACTCAACTGCTCCGTTCCGCCCGCTTCCGTAGCCGCGTCCGACACCACGGGCCGCCGCGCCGCGCTGGCGAACTGGCTCACCAGCTCCGGCAATCCATTCACCGCGCGGGTCATCGTCAACCGTGTATGGCAATACCACTTCGGAAGCGGTTTGGCGGCGACCTCCAGCGACCTGGGCAACGCCGGCGAACGGCCCACGCACCCGGAGCTTCTGGATTGGCTGGCGAGCACGTTTGTTGAGAAGAGTGAGATGGAGGCAGCCGCCTCCTCATCCCTCATTCCTCATCCCTCATCTCTTGCCTGCGGCTGGTCCCTCAAGCGGCTGCACAAGCTCATCGTTACGTCTCGGACATACATGCAGGCGTCCGAATTCAACCCTGTGGCTTCCAAGTCCGATCCCGAGGACCGGCTGCTGTGGCGATTCCCCCGCCATCGCATGGAAGGCGAGTTGATTCGGGATTCAATTCTCGCTGTCAGCGGCACGCTGAACGAGAAGATGGGCGGACCCAGCATCATGCCCGACCTGCCGGCTGGCGTGACGACGCGCGGCTATTGGAAAGAGTCTGCGGACCCTGCGGAGCGCAATCGGCGTAGCGTCTACGTCTTCGTGAAGCGGAACATGCGCTTTCCCCTCTTCGAGGCGTTTGACATGCCCGACACTCACGAACCGTGCTCCCGGCGCGAAGTCACTACAACCGCTCCGCAGGCGCTTATGCTTCTGAACGATGAATCGGTGCTTCAGGCGGCGCGACACTTTGCCGGACGCGTGATTCAGCAGGCTGGTCCGAGCCAGGAAACGCAGGTGCAAACGGCCTACCGGCTCGCCTTCAATCGGATCCCAACTGAAGAGGAGAAGCATCTGGCGACCGCATTCCTCAAGCGTCACGCAGAGCTGCTCGGTCCGCGAATCAGTGGCAAGGAGAAGATTCTGCTCCCAATTCCGTCACCGGAGCTTTCCGATTCTGCTGCCGGCGCGGCGCTCGTCGATCTCTGCCACGCACTCATGAACGCAAACGAATTTTTGTACGTGGAGTAGAATGGTTGTCACGGCGCGACGCGATACATAACGTTGTGAAGGATGCGCTTGTGGCGGACCAATGGGTCGTGACACACGACCCCTATGTTCTCCTATTTGGTGAAAACAAGCTGTATGTGGACCTTGGCGCTGAAACGATGCTCGCGGCGGAGAAAGGCGGACGCGCGATTGCTGTCGAGATCAAAGCTTTAACAGGCTCATCTGCACTCACCGAGTTGGAGCGGGCATTAGGACAGCACATCCTTTACAGATTCGTGATGGGCAGGAGCGATCCCGGCAGGACGCCCTAAATGGGTTTGACACAAGAGATGTTCGGGCGCGTGCTCAACCATGTGGACGGGCGCGATCTGCTGGCTGCCGAACGTATCAAGCTTATGTTGGTATCAGAACAGGCCGGAGAGATAGTTCAATGGATAGAATAGAACGCTATAAGGAAATCGTGCGGCGAATCATTTGCGAGCACGCTGCGTACACCCCTTCCACGGGAAAAATTACTAACGAGACGGTGTTTAATGATGAGGCCGGCCACTATGAACTGCTGCATATTGGGTGGGATGGCTGGCGGCGTGTACACGGCCTGGTAATTCACGTAGACATTCGCGGTGGGAAAATCTTTATCCAGCATGACGGTACCGAGGATGGCATTGCGCTGCAAATGATGGAGGCAGGAATTCCGAAGGATAGTATCGTGCTTGCATTCCTGCATCCGCCTGAGCAAAAGTACACAGATTTTGCCGTGGCATAAAAACGCTGGAGGCCATTAACGAATGAACAGCCTTGAACCCAAGAATAGGCCGCATGTTCCTGCAACACTGACACGCCGTGACCTGCTGTTCAAGGCGGGCGCGGGGTTTGGCGCGGTAGCGCTCTCCGCAATGCTCGCGGAAGAGGCCGCTGCCTCACGCCTCGCACCTCACGCCTCACGCCTCTCCACACGTCCCCACTTTGCGCCGAAGGCCAAATCGGTGATCTGGCTTTTCATGGAGGGCGGGCCGAGCCACATCGATCTTTTCGACCCCAAGCCTCAGCTGATTAAACTGGCCGGCCACCCTCTGCCGCCGTCGTTCGGGAGGCCCATTACGGCGATGGGAACCGCGGACAACGGCCTGCTCCCCTCGAAGCGGACTTTTACACAGCACGGCAAGAGCGGCATCTGGGTCTCCGACTGGTATCCCGAAGTCGCAAAGCATGTGGACGATATGACGGTCATTCGGTCGTGCTGGGCGGACGGACTGAACCACGTCGGCTCGGTCTGCCAGATGAACACCGGCGCGATTCTCGCGGGCCGTCCCTCCATGGGCGCATGGGTGCAGTACGGCCTGGGCGCGTCCAACCGCGACCTCCCATCGTTCGTTATCCTGCTTGATGAGAAAGAGCCGATCGGCGGCACCAAGAACTGGAGCAGCGGATTCCTGCCCGCCTCCTATCAGGGTACGCAGTTCCGGCCAAACGGCGCCCCGGTCCTCGATCTGCTTCCTCCGGCGTCGGTGAGCGACGCGCAGCAGCGCTCCAAGCTCGACTTCCTCACGCAGATCAATCGGCAGTTCAGTCGCGACCGGGCCGACGACACGGAGCTGGAAGCGCGAATAGATTCGTACGAGCTCGCTTATCGCATGCAATCGTCCGCGCCGGAAGCCGTGGACCTATCCAACGAGAGCGAGACGACAAAGCGGCTGTATGGAATCGACAGCGAGCGGACGGCGAAGTTCGGAACGAACTGCCTCCTCGCGCGACGGCTGGTTGAGCGGGGCGTTCGATTCGTGGAGCTGTACTGCGGCACCGGCAGCCAATGGGACGCGCATGCCGACATCGAGGGGAATCACGAGAAGATGTGCGGCATGTCTGACAAGCCGATTGCGGGACTGCTGGCGGACCTGAAACAGCGGGGCCTGCTCGATGAAACGCTGGTTATCTGGGGCGGCGAATTCGGGCGCACCCCCATGTCCGAAGGCGCGAAAGGGCGCGACCACAATCCGTGGGGCTTCACGGTCTTTATGGCGGGCGGCGGGGCGAAGGGCGGGCAGGTTATCGGTTCTACCGACGAGCTGGGCCTGCGCGCGGTGGAACGGCCCGTCCATGTAAACGACCTGCATGCGACCATTCTCCACCTGATGGGCTTGAACCACTTTCGGCTCACCTACAAGCACAATGGCCGCGACGAGCGGCCGACCGTAAACGGCGGGAACGTAATCCGAGAGGTTTTCGCTTAATCCACCAATAGGTGAACGAGAAGCGGCAGAAATTGCTTGTCCGCACTCAAGCGTTATCAGGAGGAGCTTTGCGCGATGCCCGAAGAGGTGGAAGTCGAGACACGAGAGCTGCAAGAGACAATCGAGGAGCTGCACGAAGAGCGGCATGAGAGGGCGGAGGCCGAGCGCAGGAATGCCTGGACACGCTACATCGCTCTCACGACCGCTCTTCTTGCCGTGTTCGCGGCCATTGGAGCGATGCAATCCGGCGCGCTCGTGAACGAGGCGATGATCCAGCAGATCAAGGCCGCCGACAAGTGGAACGAGTATCAAGCCGCCCGGCTGAAGGACCATACCTATACGATTGCCGCAAACGGGCTGGTCGATTCGGGCGCGTCCGCTCCGGCGACGCGTGACTCAAAAGGCGATGGATCGGCGCACGGCGCGGAGAAGCCGGCATCGCCCGAAGCGGCTGCGGGAGGGCATGCGCCGAAAAAGCACGGCGCGGCAGCTCCAAAGCCCGAAAAGTCCGAAAAAAAGGCGCTCGTCCTAAAGCAGCTAACCCCTGCCGAGCGCGTCGCGGACTACGCCAAACAGATTGGACGCCAACAGGAGAAGGAGACGGACCTCTCCGCCGAGGCCAAAAAGCTGGAATCGGAATCGGCGGAGCTGATGCACCATCACCACCGGTTTGCAATGGCGGTAGCGTTCATCCAGGTTGCCATCGCCTTGTCCGCAGTCGCCGCCCTCGCTCGGATGAAACCTGTCTGGATAGGCAGCATCGTGATTGGGCTGCTTGGTATCTATTACTTCGCGAACGGTTTGCTTGGAAAATAAGCGCGTTTTTCTATGACGAAAGAATTATAATACGGCGCAACGTGAGTAATACACGGCACATTAGTTAAGAAACACGGCGCAACGCGATTGATGAAACGGCGCTGCGATATGTGGCTGAGGTTGCTCCCAACTCTTGCACAGTGCGAATCTACCCTCGCAGCCGCGTCACGAACAGGCTGTATGCGGCGTCCCAGTCGGCCCGGCGCTGAGGCTGATATTCGACCAGCGGGAATGATGCGCGAATCATTGCCCGCCCTGCCTCCAGCGAACCGACATGGCCGGTGGCGATCGCCTGTACAAGCACATTACCGGCAGCAGTCGCCTCAACGGGACCGGCCAGCACCCTCCTGTCGCAGGCATCCGCGGTCGCCTGGCAAAGCCCCCGATTCTGAATTCCTCCACCGATCATGTGAATCGTCTCGATCCGCCCGCCGGTCACCTCTTCCAGCCGCTCGATTACCCACCGGTATTTTAGCGCGAGGCTCTCGATGATGGTTCTGACGGTCGATGCCACGCCGACGGGAGCGCGTTGTCCCGTTTCACGGCAGAACGCCCCTATGGCTTCGACCATGTCGTCGGGATTCAGGAACGACGGCGCGTCCGGATCGACAAGAGCCGCGAACGGAGGCGCGTCGTCTGCCTGCCGGGCAAGCTCCTCGTAAGTGTAGGCATGCCCCTGCCGCTCCCAGGAGCGCCGGGACTGCTGGAGAATCCAGAGTCCCATCACATTGCGCAGCAGCCGCGTCGTACCGTACACGCCTCCCTCGTTAGTAAGGTTGTACTCCAGCGTCTTCTCGGAGATTACCGGCCCCGGCGTCTCGACGCCCACCAGCGACCATGTTCCGCAGCTGATGTATGCCCAGTCGTCTTTTCCCTCCGCGGGCGCGGCAGCGACAGCCGACCCCGTATCGTGCGTTGCCGGCGCGATTACGGGAACGGCGCCCGCCCCCAATTCACTTCGAACCGAGGGGTGCAGCAGCCCCAAAACCGTTCCCGGCTCGACAATCTCCCCGAACAGTCGGGACGGAATCCCGAGACGCTCCAGCATCGGGCGCGCCCAGTCGCGCGCTCTGGGGTCGTAACACTGGCTGGTCGTGGCAATCGTAAACTCGTTGGCCTTTTGGCCGGTGAGCCAGAAGTGAAGCAGGTCCGGGGTAAAGAGAAGCGTTTGTGCTTGATCCAGAATCGGAGAGCCGCTGAGTCGCTGAGCCATGAGCTGAAAAAGAGTGTTCAGCTGCATAAACTGGATGCCGGTCGCATTATATATATCCGCGCGCGGGACAATTTCGAACGTGCGGTTCATAACGCCGTCCGTGCGGTGATCGCGATAGTGGTAGGGCAGCCCCAGCAACTCGTCATTTGAATCGAGCAGGGCGTAGTCCACGCCCCACGTGTCAACGCCCATTCCTTCCAGAGCGGGACCGTGTTCCTGAACGCAGAGGGCGATTCCCTTCTTTATCTCCGCGAACAGGCGAACCGTGTCCCAGTAAAACCTTCCCAGGACCCGCTGCGGCTCGTTCGGAAATCGATGCACGTCCGTAAGGCTGAGCTTGCCGCATTCGACAGCGCCCAGGACGGCCCGACCGCTTTCAGCCCCAAGGTCAAACGTCAGGAACCGCCCTCTGTCCGGCATAAGCCGAAGGTCTCCTTGCGAGAAGCGAGTGAAGCGATTGTTTTAAGCGCGCGCAATGTGACACTGCCACTGTAGTCAAGTGCAGTCGAGTAGGCGATCTATTCAACGCCGTCCCCTGTTTTCCTCCAGCGTGCTTTTTTGTCTACCAGTATAGCTGCGGCCGCCTGCCCCGACAGCCCTGCCCGATTCCGTAAACAATGCAAAATTTCCATTAAGTACTTGCAAATTATTGTTGACTCAGCACGCTTTGTGTAGTAAAATCATTTTGTTGCAGTTGCTTCCTGTCCCCATGATCGGGCCGGGGAAGAGTACCCGCGACAAAGCCCGTGCAATACCGCCATTTTATGACATAAGCCGCAATCTATGAATTATGCACAGGATTGCATTCCGGTACGGCCATGATCGTCGGCCCGGATTCAGGCCATGAGCGTCTGAGTTAAACGCATCTTCTTGCGTTTGCTCGGGCGTTTTTTGCGTTTTGCCGGTCCATTCTTGCACACAGCGCGGTTGTCCAATTATACGCGGTTGAAAGCAATTATCAGCATCGGAGAATCACATGACCATCACACCTGGAACATCGCCGCACAAGCGCAAGTCCAAACTGAACCGATCCGTCATGCCTTCCGCTACCGGCGAAACGACGTCCCGTACCCCATCGAGCGACTGGGAGATCATTCAGGCATGCAAGCGCGGAGACCGAGCCGCATGGGATACGCTGATCCTTCGATACGAGAAGTCCGTCTATAAATTCGCCTACACGCTCTCCCGCAGCTACGACGACGCGGCCGACATCGCCGGGCAGGTTTTTGTCAGATTGTACGAAAACATTCACACCTTTCGTAACGATTCCCACTTTACCTCCTGGCTCTTCTGCATCGTCAGAAACGTCTACGTAGATACCTGCATCCGGGCTCCCTATCGCTCTCACCTTTCCCTGGACGAGGGCATGGAGATCGAGGGGGACCGCTTGTTCCGCGAGATCGTGGACGCGTCACCTTCGCCCGAGGAGTGCACGCTCGAGGCGGAGCGCCAGGAACTCCTCCAAAACGCCATCCGCCAACTGCCGGAGTATCAGCGCACGATGATGGAAATGTATCATGCTGAAAACCTCTCCTACGAAGAGATTGCGAAGATGACAGGCCTCTCTCTCGGCACCGTAAAGTCCCGCCTTTCCCGCGCGCGCCATATGCTGCGGGAGCGCCTTTCGGAAATCCAGGATGTTTTTCTTGCTGCATAGGCAGCAGAATCGAAAGCAGGTCCAAACTTATGAATAGTCGAGCAGCAGCCGTGTGGTGTGGGAGTCTGGTTGCCTGGTGGTCGGTCGGGCTGATAAGCGCGGCCCCGGTCTTCGCGCAGGATCCGAACGCCGGCCTCGTCGCGGTGGGCGGTGAGTCGATTCTACGCGTGCGCGTCGCATCGGGTGGAATGACCATCGAGCAGAGGGCGGACGCGCTTCAGGACCGCCTGGTGACTATCCTCGCGGCTCCTGACCTTCGGCCCTCCGACATCACGGTGGCTCCCTCGGGTCGGGATTACAAGATTCTCGTCAAGGGCCGCCTGTTTGTCACCGCCACGCAAGCTGACGCCGCGTTCAACAAGGCTACTACAAGGCAGTTGGCAAATATGTGGGCCGATCATATCCGAATTGTGCTGCCGAAAGTAAACGCGAAACCGGATTCGAGTACGGGCGCACCGCCGGGCGCAAGCAAATAAAGTTACCCGGACATTGAATGTCGGGGCTGCGAAACGAAGGCCGCCTTCGCGGCCTGATTCGACCTTAAGCCACGAAGGTGGGTTTTGTTTCGCAGCCCGGCGATTTTTCACCGGGTGACCCGAACAGCGTAATGCCCCGATGGACTTAATGGGAACAGTAATGGGCCCTCGGTCGTCTTTGTTGCAGCGGGCAAGGATTTGGGTGTTAGCAAATCGAACTGATCAGGGTTGAGTGTTGTGACAGGCCGCTTCCTCCGGCCCCGCAGCCCTCGGCCTTTCGTTTTGTGGCCGACTCGAATGGGCGCGGGCCCAACTATTTGCGATTATTTGCGATATTTCAGGGAGGTGGATCGAGATGCCGGATTGGTGGATATGGGTTTCAGGCACGACCTTTGCGCTTTCAATCGTACTAAACATAGTTCTCATCGTCGCCGTCATCAAGGTCGTCACCACGGTTCTGCCTTTGGTGAATGAACTCAAGACGCAAATTCATACGATAACAACCAAGGTGGACGGCATTACGACAAACGTGAAGAGCACCGTCGACAACATTCAGGTGAAAACCACAGCCATTCTGGGATCGGCGGAAGAGGCGAGCGCGGAAGTAACGAAGAAGGTTGGCGCGGCCAGCGCGGCAATTACCGCAATCTTCGTGGTGACGCGTCTTGTAGGAGCCCTCCGAGGTATGCAGCAGCATGAGCGCTCTCGCTCCCCAGCGCCTGTCAAGGTTAATCGCATCAAAGTTGTCAAGAACTGATCTTCGGCTTTGGAACGGCCTGCCTCACGTGGCGATGCCGCGCGAGGCAGGCCTTTCTATTGCCCGACTGTTTACTATTTTGTAGCGTCTAGTGACACAGGAAAGCAGCGCCGCGATGGAGGATGAATCGAAGAGCCGGGCAACCCCGCAGTCCGGGCCGGTGGTTCAATTCACGGTCAGCCCCGGATTCGCTTCGCGGGCGCGCCGGTGGCTGTGGTTTGCGCTCGGCGTGACGGCGACGGTATGGGTCGCATATCTAGTCCGCGCAATATGGATGCCGTTGGGAATAGCGCTTCTCATTGCCATGGTCCTCGATCCAATCGTTGATCGGCTGGAGCGGCGCGGCTGGTCTCGTGGCTGGGGCGCAATCGCCATCTTCTTCGGCTTCTTCGCGACAGCCGCCGTCGTACTCTACTTTTCCGTGCCTGCCGTCGTGACTCAGGCCCAGGCCATCTCCAGTCAGGTAAGCCAATACATACCGGAGCCCGGCAAGGAGGCGCAGGCACAGGGCAAGCTTTCGCAGATGCTCGCGAAGGCAAAGACGCCCCCGTATGTACGCGAGGCGGTGAATCGAGGAATCGCGTCCTTTGCGCGATCGCTTCTCCGCTCCACGGCCTGGCTGGGCGAGCATGCCATGGAGATCATGTCCGATCTCATCTGGATTGTGATCATCCCCATCGTCACGTTTTACGCCCTGAAAGATTTCCACGTTATTTTCGCGAAGGGACTTCTGCTCGTTCCCAGGGAAAAGCGGGACTTCGTGCAGTCGATGGTCGGCGAAGTGACGACCATCTTCGCGCGGTTCCTCCGCGGGCTGGCGATGGTCTCCGCCCTGAACGGCATGGCCACGTGGATACTGCTTACCGTTCTGCGGACGCCCAACGCCTTTACGCTGGGAGCTATTGCGGGCGTCCTCTACAGTGTTCCTTACGTGGGCGCGTTGATGACCATCGTGCTGGTGGCCGGCGTCTCATTTCTGCACGGCGGCCTCCACTATATGCTGCTGGTCGTAGCGCTGAACGTGCTGTTGCACCAGATTATTTTCGATCAGTTGATTACTCCCCGCATCCTGGGCGGGCACGTCGGCCTCCATCCAATTCTGAGCATCATCGCGCTGCTTGCCGGTAACGTGCTGTTCGGCATCCTGGGCATGGTGCTTGCCGTGCCCGTCGCGGCTTCCATTCAGATGGTGATTCTAACTCTCGTACCGAAGCTGCGCCACGAAATCGCGCTTCCCGCCAATATTCATAGCCCGCCGGACACTGTTCAGAGTCTATCGCAAGAGACGAAAGACCAGCAGGCATCCAGCGATGCAACGATGGAGCTGCATAAATCCGTATCGGAAGCAGTAGACCACATCGAGGAGCAGGCGAAGCTCGCCCACGAAGCCGAAGAGGCTGAAGCCAGTCACGCTTAAGCGCATGCGGGGTGAATCGCGCTTGCGAAGGCTAACGGAGCGGCAGATTTTTGTGACATAATAGACCTGCCGGGCATCATACCGACTGCCTACACGGTATTGCGCGCATGGAAGTTCGGCGCGAAACGTAATATTTGGAGCAATCGACATATGGATGAGCTGGAAGGCGGCTCCACCGAGCGGAGCCGCAGGCGATTTTTTCAATGGGTTATCCGCTCCAGCGGCGCGATTATTGGCCTGGTAACGATAATCCCAGGCATCGGAATGCTTCTGGCTCCCGTTCTCGCGGGGGCGAACCGGCAGCGCAGAAAAGTACTGTTTCAACAGCCCGCCGACGCTCAATCCCCTACCTACGTGCCCGCTCGATTTGAAGGGCAGGAAGAAACAGCGCCGGGAATATTTATTCGGAAGACGCCGGACGGGCGAGCGCAGGCGGTATCGGCCAGATGCCCGCACGCGGGATGCGCGGTGGTTTGGCAGGGCGATAAGAACCAATTCTTTTGCCCGTGCCACTCCGGGCGATTCGACGCCAACGGCGCCGTGCTTTCCGGGCCGCCGCCACGCCCACTGGACCGCCTCCCCTGCCGGAATGTAAACGGCGACCTCTACATAGAGGAGCTGGAAGCGTGAGGCGTCTTCGGTTAACTCTAGGCAGGCGAGATCGCGGATTTGGAGAATGGCTCGAGGATCGCACAGGTATCGGTTCCCTGTGGAATCGAATTGTCGCCGGCACGGTCGAGCGGCACGGAGCGTGGCTGCGCACGACCGGACTGGCGTGTCTCGTCTTCGTGCTGATAGAGTGCGTCACTGGACCGATTCTCGGCCTGTACTACACCCCCGCTCCCAATGCAGCCTATCGCAGCATTCTGGCTATCGAGCAGAATCCGATGGGTCGATTCCTGCGCGGCCTGCACCACTGGAGCAGCGCAACCCTCATCATCCTTGCCGCCGTCACGCTGATTCGCATGTTCTTCGGCGCGGACTACAAGGCGGGCAATGGGCGACGGCGTGACATCGTCTGGATAGCCTCCCTCCTCTTCCTCCTGTTCGTCCTGTTATTACAGCTCACCGGGCACATTCTTCCCTGGGACACGAATGCGGTAAAGACAGCCGACGTAGAGGCCGGCATCGGCGGTAACGTCTGGGTGTTCGGACCGATCGTCAAGCGGTTTCTGTTGGGCGGAACGTCTACGGGCGCGGCAACCCTCACGCGCTGGTATGGTTTCCACGTTTTCCTGCTTCCGCTTCTTCTTGCCGCTCTCGTCGGCTTACCTCTCCTGGCGCACAGACTGCGACAAGTAAGTGGCTCTGGAGGCTTGAGTGGCTCTGGAGGCTCGGAAGAGCAAATCATTGACACGGGGGTAACAACCTCCGAGGTACCCGCCGATGCGCCAAAGCCGGCAGGCGATCCCGGCATATCACTCGCGGAGCCCTACTATCCCTACCATCTCGCGCGCGAGATGGTGGTGGCTCTCGCGGTGTTCGCGCTCGCAGCCGGCATGGCGTGGTTCCTGAAAACGCCTCTCGAAAAGGAGGCGACGGCCACGAATCTGGAGGGCTACGCCGCGCTGTCCGAATGGTACGTGCTGCCCCTGCACGCCCTTACCCTCATCCCGCCGTTCAACAGCGTGAAGTTCGAGCCGCTCGCAACGTTCGTTCTTCCCGTATTGCTGTTCACGCTGCTCATCGTGCTGCCGTTCGTGGACCGTAATCCGTCGAGAACGCTTCGAAAGAGGCCGGCCGCAGCGCTCCTGGGCGCGCTCACGCTGGCCGGAACGGTAGGCCTTACCTTCATTTCGGTCGTCACGGAGCATCCCGCTTCCGCGCCCACTGCTACTGCGCCAGATGCTACTGGAGCGGCCGCAACCGCAGCGACGGTTAATGCTGTTTTGGCCGAACAGGGCAAGCTCGTCTACAAGGCGCAGGGATGTGCCGGCTGCCACTCTATTGCCGGCAAGGGCGGGAAGGCCGGCCCCGACCTCGCGCATGCGGGCAAGGCCCAGCCGGACCGCAAATGGCAGACCGAGCATCTTATCAAGCCAACGTCGAAAGCGCCTGGTTCCAGTATGCCCGCCTACGCACAGTTAAAGAAGAGCGATCTGGAGGGCCTGGCCGAATACATGGTCAGCTTGAAGTAAATCGGTCAATCGGTCAATCGGTCAATGAGTTAATGGGTCAATGGGTCAATCGGTCAATGGGTCAATGGGTCAACGCGGACTCCTCGTTGACCCATTGACCGATTTACCAATTGACTACCTCTCATTCGGGTTATTCGGGAGGCACGAAGCTGTAGGCGGTATATCGAATCTCGCTCCAGGCCAGATCGGGGATGGGATGGCCGGGGAATAGCGGGCGTTTCACCGGCGTAAAGACGATGCGCATTCGAATCGACTTGCGCCCACGCGTCAGCGAAACCGGCAGGAGAAACTCATCGTCGCGGAAGC
The DNA here is from genome assembly GCA_038229495.1 of Chthonomonadales bacterium. Taxonomy (GTDB): domain Bacteria; phylum Armatimonadota; class Chthonomonadetes; order Chthonomonadales; family CAJBBX01; genus JBBROJ01. The sequence continues at coordinate 39,709 of JBBROJ010000003.1, forward strand.
GGCGGTTTGAGGTCTGCGCGATGTGCTGCGCCGCTCCCAACTCCTGTGGCGGGTTGGAGTAGACGCAGGTATTGGAGCCGGCCTGATACCAGATACCTGCCCTCTTCCATTTCGGCGTGCCCACGGAATCCGCGACAAAAACCTCGGCGCGCTGATTGGGAAAGGCGTAGTCGAGCTTGCGGCGCAGCATTACGCCCACGTTACGCGGGTCGATGTCAAGCGTAAACGTCGATTCGCCCTTCACCGCGCGCCCGGTGTCGGTATGCGCGGGATAGACCTCTTTGCCGCCCAACGTATCCGGCCCCCATTCGTAGCGAGAGGTTATAGAGTACGGCTCGGACGACTGTGTCGCCCGGTAGCCGTGGCGGGATTCGTCCACCGGGTCGCCTACGCGCATCTCATTGGTCTTGACCAGAGTCTCCCGCGGAATTCCGAACCAGTAGGTCACCGTCTCGTAGTGCTCCACCGATTCGTTCGTGCCGCCGTGCTCCAGCCGAATGACCGCGTTTCGTCCGAAAGGCATGAGGTCCGCCAGCAGGAAGCGGTAGGCCGATTCGATCTTGTCCTCTTCGGAAACTGCCTCGTTCAGGCTGCGCGCTCCCGTCGGGTGGCCGGCCAGCGGAAGGGTCATGTTGAGGCCGCCCCAGTAATCGCCTCCCCCGCCCCATTCCTCCGTGCCGGTTCCCTGCGCTTGCGGAGTCTGCGAGTCATCGAAGAAGAATCGCGGGTCACCCTCGAGCGTGCCCAGATTTGCGTTGTGAGAGAATATCCAGGAGGTGCCGGCGAGATGTCCGGACCAGTTTTCGCTGCACTCCAGGCCGCGCGTATCGAGCAGAACCAAATCCCGACCGCGAATCGGGTTCGGGTGGTCGTGATAGGTCGCGTGAAAATAGGCCAGGTAATTGGCGTCGGGACCGGAAGGTGAGGATCGCACTCGCCAGTGCACGTCATTGAGCGGTTTGTCCGTTGGATTGGAGAGCGCGATTCGCGCGGCATGGCGGAACGGCATAGGGAAATAGCAGGCGAGGTGGACTCGCCCATTCGCATAGCGCACGTTGACCGGAAACGCTTTTACCAGATACTCGCGACGGTCACGATTGTAGAGCGTGCCTGCCCCGAAGAAGAGCGAGATCGGCGCGTCCACCGAGGGAGCGGCACGGTCATCCCAGGTGATCAGAAGGCGCGCCTTGTCCATCAGAAGAGCCATATCGACAGGAGCATCGATCTCGATTGCGCGGACAGAGCAGTTCTCGCTGCGTATCTCAGTTAGCAGCGCCGAACTTTCATGTGGAAGATCCGACCTGCCCGTCGCCTCTCGAATGCCCGCTCGCTTTCCTTCGGCGGAATCCGGCTTCGGTATCAGGTCCGTACCCGCCCGAGAGAGTATATCGAGCGCGTCTTTTGCCGGCGGCGATTCATTCCAGGATTTGAGCGGGCGCGAGAGCTTCGTTCCGGGCGCGAACTGGTGCCAGATGTAGTATCCGGTGCCGTAGTGCGTGCGGGAATAGGCCATGCGGAACGAGCGCTCAAAGGGGATGGGCGTCCAGTTGAGGTCCGCTCCACGGGTGGTAGACCATGTGTAGGCCAGCGGCTCCGGAAAGAGTCCGACGGGGAGAAAGGTGGAGTTCTCGACCGGATGGTCCGGGTCCGCGGTGCTCGTTTCGCGAATGACGTGGTCGCCGCCGTCCGCTACATAGTGCCAGGGGCTTCCGTGCCAGTGATTCGTGCGGACGAAGTAGAGCACGCCGGGCGATTCGATGTCGAGCGATACGTTGTAGTCATCCGCAAGCTGATAGAGAAAATGGCTTGCGTCCGCGCCCTCGTTGCCGCCGCGCCGGTCGTAGGTGCTGCGCATGTAGGCGCGCATGCCGAGCCGGAGCATCGGCCACTTCTCCCACTGCCGGTAGGCGTCCAGGCCGATGGGAATTGCAGGAGGCGCTTGAGCGACAACGGCTCCCGTAAGCGCGAAGAGCAGCGCTGCGAAAACGATTCTAATAGAAATTCGCATTGGGATATTCGGAATCAAGGGCATTTATGTAGTGGCAAGTTGTACGTGAGGGTAGGCGAGAAACTTGGCATCAACCGTCATGAGCGGGCACTTATGGATTCGCGCCATAGCGACAATGATTCTGTCTGACGGGTCCTTGTGGAAGACTCCAGGGAGTTTCGTCGATTCGATTGCTATGGAAGGAGACAACTCCAATAGTCGGACACCGCGAATTGAAAGAGCCGTGGTCATCCACTCTTTAACGGGTGTCGGCAACGGCAGACGCCCGGAGGCAGCGAGCATGGCAGCTTCCCAACATGAGATAGCGCTGATGCCTATTTCGTCGTCCTGATGTTCTGCAATGACGGCTCTATTCGCATCATCCAATCGCGAGTTACCGTGAACCCACCATATCCAAATGTGAGTATCGAGAATAATCACTTCAACACTTCCCAGTCGTCAACCCCCACAGGCTCGAAAGGATCTATGTACTCGACCACTGTACCCCAGAGGGGGGTTTGCTCGACTTCGGGTCGATGGGTGTCTCGTTCAAGGAGAATAACCTCCACGCCTGCGCCCGCGCGAAATGGAAGGTCCTTTAGCGACAGGGATCCGTCCTCGGCCACTGTGGTTTCTATTTTATAGGCTTCCATTCTCGCTGCCTCCTTTCAGGCCCGTTAGGAGAACTTGCACCACCACTACCATTCTATCATGACACTATCCGTACAACGGCCCATACGTCTGGCAGGCGCGGTAGTCGGCGCTCTGGAGGTCCAGCGCGCCGAAGCGGGACCAGGAGGAGGGGCGGAAGACACGCTCCGACGGAACGTTGTGCATATCTATGGGGATTCGCAACATTGATGCCAGTGTAATCAGGTCGCCGCCGATATGACCATAACAGATTGCGCCGTGGTTCGCACCCCAGTTGTTCATGACCGAATAGACGTCTGTATACGGTCCCTGCCCAGTCAGGTTCGGAGCGAACCAGGTGGTCGGCCAGGTCGGATTCGTGCGCTCGTCCAGCGTGCGGTGAACCTCGTCCGGAAGCTCGATTGTCCAGCCCTCGGCGATCTGGAATACCGGTCCCAAACCCTTGACCAGATTGATCCGGCACATGGTGGCGGGCAGGCCGCCTCGCGTGGTGAAGTCTGTGGACCATCCGCCTCCGGGAAAGTAGCCGAGGTCGGAGGCGCACCATAGAGTCGCGTCCAGGCAGCTCTGCGCGTCGGTCTCGCCTATCTCCCACCACGGCTTGATACTGGTTGTCTCCCCCAGAATTGGGGGCCGGGGGGCGTTCTCCCCCAGAATTGGGGGCCGGGGGGCCATCTCCCCGGTCCAATCCAGCGCCGACGGCCCCGAGTTAATGAGATGGAGGATTCCGTTCTCCGCGCGGCCGGTCAGCGTGTGGCCGGTCACCCGTTTCACGGCGTCCGGGCTCCAGTAGGTCCGCACGTCGGAGAAGAGCTGGGCGGTACCAGTGAGCAGTTGTCCAAGCAGCATCGATACCCCGTTCAGCGCGTCGTTCTCTGTCGCGACGACGTAGGGCTGCCGGATACCATTCCAGTCGAACGAGGTCGTGAGAATCGCCTCAAGGAAGTCCCCGTTGGGCTGGTAGTCGGTCCACTGCCGCTGCCCCTGAAACCCGCCGACCAGTGCGTTGTGCCCCTGCGCCTCCTCGCCGAACCCCATCTCCTTCAGCCTGGGGTTGCCGTTCATCAGATCGCGGGCGATGAGCGCCATCTTGACGCACTTCTGCCAATCCTCGTCCTTCTGCGCGCGACTGCGCTGCTTCTCCGGCGCGTTCCAATCCTTGCCTTCTTTGCAGTTCTCGCGGGTCCAGGCGAGCGCGCGGTCGTACTCCTCCCGGTCGTAGATTCCCCGGTCCATGCGGCGCAGGAACTCGGTCATGTCGATGGTCTCGACCCGCATGCCGAGATACTCCTCGAAAAACGGCTGGTCCACGATGCTGCCCGCGATTCCCATCGAGACTCCGCCCATCGCGAGGTAGGAGGTCCCGCGCATCGTGGCCGCGGCGACACCCGCTCGCGCGAACTGCAGCAGCTTCGCCTGCACGTCCCCAGGAATCTCCGTAGTGCCGGTATCCTGCACGTCATGGCCGTAGATTCCGAAGGCAGGCAGCCCCTTCTGGCCGTACGCGGCCAAGACCGCCGCAAGATAGACCGCGCCGGGCCGCTCGGTCCCGTTAAAACCCCATACTGCCTTCGGAATGAGCGGATCCATATCCATGGTCTCAGAGCCGTAACACCAGCACGGCGTGACGGTCAGCGACAGCCCCACGCCCTCCCGCTTGAACTTCTCCGCGCAGGCCGCTGCCTCCGCGACGCCGCCGATGCAGGTGTCGGCAATAACGCACTCGACGTGTAGGCCGCAGGAATGCCGTATATTCTCCGACAGAAAAGCCGCCACGTTTCGGGCCATGCCCATCGTCTGGCCTTCAAGCGATTCGCGTACGCCTCCGAGCCGGCCGTCAATGGTCGGTCGGATGCCTATTTTCGGAAGCGCGCTGCGCAACCGGTTGGCGGGTGGATTGGTTGCAAAAGACATGAAATATCCTCGGAATTTTATTTTATGACGGATGATGTTGCGTCAGCCCGTGCGAGGGGCTGTCGGCCCTCGCTGTGGTGCCTGCGGCCTCGTGTCCTCCTTCGAGGACACCCGTAACGATTCTTTCTGCGTACTTGCACGATGGCTTCTCCGCGAAGGCGAAGAAGAACAGGCGGAGCCGCTCCCTTGATACGTAGTCATGGGCCGACAGCCCCTCGACGCATTGTCTTCTGACGCGCTACCTTCTCGCAGGGGAATGACACGCCGCTGCCAGGACCTTGAAACTGTCCGACCCGGGACTTGCATAATCTCTAGCAGTCCTGCCTGCTCTGTTCAGAAGGGACAGGTCAGCCCCATTGGCCAACAACAGATTGACATGATGCACCATATCGAGCTGGGATGCCAGCATCAACGGCGTCGATCTTGCCGCACTCGACCGCGCTGACAAGCGCGTTGTCGAGATATTCCCGGTCTCCTCTCGCCGCCAGCCGGTCCAGCATCTTCTGCATCGTATCCATCTTACCTTCGTATGCCGCCCAATCGAGCGCGCTGCGGCCGCCTGCATCCGCCATTTCAGGCATTGCGCCGAGATCCATGAGTCTGTTGACGAGCTCCGACTGGCCGCCGCCCGCTGCAAACATGAGCGGAGTCATCTTGCTGCCTTCGCAAGCGTTGACATCAGAGCCATGCGAGAGAAGGAGATCGACGATTTCCCGCCGTCCGCTCGTAATCGCGAGCATGAGCGCGTTCTGTTCAAGCGAGACGTCGGGTCCGCGCAGAGCGTCCGACATATGCCGGTACGGGTAGTTTGGTGTGTTGAGGTCCGCTCCTTGCTCGACGAGGCGGCGGGCGGCAGCGGCATTGCCCTTCTGAACCGCTTCAATCAGGTCCATTCCCCCCGTCGGTGCGGTAGATTCGCACGACGACGAAGAGTATGTATGCGGCAGACGCCGCTCCGACGCAAACGATATCCCACAAGTTTCGCCGGTACACCGACATTCGCGCCATATATGATTCCGCCATCGCACGTCTCTCCTGTCACCACGATCCGACACACGGGTTCGGCGTGAATCTGCTGATTCCTCTCAAAAATCTACCCGTTGGCTGCCACGATTTTCGAGTCTTATATGCTGAGCTACTTGAGCTTTCTATGTCAATTGCCTATAATCAAGATCGATGTAACACATAAACTCCGCATATTTTCATAGTTTGAGTTTCATAGTAAAAGGTATTGCGCAGATGTGTTTTCGACCCAAAGGTCCTGTAAGCCGAACACCCGAAAACGGGTTCGTGCTCATCGAAATGATCGTCACGGTCGCGTTGATCGCGCTGCTTTTCGCGATTCTCGCGCCCGTAATGGCGCAAGCCCGCCTTAAAGTCACCGAGTACGACTGTTCAAACCGGCAGAGGCAGCTCGGCCGCGCAATATTGATGTACACAGGGGATTGTGACGAAGGCCTGCCGGTCTGCGCGGCGTTCAACCGACGGGACAACACAACGATAGGCTCGTGGGATGCGGGCGTCGCGCCCTACGCGTCGATCCGTGACGTAATCGCCGAACCCGCAGCGCTCGCGCAGTCAGCCGCTATTTTCCGCTGTCCTGCTGACTTCCTGCACCGCGAAGTCGGGATCACAAGATCCTTTGCCATGCCGCTTACCGGCAGCGCATGCATGGGGCCAAACCAGGGCGTTGCGGGCAATTGGGTATACGACCTTCAGTCGCTTTATAGGCGGCCTCGCTATCTTGCCGAGCTCCCGGCCCAGTCGGCCACGCTTTTGCTCGTGGAGTTCTTCCACCCGCTGAACAGGCTTTTTGGCGGCTGGGCGGCGGGCATCCACGGACCAATTTTTGCGCCGGGCGCATGCGGCACCGGTCCCCTCTCCCAGGAGCCGCAGGCCACCTACAATTCGATAACTACCGCCTCCACAGACCGTAAACTCCCAAGCCGTTTCGGCGGATTCAACTACACCTTCTGCGACAGCCATGCGAAGTGGCTGCGTCCGTCCCAAACGCTCGGGCCGAAAGGGAAGCCGGGCGATCCGCAAGGAGCCTGGACCATCGCAGACAGCGACTGATAGGACTGGCCAACGCGTTTCCGCTGGAGTCTACCGACTAGTGCTTTGCCGGTCTTTTGCGGGGAAGCGCACATGACCCGTTATCCGCCAGCGCGTTAGGCAGTCCTCCTCGACCGTACGGCTAAGATTATGGACAACTTTCGGCAGGCCGCTCGCTCCCACCTCGTCCGTGACAATTCCGCAGTGGTCCAACACCCCGCCCGTGAGCTTCCAGTAGACAATGTCGCCCGGCTGCCACTTGCTCGACGCCGACCCGACTGTCTCGGTGGAAAGCTCCCTGCCAAATCTCGCGAAGTATAAGCGCTGGTTCGGCACGCGCCGGTGGTCGATATTCGGGTCCGGCCAGCGAAGGCCGTATCGCTGAGGATACAGACGGAAGTTTCGCCGCATGTCCTCGTGCATGAGCTTCTAAAGATCGAAACCGGCCGCGCGAAGGGACCGCACGACCATATCGGTGCAGGCTCCGCGATCGCGCGGGACATCGCCTCCCGGATAGCCGATTACCCTGTATTCAGGATCATAAACAACTCCCCGGCGCACCTCATCTCTGGCTGCATCCACTGTGCGCCGCGCAGCCGGGCCCTGAATCGACAAATGTCCATGCGCATCGGGCCGGACCACCCTGTCAAGCACAAAACCAATTCCAGCCCCGCCGACCAGGGCTGCAAATAGTGCGGAGCCGACCGTCCTTGCCTTTCGAGAACCGCGCGCCATAACATCTCCCCTCGCCCCATTGTATCGTGAATGCCCTGTTGTGTCCAATAGGTCTGGGAAGCGCATGCCCGTAAGGAGGTGGTTCTGGCCTGCCGACAATAGAGTAGCAGTCTATGTACTCCCCGCCCGCCGTCATAAGGACCCATTTCATGCCGGAGAGACGCAGCGACCCTCGTTATCCCGTAAAATGGCCCGTACGCGCCGGTCATCGCGCCGAGGGATGCCTGCACGGTCACGTTCTGAATTTCAGCGGCGCGGGCTTGCTGTTCACAGCCCCCGGACAGTATGACGTGAATGAGCTGGTCGAGATGGAGATCACCGTCAACCCGCTTTTCCTGATTCGATGTGCCGCCAGAATCGTGCGCGCGGAGCGAACCGCTGAAGAGGAAGCTGAACACGAGTGGGCTTATGGCGCGACTTTCCACAGTCTTTCGGAGCAGGAAGGCGACCTGGTTACACATGCGCTCGTAGCAATCAATGCGAGCCATTCGGACGACGCTCTCTCCTTCCGGCCAAAGATTCCCCTGGGCGCGGCGTAATATCCTGTCGATCTATCACTGGCGCAGGAGACTTGACAGCAAAAAGCGAATACACCCACGCGTGCCGTTCCTCAACGTGGAAGGAATTCACCCAATGCGACCAGCCCCACTTCTTGCCGCATTCCTGGCGTTTCTAGGTCTTGCCGCGTCTCCGGCCATCCGCGGCCCCTTCAACTCCGAAGCGTGGCCGCCAACCATCGACGCCTCGAAGACGGTCCACTATATCTGCATCGACGACACACTGAAGGCGCCCGGCCCAAGCTGGATTCCCAATCTGAAAATACTTACCGGCGGCGACCACCCGACCGAAGCGGTGAATGTCGGCGGCCACCGCGCGATCCGAATCGCGGCGTTCAAATTCAATACGGCCGACGACCAGTACGGCGTATGGGCCAATGAGCATACGGTGGACATCCTGATTCAGTTCTACGGCGACGAGGCGATCTTGAACGAGGACGGCACCCCCCGCTACTTCAACTTTCTGACAGGCACTCTTCCGGAACCCATAGCGATCGATGGCGGTGAGATTCCCGCGAGCGCGAAAAATGAAAAGTGGAACTGGGCGCTGTTCCGGGTGCCGAACGGCCTGCGGCATATGGACGGGGGCAGGCTCATCGGCACGCTTCACCCGAAGGCGAAAGCCGACAAAGCAATCGCCGAGGTATCAAAGAACAGCGGGCAGAACGGCGGCACGATCCGACTGGACGGGCTTCCGGGCGTTAAGATTCGCGTGGTAGCATTCGGACAAAAGAGCGCGTTCGGAGAGCCGGACCAGGTGAATCGATTCCGAAAGTAGGCGCGTCGGCTTTACATTCAGTTCAATGCAGGAAGATGAGTTCGGTATCACGAATCGTACTTTTGATTGTCTCTAGAGTTGTCTATAATTTGTCTCATAAGCCCTAAATAACCCAGGAGGATCGAGCTTTGTTTGTGAGGAGCTCTTCAGTCTTACTCGTTTTTGCCGCCACACTCGCCACGCTTACTACTCTTGCCATCGTATCGGGCGGCGCGGCAATCGGCGCGAGTTCGCCGCAGGGCAAAAAGCCCGCCGGCAAGTCCACGAAACCGGCTGCCGCGAAGCCGGCTGCGAAACCGCCAGCCAAGCCCTCGGGCGCGATCGATGTTGCATCGCTCGTCGCGCTTGGCAAGAAAGTGTATGGGGCGAATGGCTGCGCGGCCTGCCACGCTATCGGCGGCCAGGGCGGCAAGAATGGCCCTGACCTGACGAAGACCGGCGCAAATCCTGCGCATTCGCTTGACTGGTTTGACGTGCAGATCACTAATCCGAAGGCGCATAACGCCGGTTCCGCCATGCCCGCATTCGATTCTAGTATCAAGGGCAAGGACCGAACCGCGCTGGCCGTCTACATGACCAGCCTCGGAGGCACGCCCAAAGCGCCGGCCGCCGGAGCTGGAACGGTTGCCGCCGCGACAGGCGGAACTTCAGCAGGCGGAGTAAAGGTGGCTCCTCCCAGCGCTGCGGTCGTAGCGAAGATTGAAAAGGCGGGCGGTTCGGTGCGCGAGATCGCACAAAACGACAATCGCGTCGAGGTCGATTATCACATGGCCGGCGCGACGGTAAATGATACAGCTCTGGTCCCGCTCACAGGCATGAAGAGCGTGCTGCAGCTCAACCTTGCGAAAACCAACATTACGGATGCTGGTCTTGCGCACGTGAAGGGACTGACCGAACTCGCGGAGCTGCACCTCGAAGGCACGAAGATCACCGACAGAGGACTCACGAACCTCTCCGGCCTGAAAAATCTCACCTATCTTAATCTGTACGGCACGCAGGTCACCGACGCGGGTCTAGTCAGCCTCAGCGGGCTCAAAAATCTCAAGAGCCTCTATGTCTGGCAGACCAAGGTCACGCCCGATGGCGCCGCCAAGCTGAAGACGGCCCTGCCTAACGTGAACGTTGTCATGGGCTGGGACGCGGAGGCTAAGCCCGCACCTACAACAACAGAAGTGAAAAAGCCATAGACTGCCCACTGTCCGTTAACGGTAAATTATTTTCAAACCGCTTTCCGCATTTCTAGCGGCCATGCGATTATTAAATTGTAAGCCGCTTTGCGACCCCGACGTCGGAAAGCTGAAAGTAAGTGCAGCCACATTGGTTTCATGGTGACTGCCTAAAATCCCATAGCCATTCTCGATGTCGGAACCCGGTCGAGAAAGTTGTAAGGGCAGGGCAACGGTCAGCGCAATGCGCTGGCGCGGTTGCTCTGCCTTTTGCATGGCTTCCCGCCCGATTCATTGCCGGCCACTACTCTACAAACGGAGGAGAGAGAATGAACGAGTACGTGAACGATGTAATGAAGCGGTTTGGTCCCGGAACTGTGTCCAGAGATGGCGTGGCCATCCCCGACGAAGAGGAGGAGATGAACTGGCGAATCTTCTTTGCGCACAGCCAGGATATGCAGGGATTCCGGGCCGATATCTTCACGGGCGGCCAGAACGAGGAAAATCATCCTACGAATACTGGCTATCGAGGATTGCGAGATCGCTGGAGTGACAGCAAATCAATGATGCGAGGCTTGGCAGCTTTATGGGAGAATGCGGATTCGCAAACACAACTGCGGCATTTTAGCAATCGGTTTCGATCGAACGAGGAGAAAGTGCTTGGCGTCCGTCCCTGTGTGGAGGTCCTCCGAGGGCCGGCTGGAAATGAAGCTACCCGAACCTTTGCGGACGCAGTTGAAGACCTGTCAGGCTATAAGATCGCAAGAAGTACGAACTCGATGATACGTTCGTATATTCAAAATTCTGCACTCCTCAAGGAGTACGGATTCAGCTTTCGCAATTACCTCCTTGGCAAAGCGCCAGGGGTAACGTGGCTTGCCAAGGACATTGTTTGGGCAGAAAAACTCTGGATACGGGCTATCGAGCGTGAATTCTACAACGTTGGGCCAGCGCTTGCAAACTATATGATCTGCGACTGGCTGCTGAGACTTTGGAAAGAAGGGCAGATTCAGTGGTTCGAGTCGTATAAGGAAGATAGCGTTTTTCTAAAGACGCTGGGTACGCAGGGCAAGTTGCCACCCGAAGCCGTGACAGACTTTATTGGCTATTGCCAAAACCTCTCCATGCTATCTGAGTGGTTACCCGGCAGTTTCGCTGATAGAATCGGCTGGCCAACACCGCCAAGAATACTCAACGAGGCAATCTGGCTCGGTGAGAGTGAACAATCGAAGTGGAAGAAGTGTTAATGAAGCGGGCGCGGACCATTTGGTCCGCGCCCAAACAACCCGTCGCAACAAGGGTTTTTCCGTCCGGAGGACGTATAGCCGAAGGCTCCCCTGCCACGTGTTTTACACGCGTGTTCGCCTGGCCCTTAAGACATGCATTTTACACGCGTAGGTTTAACCAATGCTCTCTTAAACCGTACAGCTGCAGCCGCATTCAAGCTCGATTCTCACGGGCGAGGAGAGAATGCGGTTGCCGTTTTGCCGCAAATGGGTCACGTCGCCCGCGTACGGCTCCAGAAGAATTACATCCTTTACGCCCTGGGATAGATAGAAGGGTGCGCCGATCTCGATATCCTTCTTTTCGTACCCTCGGCTGATGATCTCGATGACAGCCTCGGGAATGATGGCTACCTCCTCCTCTTCCGGAGGCTCCGAGCAAAAAATCGCGATGTCAGGGCGCTTATGCGAGCCATCAGGGAATGCGATGGATAGATCGGCAACATGAACGCAGCCGCAGTCCGACCCGCTAGTTTGAGAGCGGTGGATCGTGCCTCGGATTCTGTCTACCGCCTTCTGATGCTTGTAGAGTGGCGAGCCTTCCCAGGTTGTCAGCCCGTTCACGACTTCCAGCTTAATTCCTAGCTCGTCCGCCGCCTCGAATGCCTGCTTCAGATTGGTCATGCGCCACCCTTCTCTTCGTCCTCGCGCTTGCGCGCCTTCGCGGCGATCTCAGTATTTTGACGCGCCGAACGGGTTTTGGGTGGGCGCGGCTCCTGGGGCCCTTTGCGGCTGGAACCGTTCCGATGCAGGCGAGCCGACGGCTCGACCCCGCCGCGCGGCTCCAATGCCAATTCGAGCACGTCCTTTACGTCCTTCACGAAATGGAAGGCCATGCTCGTTTGGGCCTCTTTGGGAATCTCCTCCTCGAAGTCCTTGCGATTCCTTTCCGGCGCGATAATCGTCTGAATGCCCGCCCGCCGTGCGGCCAGCACCTTCTCCTTCAAGCCGCCGATGGGCAGCACCTTGCCCGACAGGGTTACCTCCCCTGTCATGGCAAGACGCGGCTTGACAGATCGGCCGCTGAAGAGTGAGGCAAGCGCCGTCGTCATGGTGATTCCCGCCGAGGGGCCGTCCTTCGGAATCGCTCCCGCCGGCACGTGGATATGAATGTCATTCTTCTCGTAGAAGTCGAGCGGAGCGCCATGCTCCTTCGCGTGTGCCCGTACATAGGAAAGCGCCGCCTGCGCCGACTCCTTCATCACGTCGCCCAACTGCCCGGTTATGGTCAATTGCGAAGGACGGTTCGGCGGGCTGGGCATCGCCGTCGCCTCAATGAAGATGATGTCGCCGCCCACGGGCGTCCAGACCAGCCCCGTCACCACGCCCGGAACCTGCGTCCGCTCGTCCACTTCCTCGCGCTCAAAGCGCGGCGCGCCCAGGTATTCTGTGACCACCGCGGACGTCACGTTGAGCGTCTCCAACTTCCCTTCGGCGAAGGCGCGGGTCGCCTTGCGGCAGACATTCGCGATTTGTCGCTCCATGTTGCGCACGCCCGCCTCGCGCGTGTGCCCTCGAATAATGGCCGCGAGAGCCGCCGCGTCGAACGTGATTCGGCCCTCGATACCATGCTCGCGCACCTGCTTGGGAACCAGGTGGTTCTGCGCGATAGCAACTTTCTCTTCTTCTGTGTAGCCCGCGATCTCGATAATCTCCATGCGATCCCGCAGCGGCGCCGAAATGGAGTCGAGCACGTTTGCGGTCGTCACGAACAGAACGCGCGACAGATCGATCGGCACCTCCAGATAGTGATCCCGGAAGGCGCTGTTCTGCTCGGGGTCCAGCACCTCCAGCAGCGCGGATGACGGGTCTCCCCGGAAGTCGGCGTTCACCTTATCTACCTCGTCCAGCATGAATAGCGGGTTGTTAGACTCCGCACGGCGCATTCCCTGAATAATCTGGCCGGGAAGCGCCCCAATATAGGTGCGGCGGTGACCGCGAATCTCAGCCTCGTCCCGAACGCCGCCGAGGCTGATTCGAACGAACTTCTTGCCGAGCGCGTGCGCTATCGACTTTCCAAGCGAGGTCTTGCCGACGCCCGGAGGCCCCGCGAAACAGAGGATCGGCTGTCGCGCGGTCCCGTCTTGCTTGAACTTGCGGACGCTCAAGTACTCGAGAATCCGATCCTTGACCTCTTCGAGGCCCCAATGGTCGGCATCCAACGTCTCCTTGACCGCCAGGATATCGAGGTTATCCTCGGTGCTTACGGACCACGGAACCGCGAGCAGCCAGTCGATATACGTACGCGCCACCGTATATTCCGGCGCGCCAGGCGCCATGCGCGCGAGTCTATCCAGCTCCCGCTCCGCGGCCTTCAAAGTCTCTTCCGGAAGATTGGCGGCGATGATCTTTTCGCGCAACTCGGTGATCTCCTGGCCGCGCTCATCCCCCTCGCCCAGCTCTCGCTGAATTGCCTTCATCTGTTCTCGCAGATAGTAGTCGCGCTGGGTCTTCCCCATCTCCTGATTGACATCCGATTCGACCTTGCTGGAAAGCTCCAGTATCTGCACCTCCCGCTTCAGTAGGGCGACCAGCTTCTCCATGCGCTCGCGGATTGGGAGCGTTTCGAGAATCGACTGCTTCTCCTGCGTGGAAAATCGCGGCATCTGGGCGGCAATCAGGTCCGTCATGACGCCTGGATTCTCGATATTCTGCGGGAAGGTCTGCAACTCGTCGGGCATGTCGCGCGAGAGCGCAACAACCTGCTGGAAAAGGCTCGCTATGGACCGCTTGAGCGCCTCTACGTCGAGGGCGTCGGATTCCGGCACAGCAGGCTCTTCGAGCACGCGAATCTTTACGCGCAGGTACGGCTGGGTCTGAACTGCCTCCAGAATCTCGATTCGAGAGATGCCCTGGACGATCAGCCGGAGACCGTCGGGAAGCTGGTGCATCATGCGGATGGCGACCGCGGTGCCGAACCGATAGATGTCGTCCATGCCTGGATTCTCGACATTCGGGTCCTTCAGCGCGACTACTCCGATGATGCGGTTCCCGCCGACCACGCTCTCGTTGACGAGGCGCACAGAGTTCTCGCGCCCCACCCCAACGGGCGTAACAATGATGGGAAAGATGACCCAATCGCGCAATGGCAGAATATTTAGCTCGTCAGGAAGCTCCATCTTGCCGTTCTGCGATGGATCGAATTGGCCCAGTATATCTGTAAGCGTCTGTTCTTCCATAATTAACTCAAGTATTCAGGTGTTCTGGTGTTCAGGTGTTCACGTGTTTGGTGATGGGTGTTCAGGAGCGTTATGCCGCACTCCCTGAATATCTGAATACCAGAACACCTGAACACCGTTTTTATTCGGTAATCGGTATTGAGCGGTTCTCGGCGGTGTCGCCCGCCCGCTTCGGCAATCTAACAGTCAGGAATCCGTCCCGGCACGTCGCATTGATGGCGTCGCGGTCGACTCGCACGTCTGACGGCAGCATGATCTGCCGTTCGAACTGGCCGAACGTGATCTCCAGCTGGTAACAGCGGATACGGTCGGCGCGTTCGACGCCCTCCTCGAATCGGTCGCCGGAAATAGTGAGGACGCGGTCGTCGCTCGATAGGACTACGCTCAGCCGATCCGGCTTGACCCCGCTTATCTCTGCCTTCACTACAATCTCTTCGGGAGTTTCATGCACGTCCACGCGCGGCTGCCAGAACTTGTTGTGCGCTGGAACGTCTGTAAAGAATCCGCGCAGCGTCTCGTCGGCGATGCGCGACATCTCCGACTCCATCTGCCGAAGCAGGTCGAGATCACGATAATTACGATAGCCCATACGGATCCTCAATGTCTTTTCAATGGCCGATTCTCGCATGCATCCCATGCCGGACGCACCACCGGCCCGTTACGTCCGATTCCCCGGTACTTCCATTCGCACAATCTTGCGCCGAGTCCTTTGTAAGTTGTACGCATGCACATAGGAGCGGGTTCCTCCCAGGCGAACACAATAGAAACGGCGAATCACTAGATGCGGGCGGGACGGTAGGCGGCTGTAACCTCGGTGGAGGCGCAAACGTCTAAAGGATACGCTGATGGGTGAAACGGCGACACTGATAAATAATTTACATTACTTATGCAGACGATACGAAACAAGACCTTCGCGCCGTGCGCGACCGGCTGGGTGGCACCGGTGAGCAGGGAGCGACCGGGCCCAGACGTCGATGGTGACATGATCGCGCGCTTTTTGGCGGGCGAACGATCCGCGTTCGACTCGTTGTTTGCAAAGTATCAAGACTACGTCTACAATATCGTCTATGGCATCGTAGGCAAGTCGGATGAGGCGCACGATGTTACACAGGAGGTGTTCGTCCAAGTGTTCCGCTCGCTGGCCTCTTTTCGCAGGGGGTCGCGCTTCGCTACATGGCTCTACCGGATTGCCGTAAACCGCGCCGTGGATGCCGCGCGGGCCTCGCGTGGATGGCGGTGGCTGCCGCTGGATGAGACTCTGCGCGCCACGCCGGATCCCAGTGACAGCCCGACGAAATCCGCGGAACGGCACGCGGACCAGGACGCCGTTCAACAGGTGCTCATGCAGGTCGCGGTACAACATCGGGATGTTCTCGTTCTGCGCTATTACCAGGACCTTTCCGTAGAAGAGATTGCCGAGGTGCTGGGCTGCTCGGTTTCTGCGGCAAAAGTCCGGCTCCATCGCGCCCGCCTGCACTTCAAGGAGAAGTATGTTGCTACTTTCGGAAAGGAACTCGGAACAGTTGAAACGCTGTCCTGACGCCCGCGTTCTGCTCGCCGAATACGTCGAGGGCGAGCTGCCCCCGCTCGAGTCACGCCGAATCGAAGGGCATCTCGTCATCTGCTCGGCCTGCCGCCTGGAAGAGGCGCAGTACCGCGCCGCCTTCACGCCCATGAAGTCGCCGCGAGCGCTCGCCTCCCACGGCGATCTGTCCGCCGGTCTTGCCTCAAAGCTCGCGCGCTTCGAGGGACGTGCCCGCGTTCGTCAGCTCCAGATGAGGTGGGCGGGCGCATGCTGCCTTGTCCTTGTCATGGGCGGCGCTGGCGCATCGTTCATGAAGACTTATCTTTCGCCTGCACCCCGTATTGATTTGCCCGGCCAGTTCGCGCAGGCCAGTCCATTACCGCGGATCTCCCCGCAAAGCGATATGCAAAAGAAGGCAGCGCCGGTGCCGAAGCCCGCGATGGGACCGATGTTCGAATGGAAAAACGAGGGTTCTCAAGTAACTGGGAATGCCGGGCGCGACCCGTTCGATCCGAAGAGCGTGGAGGTTGTCACCACGGAGCCGCTGAAACTGGATTCTCCGCCCTCTTCCACCACTTTCACCGCTTCCACTGTGCGCCGCCATTCGCCCCGCGCCTCGAAACATGCGTCGGTCGCGATGTCCGAGCGTGATGAGTTCTGGCAGGTTCAGCCGCGCCAGGGCGCATCTGCGGAA
Organism: Chthonomonadales bacterium; assembly: GCA_038229495.1. Taxonomy (GTDB): domain Bacteria; phylum Armatimonadota; class Chthonomonadetes; order Chthonomonadales; family CAJBBX01; genus JBBROJ01. The sequence continues at coordinate 56,233 of JBBROJ010000003.1, forward strand.
GAGATCATCTTGCAGAAGCGCCGCGAAGAGACCGTAGCGCAGTATTCGGCCCCTCAGCCAAAGGAAGACCCGATTCCTACGCGTCCGATTCTTCCTGACGACAGGCGGCCGACGGCGGCTCCGCCGATTCCGGAAGAGCACGGCGTCCGCGATCCGGGTTTCCCGGCGCTGGAACCGGGCGGGACAGTTCCGACAATAACCATGCTGCCGGAGCATGACGCTGAAATCGAAGTGAATGGCAAGAGGACCGATATTCGGACCGCCATGGGATATGACAGAAGCGGCCGGCCTTTGCTGGTAAAGGTGAATATCGGCACGAAGAAAATGCACCGGCGATGAATTGCCGGTAACGAGGAGCCCGCGCATGGATTTCCAATGTGTTGGCTTGGGGCATACGTATGCGAAGCATTGCTGTGCTACTTCTACTGGTTTTCATGATTACGCCGGTCACGGCGCAGTCCTATGCCGATTCGTCATTCCAGGTGAATCGGTCCGGCCTCTCGATTGTTGAGAACGGCACGGACCGACTTAACAACCGGCTCTTCACGATTCAGGCCGACCGCGTGGACGTTGCAGACATTTTGAGGACTTTCTTTAAGCGGGCGGGCGTTGAGGCGGCCATAGACCAGGACGTGACGGGATTGGTAAACCTCTCCATAAAGAATGTCGTGTTTCGCGACGCCCTTCAGTGGATAGTACAGGTATCACGGCCGCAGATCAAGATTTCAAAGGGAAAGAATGACAACATCTACCACGTGACGCGGGATTTCGACGCGCAGCGAACAGCGGATGCGATCGCGAGCAGAATTGAATCATCGGGGGGACTCGCGGGGCGGAATATTCCGGGAGTGTCGCCGGGCGTCGTGCCGCCAAACATGCCGCGAGTTGTCATGCCGAATATGATGCAGAACGGAGTTCCCGCCGACCGCCTTATCACCCTGGACGTGCCGGACGACCACCCGATTCCCCTGACCGAAGCGCTGAATCGTATATCGGCGCTGGCCCGATTTCCCATCTTTGTCGACCGCAGAATCCCGCGGGAGCTTTCATTCGCGGGCACGATCACCGAAGCGCCGCTGCCGCTCGTGCTGCAAACAATAGCATCGACATCCGGATTAAAGCTGCTCGCCAGTGGCACGCAGGCCACCTTCGTGCCCACGGACCAGTTCTCGCTGCGCGTAAGCGATATGCTGCTGGGCCAATATCCAAATATGCAGTGCTCGAAGTGCAGCCGGCAAATTTCCAGCCTCTGGTCCTATTGCCCTCACTGCGGTCAGTTGACGCCGCGAGGCGCGCAGCTTCTGAACCAGAAAAACCTAATCAACAAGCAGAATCCGACCGTTCAGCCGCTACGAAACGGCGAAGCTCCAAACCGCAAGCCGTAATGGCGAAACGCATTTGAAAACAGCGTGCCCTCATCCAACGTGGACGAGGGCCTGATTCACGACAGGCGATAAATCGCCTGGCCGTAAAACGAAAGCTACCTTGCGGTTTTCAGAACGCAAAGGCAACGAGCATCTTTATTTCATGAGCGTCGGAAGAACACGCTCCTCTACGAATCGACGGACGAACTCCTTTTCTCCTTCGGAGTCCTCATCACGAACTTCTAACAACGCGCCGCCGGCATCCTGATAGATTTGACACAAATCATCGACAGAGACCGAAAGGTCAATCGCATGACCGTCGTATTGCTCTTGGCCCTCCACCAAATTTGACCAGCCGGCCAGCATATCCAGTAACCGGGCCGCAGGAGTTTTTTCACGTCGCCGCGTGCCCGCTTCAATCGTCTCAGCCCTCGTCATTGTTGTTTCTCCATCCCGCCTGTCTGAAGATGTTTCTCAGCGTTCCGTTCGGTATATCGCCTCTGTGGTCCGGCACACTTACAATCCCAGGCTTTTCAGGATGTTTGTATATATGGTGGCTTCCTGTCTGACGCGCCTCATACCAGCCATCATCCAGCAAGAGCCTATCCACTTCGCGAAACCTCATTTATGCCTCCGGGCGATACGGCCTTATACCTTCTAATTCGCCCGGCTGGAAAGGTTCCCGCTCGTGCTGTCCCGCGAATCATACCATTCATCATCCGCCACTACTCCCCTCCCGTTCCGGGAGGGGTAGGGGGTTGGTAGGTTTCAGAAGAGACCGGGCGGTAAGTTGAGCCCTTTGGTCAGGCCCTTCATCTTCACGGTTTCCTGCTCCTCCGCGCGCTCCTCCGCCTCATTGATGGCGGTAATAAGAAGGTCCTGAAGCATCTCCACGTCGTCGGGATCCACTGCCTCCGGCTTTATCTCTAATGAAACGAGCTTCCCCTTGCCGGTCACAATCGCCTTCACCACTCCCCCTCCGCTCGTAGCTTCCACGCGGGCATTCACAAGCTCCTCCTGCGCGTTTGCCATGTCGTCCTGCATCTTCTGCATGTCTTTCATGAGCTTGCCCATATCGGGCATGCCGCCGAAACCGCCGCCGCCGCGCCCGCCAAAACCACGTCCCATGATCTTCTCCTTGATTCGGAGCGCGCCGGGCCGATGCCGGCAGGATGCGCCCTCCGCATATGGTAGCCTGCCAGATCCGGTGAAACTATTCGTCTACAAGCTTCCCATCGAACTTTTCGATGACAAGATTGAGAAACTGCTCATCGTCATCCAACTCTTTCGCGAGGCCCTCGTCTTCCACAATCAAAGCTGCCTCATGCTGGAGGCGCGGCGTGACGACCGCCTGCTCAAGACTTGCCGCGTCGCTCGCCGCCCCCAGCAGGAATCCATTTGCTGTCAGGGACTGAGACTGCTCGTGAGCGTCCGGAATCAAGCTCAGAGGCGCTGCTTCGGACGATGTCGGAGATCCAATCTGGCTGGAGGTAGCATCCAGCGGAACACATCGCACCTTCCAGCCCGTGATGCCCAGCTCTTCCGCCAACACCTGCTCCACGAGCTCCCTGCCCTTCGGCTTGTCCGCCCCGCTGCGTGTGAACTCGTTCGGAAAGCCGACGTACACGAAATGATTCTCCAGCCGCACCACCTCTTCCTTGCCGAAATAGGCCCCGGCGGAACGAGATCGCTGAAGAACTCGCTTCACCACGCGCGGCCAGATGCGGCGGATTCCCTCCAGGTCGATATTGGTCGTATAGCGGCTCGATTCCATGCCGCTGTCCTGAGCCGCAGGCGCGGGGTCCGCGCGCTCCGGCTCTCGGTCGGGCGCTGCCGTTGAAAAAGTCGGCTGCGCTGCTGTTGGCTGCGAAATGGGCCGGGCGTCGGTCGTGGGAGCAGCGGTGGCCGGGGCAGCCGGAGAGACGCCATTTTGAACATGAGCGGACGGCGCAAGGTGCCGGGGAAGGATGTTCCACAAAGCCATCTCTAGCAGGCGCTGGTGCTGATTGGTGAATCTAAGATTGCGCTCCGACTCGGCCAGTATGTCCAGCATGCGCAGAAGCTGCTGCGCCGGGAAAAAGGCGGACTGCTCCTTCAATCGCGCGAAACGTTCCGGCGAAACGTCGGATAGCGCTTGCGGACTGTTGGCCACGCCCGCAACCAACAGGTCGCGCAGATGTCCCTGAAGCGCGATAAGGGTCTGCTTCACATCCTTGCCGGAATCGACCAGCTCGCCTGCCTTCAGGAAAGCGGCGTATGTGTCATTCGATGCGAGCGTATGCGTAATCTCGTCCAGCAGCTGAGCGCCGACCGTGCCCACCGACGCATGTACCGCTTCCGCCGTCAGGCGCTGCCCGTCCGTATAGGCGAGGGCCTGCTCCAAAAGACTCAACGAATCGCGGAACGAGCCCTCTGCTGCTCGCGCCACGGCGGATATCGCCTCCCCCTCGTACTCAATGGCTTCGGCGTCGAGAACTCGCCGAATATTATCCGCCAGGTCTTTCAGCGTGCCGCGCCGGAAATCCATCCGCTGACAGCGTGACCGGACCGTGATGGGGACCTTGTGGGCCTCCGTCGTTGCGAGAATGAAGACCACGTGGGGGGGCGGCTCCTCGATGGTCTTGAGCAGCGAATCGAACGCCTTCAGGGAGAGGTCGTGCACTTCGTCGATGATGTAGACTTTGTAGCGCGCCTCGCCCGGTGCGAATTTGGCATTCTCGATAATCTTCTCGCGAACGTCGTCGATTCCCGTCTCCGAGGCGGCATCCATCTCGATAACGTCCATCGTGGAACCCTCGCGGATACCCGTGCACAACGCGCAGATGCCGCACGGCTCCGAAGTTGGTCCCTCCGCCAGTCCGTCAATGCCAATGCAGTTCAGCGCGCGCGCAAGCAGGCGGGCCGAGGAGGTCTTGCCGCACCCTCGCGGGCCGCAAAAGAGATAGGCATGCGCAATCCGGCCCATCCGGATGGCGTTCTGAAGCACGGTCGTCACGTGCTCCTGCCCGACAACCTCGCCGAACGACTGCGACCGGTATTTGCGATAGAGGGAGATGTAAGCCATAGAAAAGTGGTCAGTGGTCAGTTGTCGGTGGTCAGTAATTGTTCACTGACTACTGACAACTGACCACTGTCTGCGAACAGTCCCCGACGGCGCCGGCCAGGTAAACGCGCGGCACTCAGGAAGTCATGCTTAGTGCTGCTGCCTTCCGACCCTGACACGGTTCGCACGCTTGCCGATGCGCGCGGCCTGACAAGCGCCGTCCGAGACTGCTCATTACAGTTTGCGAAGGTATTGAAAGAGCGGACGAAAGGTGAATTCATGCCTCTCCGGAACGGCATATTATATCACAAACAGAGGGTCGGACGCGCGATTTCCCATGCCAAAACGAGCGCGCCGCGGGTTTCCGCGGCGCGCTCGTTCCGGTCGGAAATGCAAAAGGATCGGAACGGATTCTACTGGTCTGCTGCGACCGGCCTCTTGCGCGTGCTGAGCTCAGTCTGGATGCGGTCGTATTCAACATTTGGCACTACATCCGACTCGATCACTGGTTCGAGGCCCATTATCTGGGCGTGGCGCAGTTTATAGACCTTACGCAGAATCCGGTTATCCGGTTTCCCTAGCTGCGGCCTGTTGGATTTGACCGTCCACAGATATTTCGGGTCGGTCATGCCCTCGCCGCTCCATCCGAACTTGTCCTGAATGAATGGAGACGTTCCGCGCGGGTCGAACCACAGCTCAAGATAGTAATCCGCTATCTTCTTGCGCTCCTCCGGCGACAGATTCTTGTTCTTCGGATCGTTCATCGCATCCTTGGAGAAACTGTACATCTTAGGATCCCGGCTCATATCTATCTTGCGGCCCCACGATTTGTATCGGACCGACAACTGGTCCTGCATAATCGTCTGGCTCTGATCGATGTCGAAGGAGAAGTCCTTCAAGGTAGGCTCGAACCAATCGGCGTCGTGAAGCCGGACGGTAACGCGAGCGCCGTCGCCCACGGCGAACACCCCCTTGGCGTCCAGGACCATCTTCTTCGGAAACTCGATAGTAGTCTTTCCGTTCTTTGCAGTCTCGAACGCGGTGTTCCAGGGTTTTGAAATAGCCGGAGGACGCGGCTGTCCCACGACTCCCTCGGTCGGATCGGTTGCGATGAAGGCGTCGTTCGGGATCGGCTCGCCCGTCTGCGGATTGATGGAGCCGGTCCGCTTCTGGTCGATCTCGAAGTCGATCCCATGCGTGAATCGGCTGTACTTCCGCTTTAGCAGCAGATCGAGGTTGTGCTTCTCGGCATCCCGTACGTTCTTATTCGAATAGTCGTCTTTTGTCTTGGCGACCTTTTCCTCCGATTTTGCCAGAACCGTTCGCCAGATGTCCGCCGCCTCGTCGATTCGGCCCTGTCGCTCCAGCGAGTGAGCAAGCTGATGCCATGTGAACATAGGAGCCGGCTCGAGCGGGCCTTTGTCGCTGGACTTGCAGTCCTTGGCGATTCGGAACCACTTCTCCGCCTCGTCGTAGTTCTTGATCTTGTCCGTGTTCTCCCAGCCGAGCTCGAACGGAATGTCGTACAGCTCCTTGTTGTTCTCATAACCCTCCTGCAGCAGCCTCTGAGCAGCAGGAATATAGCGGCGGTCGGAGCGCTCATTCGAGTCGGTGAAGTTGTACGAAAGGTGCCACGCGCCCGTTATATAGACGTCCAGCTGATGCGGGTCGAGCCAGGTTACCATGCGGACGATGGGAAGAATCGCATCGTAATCGCCTTCGTGGAAGAACTCGTCCGCGCGTACCCAGAGCGCCCCGGCGACCGCCTGCTGCAATCCAAGCATGGGGCCAAGGATGAACTCATTGGAGAGGCCGGCCAGGGCCGTCTTCTCGCCCTTATGTATCTCTCTTATCTGCGGGTCCAGGAGGCGCTGCACGACCATCTGGCCGATGACCAGCAGCACGATGCCCGCCATTATCCCAGTTCGTGTTTGTTGTTTCATTGATTGTCTCCGGTTTCGCTAAATCGCGTCGCCCACGGTCTAACTCGTTCTAACTTATCAGGTGCCCGACGGATGATCGTCTGATCATCAGATCGTCAGATCGTCAGACCTCGCGGCGGTCGAAGACAAGAATGGCGAGCAGAAGGAGAATCGCCGAGTAGATGATGGCGTAGACTATGTTTTGAAAGATGAAAACGGTCGGATTCGACAGCGTCTGCTCCGGGTGAATCAGCTTGTTCTGAATGTTGAAATTGCCGAAGTTCGGAAGTATGTAGTGCAGCACCGTCGCCAGCAGCTTGGTCGCAGGGTTCTTATTGCTGGTCAGCGATTCCGTTACGGACGACATGTTGCCCACCATGAAAATGGCGAACGTCAGGAAGAAGTTGACCACGGGCGTCGCGAACGTGCTGAAAAAGATCGCCATCGCGCCGAGGAGCATCATCTGGAAGAACGTCATTGCAACGCCCGTCACCATCTCTCTCGAAACCGCGTGGTGCGCATCCTGCCATGCTACGACGCCGAGGAAGACGACGCCCATCGCGGCGATCATGACGAATACGGTGGCAAGGCCGCCCAGGAACTTGCCAAGAATAAACTCGTACCTTTGGACGGGCTTCGAGAGGACCGTATAGATGGTTCGCCGCTCAATCTCGGTTGGGATGACCTGAATGCCGGCCAGAATCGTGATGAGCAGACCCGCGATAAGAATAACCGCCAATCCCAGGCTCTTCAAAACGACCGAACTTTCGCGCGGGCTCAGGAAGCCGACTGAAGGACCCAGCGCGATCATGCCGACCGCCACTATCAACAGAATTAGTAGTATTTTGCGCCGAAGCATATCTTCGAGAGTCTGCTTGGCGATTGCCATTGTAACCATTTTAGTTCTCACCCCCCTTGACGTCGGCTGCGCTCACGTCGCCGCCGGCCTTGCGGACAGTCTCCACAAAGACGTCTTCCAGCGTGCGCCGATGAGGAATAACCGCCGTGACCGTACCTTTTGCGCCTCGAACCAGATCGATAACCGAAGAGACCTGATTGGCTTCAGCCGCGGGTATGCGTATATGCCCGTCAGTTTGTAGCACCTCCAGCTTCAGGCTCTTGATCTTGTCGACCGTGCCGTTCGTAATCCCTTCCGCCTGAATCTCCACCTTTTCTCCCGCGGTCAGCTCGCTGATCTTGCCGAGAGCCAGCAGCCTGCCGCCGTGGATGATGGAGATGCGGTCGCAAAGCAGCTCCACGTCGGACAGCTGATGCGAGCTTAGGAAGACGGTCTTGCCCTGTTTGCCGACGTTGTGAATAACATCTCGCAGCTCTGCCCGGGCGATCGGGTCGAGGCCGGAAGTAGGTTCGTCGAGGAAGAGAAGCTTGGGATCGTTGATGAGAGCCTGCGCGATTCCGATACGCTGGCGCATGCCTTTCGAATATCCGCGCAGCGGCCTGCGCCACGCCTTCGGGTCCAGGTAGACATCCTCCAGAACCTTCTGGACGCGCTTGCTTCGCTCGGGCTCGCCAATTCTAAACAACCGCGCGTAGAAGTCGAGAATATCCCACCCGCTCATGGTCTCATAGAAGTAGGCTTCTTCCGGTAGATAACTGACTTCCGCCTTTGCTTCGATGTCGCCGAGCGGTCTTCCGAGAACGGTCGCGGTGCCTTCGGTAGGAAAGATTAGGCCGAGAAGCATCTTAATGGTAGTAGTTTTACCGGCGCCGTTACGTCCAAGGAAGCCAAAGATCTCTCCCTCTTCCACTTCGAGATTCAAGTGGTCGACAGCTACGATCTCTGCTTTATTCCAAACGTCGAGGTACTTCTTGGTAAGCCCCTGGATGCTGACTGCAGCAGCCATAAATCGGACCTCCTTAGTGAGGGTGTGGGCTGGAGCCTTCGAGGCGGCGGCACGCAGGAATATCTATCCCCGCGACCGGGCGCGTGAAGGATTGAACCAATCGCACAACAAGTGATTGAAAAGACTGGATGGATGGTGAATCGTAAGATAATCGGTGAATGACAGGACTCGCGGCAGGGCGTGCACAGCCTGAAAAGCACAAAAAACGCGGCGGCAGGTAACTCGCCCCCGGTCTTTGGTAGTATAGCGCGAGTTCCCCTGGATTGTCAAACTCTCGGAACCTCCAATCGACTCAGCTGGAATGTCTTGCTGGAACGTTTGGCCGGAATGTCCGGTATATAAATAGTATGTATTGCTGGAATGTTTGACCCGATAGGGCCTCCTTTTTCCACTGTTGACAAGCGGAAGCCTGTTCGATATAATATTGACAGACTGTAGCTTCTACGCGTGAGCGCGCGATCTTTATGAAAGAGCAAGCGCAATATGCTCCGCGAAGACGGATAGAAATGTCGATGTTTAAATTCATGAAGACAATTTGGGAGACAACCTGCTTTGGCGAGCCTCGGCCCGATTCGTTGCCTGTGGCCATATTGCGGCGCGCGAGCCACGGGTTCGTCATGCGCGGGTCACGCTGGATGAGAATGCTGTCGGACAGTTTCCACCACCTACAATACCTGTGTTCTGTCCACCACTTCGTCCAAACCAAGTGACCCGCTCTGTGCCCTCCGGCGTGGAGCGGGTTTTTGTTTACCATGTTTCTTGCAGCAAGTTTCTTGCAGCAAAGTTGGCGGGATTGCTAAGCGCCATAGTTCTTAATTCATCCGGGCATAAAGCCCCGCGAATAAATAAATCTGAAAGGATTCTGGGACTGGGTTATGAGTCACGAGGTGCTAGTCTTAAACAGCGATTTTGAGCCGCTTAATGTTTGCCATATGCGCCGCGCCCTCGTGATGGTATACCTGGGCAAGGCCGAAGTTCTGCATAACCACGAAAACGACATTCCCATCGTGGAAGGAACTTACCCTGCACCGTCGGTGGTCAAGCTGCGTCATCACGTTCGGCGTCCACTGCCGGAGCTGAAGCTCTCCCGGCGGACTGTGTTCGCGCGAGATGAGTTCACCTGCCAGTATTGCGGCGCGACCGCGAAGGATCTGACCATCGACCACGTGGTCCCGCGCCGCCATGGCGGAAAGACCGTTTGGGACAACGTCGTCTGTTCCTGCCGCCGGTGTAACATGAAGAAGAGCGACAAGTTCCTGGCCCAGACCGGCATGAAGCTGCGCACGCCGCCGCGCCGGCCCAAGTACATCCCGTATATCAGCCTGACGAAGTACCTTTCGGGACGCAAGAATGAAGTATGGCGAGACTACCTGCCCGTCTTCTCCGATTTTGCGGATTAGGCGAACAAGGTAATCTAGGTAATCCAGGTAATCTAGCTTGATTACGGCAAATCGGGGACCGCGCGTTACCGCGCGGCCCCCGATTTTACAGGAGTATATGGTTAGACGGACGATGAATTGATGTGACGCTATCTTACTGTATCGCTTGGTGAGGGCGAGAGAACAAAATATAACGTTTTCTGTCCCGTACTGGTGCTGAATTTGTAGGTCAAGGCCTGGTATTTGTCCTTGCCAACCTGTACGGAAAACTCCTTTCTACCCGGCGCGCATACCCCGCCGGTCTCGAAATCCCCTTTCGTATCTGTATTGACGCCGCTCTTCCACGCTTCTGTCTGCCCCGTCTCGGCGAGCGGGCTCCGAAAAAGTAAGACATGAGCGTCTCCTAGTGGGACGAGGTCCTTTCGGGTAACGGCAGGGTCACTCTCATACGCCGTTGACTTAGCATCGGTAACAGGTTTCGTTTGGGTGTATACACACCCATGAATTCTGATGCCACCGTCACATCCGAAAAGTGGAACCAAAAAAGCGAATAATATTGCGGTGCGGGCTCTTTTATATTCAGGAAAGAAACGTAACATCGAGCTTCACCCTCCAAAGCTGAGTTTCTGCGGGTTGCCAGTGTATGTTTTTCACAGCGCTCCGTGTATAACCATACTGAGGCAAATGTGGTATATTCCAACAAAATCACCCATCGACCTATGCCGTTTATCCGCGAGTTTATGCGACGCCTTCGCCGCCGGATTCCCCGTTAATGTCAACCGTGGCGACTACAAGTAATCTCCGCGTTCTCCGCCTACGAGAATCCCGCCAAACCACGTCCGTCTACCAGCTTACGCCTAACAATCCCACACGGACCTTCCGCATGCCACTCCCCCTATCGTGCTGCATTATAAGCTATTCGAGAATCGGCGAGGGGCTTCCTACCGACAAGGGATGAGGGATGAATGGTGACCTTACGACAGACCGTCAATGAGTAAGTGGGTCAGTGAGTAAATGGGTCAATGTGTAAATTAGTCAACGAGTAAATGAACGGCCATCGCATTGACCCATTGACCCATTGATCCATTTACTCATTGTCTAATTGACTCTCCGCCAGCGGCTCTGGTAAGCTACGCACGCCATGGACTACGAAGAAGCATTGAGCTACATGCAGGGGCTGCGCCGGTTCGGAATCAAGCTTGGAAACGAGCGATTCGAGGCGCTGCTGGACCGGATTGGCAACCCTCAGCGGCGCTACAGCGTCGCGCATGTCACCGGTACGAAGGGCAAAGGGTCCACCACGGCCATGATTGCCAACATCCTGCACGCTCACGGATTCTGTACCGGAAGCTACTTCTCGCCCTACGTCTACGACGTGCGCGAGCGCGTGCAGGTGGACGGCGAAATGATTCCGCGCGAGGACTTCGCCCGCCTGGTCACAATGGTTCGACCGCACATCGACACTCTTGCGGAGACGGACATGGGACCTTCCACCGAGTTCGAGTTGAAGACCGCGGTGGGATTCTGCTACTTCGCGGAGCGGCAGGTGGACTTTGCTGCCATCGAGGTCGGGATAGGCGGACGCCTGGATGCCACGAATGTAGTATCCCCGCTGGCGACCGTCATAACCAATATCGGCCTCGACCACATGCACATTCTGGGCGATACTCACGCAAAAATCGCCTATGAAAAGGCGGGAATAATTAAGGCGGGCATTCCATGCGTCACCGCCGCGGACGTTCCGGAAGCCCTCGACGTGATCGGCAGGAGAGCGCGGGAGGAGGTTGCCCCGGTGGCGCGCGTGCTTCCAGCGAAATCAGAAGTGACCGGCGGGCGGGAGATACGATGGCGGACCGTTGCGGACGGGCATGAGAACCGTCCCCTTTTCTCTGTCCTAACGGACCGCAACGAATACACAGAGCTTCGATCCGGCCTCCTCGGTTCGTTCCAGCAGGTCAACGCGGCGTGCGCCATTGGAGCGGTGGAGGCTGCCGCCGAAGCCCGTGGATTCGCGATTCGAGAAGAAGCGGTACGCAAGGGGCTGGCACAGACGACGCTGCCTGGACGAATGCAGATCGCCCGCCGCAATCCCACGCTCCTGCTGGACGGCGCGCACAACCACATCGCCGCGCTTGCGCTCCGCGACGAGCTGCTAAAAATGCGGTACGACCGCCTGCTTCTCGTCATCGGAATGGTTGCGGGCCACGAGCCGCAGGGCGTCGTGGACGTGCTCGCCCCGCTGGCCTCCCATGTTTACGCCACCCGGCCCACGTGGAACAAGGCGCTGCCGGAGGAGGAGATCGCGGAGGCGGCGCGCCCTCACTGCGCGGATGTCGAAATCCTGTCCCCGCCCCTGGCGGCGGCGCGAAAAGCGCTTTCAGATGCGGGCCCGCGAGACCTGATCGTCATAACGGGCTCCTTCTATGTCGTCGGCGACGTGGACCCCACGCTGTTCGGCTAACCCTATCGCTTTGCTCGCGCCACATGCCTGTCGTTAGACTTGCGAGGCTGGGAGGTCAAGTGTGAGCGGATATTTCACTAACACGGACGCGCCGCCTTCCGGCCTGTTTCTGTACTCGACATCGCCGCGCAAATCCCAGCGCGCCAAACTTTCGACGAGCTCTATTCCCGTGTTCGCAGACGTTTTTGGGTCAAACCCATCTGGAAATCCGGGGCCATCGTCCCATACCTCGAGTCGTCCCTGCTTTTCTATTACAACAAAAGACAATCCAATGTCTCCCCTGCCATGCTTCGTCGCATTGCTGACAAGCTCGTTGGTGAGAACTGCAAAGGACGTAGCCTGGCCGATCGGCAGACGTGCGTCTTCAACACGGAATTTCAGCGCTCTTCCATGACTGATTCCTTGCAGCAGTGGAAGCAGGTTGTCTAGTGCGACACGGACAGACAAACTTTCGGATTCGCCGTTCTCCCTGGTCTGCTGGGTTAACAGATCATGAATCATCGCGAGTCCGCGAATATGGTGAGCCATGCGGACCAGCTCAGTTGTCGGTATCTGGTCCAATCCGCTTCCGACCTGAAGATCGATCAGCGCCGATATCACCTGTAGGTTATTCTTGACACGATGATGCGTTTCCGTCATTGCGCGCTGGAGTCTGCGATTCAGCGCCTCAATATCATTCTGATGCTCGCGTATCGCTTGTTCCGCTAGACGGCTTTCGCTAAAGTCTCTAAAGACGAGAACCACGCCCAGCATCTCCCCATCAACGCCGCGGATAGGCGAGGCGCTGTCATCTATGGGCCGTTCAGTTCCATCCCGGGCGATCAAGATCGTATGATTGCTCAATCCTACTACGCGCTTTTCGCGAATTACCTTTGCAACGGGGCTTTCGACCATGAGACGCGTCTGCTCGTTGATGATGACGAAGACGTCGTCGAGTAGTTTCCCTAGCGCCTCTTCCTCCGTCCATCCAGTCAACTCGCAAGCGACATTATTGATAAAAGAGATACCACCCTTCGCGTCCGTGGCTATTACTGCATCGCCAATACTGCGCAGTGTTGTCGACAGCAATAGTCGGACTTCCTCGGCGTGGGTGTAGGCCCGCTGAAGGTCGCGCCGTGCGACGTCCAAGGAGGCCGCTAACTGATTTGCCTGGGTGACAGCCTCGCGGGCAATAGATGATTGCGCTTCGGCAATGTGCGCAACCCGCTCCGCGGCGCATGCCGCCGACACCAGGGGCAAAAGAAGTCGGATGTGCTCGGTATTCTCAGGTGAGGGAGAGCCGCCGAGCAGGACGAGCACGCTCCCGTCTTCTCCCGCATATCCATAAGCGCAGCCAGGCGAATCCGAAATGGGAAATGAGAGTGCGGAGGTAGAGTACCCTTGCTGAATGCTGCGATTCAAGAATTCTCGCCATTGGCGCCGGCCAGGAAGCGTCTGAATGAATCCAGGTGCAGGGAGAAGTGTTCCAATTTCTGGATCGGGAACAAAAATGAGGAGGTTCTGCGCGCCTAGCTCCTCGGCAAGGGCGCGCGCAGACGCTTGCCGGCCGGCCGCATCGGCCAGGTTAGCCGTCAACGTGAATAGTCGTTTGTTCATCATTCTATTCAGGAATTACGCATACCACTGCGGTACAGTTATGAAAGCCGCTAAATTGACCCTCTGCCCGCGCGATCTGGCCGTAAGTATTACATCCCGCATAGGAGGCAGGGTCCAGCACGGCAGCTACAGCTTCCAGCTCTAATCCGAACTTCTCGCCCATCCTCAGCCGCGTAGCAACGCAGTCGAAAAAGAGAGCTACCTGCGGACGATGCCCGTTCAGTTGCAGCAGCGCCGCTGTCGCAGCGTTCGCTGCCGCATCCGCCGCAGACGATTCCGTTGCCCGCATAATTCGCACAAGCGCGCCGTTAGGAATTGCGGCTGCGCAGGAGACTGAGCCATCTGCGTTTACCGCCAATGGAACACGCAGCTTGTATCCCGCGCCGGTTTCGATACCGAGAATATTATGTAGAAAGAACGGCAGCGGGTTTGCGGCGTCGAATGCCTGGCCGGTTGCTTCTGCGTGTTCCTGAAAGACCTCGACGGCGGGGGCCGAGTTCAAGCTTACAAGCTGCGAACCATTCACCTCGGTAACTCGTAATGGCTCGCCGGCCGGATTCCATCCATGACTGACCCCGATTCCGATTGGCTTGTCGGAATGGATTTGTAGAGCGACGGCGGCATCGCTGAACGCCTCTGTGCCATAGAAGACGTGGGTGCGCTGAAATTTCGCATCATCACCTGCGCCGCCTCCGGCCAACTGGCAGCCACCCGCGGTGAGAAGAGTCAACTGCTCGACAAGCTCATCGGTGTAGCCCGCCAGCGCATCCGCAAACACAAAGGCAGTGTGGTGCTGAAAACGATGCTCATTATCTTTATGAAACGAATCGACAATCTGCTCGGCGACCGCCGACCGATTAGCCTGTAAGCCTCGCCCAACCCCCGCGGCAAAGCGCATTTGAGATGAGCGCAGGGCTACCGCGACTGCGGAGTTGGTCCCATGCAGACCGCTCGTAAACTCGCCCGCCGAAGAGCAGCCCACCAGTAGTTTAGGATTACAAGCCCCGTGCAGCGCCCTCAGAAGATCGGCATAGTCGTACTGCGAAGAGGCAAAAAGGATTACCGCATCGGGGGGCTGCTCGCCCATCACGCGAGCTATCTGATCCCCCAAACTGCCTCCGGCTTCGGCGCTGTCCAGCCGGTCGGTTCGAACGATTGTAGATTCCATCATGGAAGCGCGGTCCTTTCTTCTTCGGCACAAGCAGCGGATCCGCCAGGTTGTACGGTATCTCCGAGATGGGTTCTATGAGGACGCGCAAAATTGCATCATTGAATCGTGGAGCGTGGAATGTCTATGTAGGACAGATTAGCGGTTTGATTGGGCGATACCTGCATGACTGCCGGGTTTCTGGATTAGGGCAACCGGCGTTACGCGCATATGAGCCAATGTAATCCCTCGCATTACTCGCGCCGCTTCGCAGGAATTCAATCCACGGGCGGCTAATTGACATCCATCGCGAAACCGATTCGTCCAGGAGGCTTCCCGCATGAGATCAATCCGACCGCTTCTCGTCATCGCCGCGCTTACCCTGACGGCCTACCTCGCCCCGCTCCGCTCGGCGGCCAGGCAGCAGGATACTCATAAGCCCGCCGCGGCGGCACAAGACGGGATTACAACAGAGGAAGATGTTCTATACGGCGAGGTGCGGGGGCAAAAGCTCCTTTTGGATATCTACCGGCTTGATGTCAACCGACCCACCGAAACAAAGGGATACCGGCCCGCCGTTCTCTATATACACGGAGGTGGGTGGTCGGGGGGCGACAAGCACGCTTACAAGGGACTGGCTCGCCTGCTCGCAAAGGCCGGCTACGTCTGCTTCTGGGCCAACTACCGCCTGGTCACGAAGGACGGCAACAAATACCCAGCGCAGATCGACGACGCGCAGCGGGCCGTCCGCTGGATTCGCGCCAACGGGGCGAAGTATTTCGTCGATCCGAAGCGCATCGGAGCCATCGGCGATTCGGCGGGCGGCCATCTCGTGGCCCTCCTCGGCACGCGCGAGACCCGCAACAACAGCGATGCCCGGTTGTCGTCCTATTCCAGCAAGGTGACCTGCGTGGTGGACCTGTACGGACCGAGCGACTTCACGCAGGGCGCAAACCTCGTAAGCCCGCTGGCAGCCTCAATTGTAATCAACTTCATGGGCAAGAAGCCGGAAGAAGCGCCCGATCTGTACAAAGATGCCTCGCCCGTATCGTGGGTCAGCAGCAGCGACGCTCCGTTCCTCATCTTCCACGGCACGGAGGACACGCTCGTCCCGATGGACCAGTCTCAGCGGCTTTACGATGCGCTGAAAAAGGCAGGCGTCGAGGCGGACCTGGTAAAAATGGAGAACGACGGGCACGGCTTTCAGAAAAAGGAAAACCAGGACCGATTCGTCCGCGAGACGCTCGCATTTTTCAACCGCCGCCTCATGAAACAGCCGTGAACCTGTCGATACACCCCTGGCAATGATTCGCGGCGTCAGGTATGGAATAATCACAGCAATCGCTCGCTTATCCGGTAAAGAGGCCGGTAAACAATTGCGTCGCTGATGACGTCTCTATTACATCCTTCGCGGATCGCATGCGATACCCGCAAAAAAGGAGAATGAAGATGGGATCCATACTCACGGTCCGCTTCGCGGACGGCGACATAGTCGAACAGCTGCACATGCTGAAAGTCTCCGCGCTTACAAATGACGACCAGCCCGCCCTCTGGCGGCTCACCGAGGAGCTTATGGAGATGCTGCTGGTGACAGGGCGCACGGTGCATCGCGACCGCTGGCCGCAGGGATACATCTCCGAGAACAGCCTGTTCGGGGTGCCGGTAGACTTTGTGCGCGACATGCCTCATCTGTTGTGCGAAGACTATGTGGTCTACCCGTATGCGGTTTCGCCGCCGAACATATGGTTGGCTCACTGATTCGGACTTCGCGGCCATTTCAGCGTGCCCGATTTCGGGAGAACAGCGTTGATTCAAATTGAGCCGGCTGAAGCGGTCTACGTGTTTGTCCGCTCGGTTCCGAATGGCAAAGTAGTGACCTACGGGCAGGTCGCCGCGCTGGTCGACGGAGTATCATTGTCGCCGCGCGAGGTGGGCGGAATCATGAACATCTGCCCGCCGGACGTGCCGTGGCAGCGCGTGGTTGGGGCGGGCGGGAAGCTGCCTATCGGCAAAAAGAGCCCCGGCCTCAAGACCCGCCAGCAGGACCTGCTCGAATCGGAGGGGGTGGTATTCCTTCCAAACGGCTGCATCGACATGGCCCGTTCCCAGTGGATCCCGGACAGCTCCATCAGTTCCGGCGGCCTCTTCGACGAATAACGGAAACATTTCATGACGGGTCGGTGGTCGCTCCACCTGTTCGATTGGGAGAAGTACGACCGGCTGGCTCCGCTTCTGCGCGAGGCCGTCGCGACCGATCTGTTTTCTGACATCGGGGACGAGGAAGCGGATTCCTTGCTGGAAGATATTAGCGAAGACGCCGCTCCCGAGGAGATATGCAACGCGCTTATAATGGAGCTGTGCGTGGCCGCCGAATCGGCGACCTTCGACAGCGGGCTGCCAGAGATCATACTTTGGCTTCGGCGGCAGCGGAGCGCAGAGGACGCGGCGGATACGCTGGCGGCGCTCATCTCCGGAGGCAGGAATATCGAGCCGTGGCTGGCGTGCGACGAGGGGCTGGTCGGGCTTTTAACGCGTGAAGAGACGCAGGACGTCGGGCAGGCACTCGATTCGTTCTACAACTCTTGTAAGCCCGCGGAAAAATCGCCGACGCTTTTTGCTGGAGCGATGACGCGCCTGTTCTCGACAACCAATCCTGCCGACGAGAACATCCAGGACCTACTTGAGATCGTGCGCGAGGCGAGCGAGCGGGGTTCTGGCCTGGCCGCGATTCTCGAACGGTAGACAACTCCAGGCATCACCCGCGGATGTCGCTCAAATCGGTCGCCAGGTCGCGAATTCTGCGCGTGCATTCGTAGCGGCTTCGCTCATCCAACTCCGGTAAAAACTCCATCAGGTCAAAGAGGCGCTCCGCGCGGCGATAGCAGGAGAACGCGCGAACGTCGTCCTCCAACGGTCCGAAGAACAGGTCACCTAGCTTCTTGCAGCAATGTGCCTGCTCCAGTTCCGTTTCTACAGCCTGAGCGTAGAGGCCAAGCGCCTCTTCGTACCGCGAAACAGCCTCCAAATGGCGCTCCCTGCGATGTAGTATCTCCGCGATATGAAATGCGCGGTCGCCCCTCTCCTTCTCCGTGTCCGCCTGGACCTCCAGGCTTCGTATCTCCCGCTCATAACGCGCCGTAAGAAGATAGAGCCGATCGTAGGGGCGCGATCTGAGGGCGCGCACGCCGTCGCGGATTCGCCGAGCGCATTCCGCGGCCTCGCTTCCGTAATTGGGCAGCAGCCCATACGCGTCCGCTGCTTCCTGGTAAGCCTGCATCGCCTCCGGCCAGATTCCGTCTTCCGCCAGCAGATCGGCCAGCCGGTGACTTGCCGCCGCACGGCCGCGAAGCGCTTCGCCTTCTATTTCCGCCAGAGCGAGATGCGCGACCGAGCGCCGCAGCGCCTCCGCCTCATCCACCCTGTCGCTATGTTGGCGGGCCAATCGTGCCTGGTCGAGCCACGCAAACCCTTCTGTTTTATGCCGCATCGGCTGGAAGTCCTGACGCCTGGAAGTATTGCTGAACATATCGACAACCGAATGTTCGGGCTGCTCACCATTACATACGGGAAGACAGTGCATTTCGGTTTCGAGCGGCCATAAAGATTACAGCCTCGACCATGGGCCGAGGCTGTAAAATCCCCTATTTCGACGTTTCCGCGGCGATGTGGTTACGCATTTGCGAGAAGCTAACGGTCCTCGCTCGGGAGCGACGGAGCCGCTTCTTCTCCGCCGACGCGGAGAATCCGTATCGTCAGAGTATCGATTGTATTGCCACGGATGTCCTCGAAGGAGGACATGAGGCTGAAGGCCTCCCAGCGAGGGCCGCCCGCCCCTCGCGCCCAGGGCCCCCGCAACGCGCATCTAATATATCCTAGCCCTTGCGCTCCGATTCTACTTGAGATTCGGCTGAGGCGTGGTCCGCAGGTAGGGCTTGACCTCTTTGAAACCCTTGGGGAAGAGCGTGCCCGCCTGCTCATTCGAGATGGACGGGACGATGATAACATCTTCGCCCTGCTTCCAGTCGGACGGCGTCGCCACCTTGTAATTCGCCGTCAGCTGCAAAGAGTCTATAACGCGGAGAATCTCCTGAAAGTTGCGGCCCGTGCTCGCCGGATAGGTAAGCGTCAACTTGACCTTCTTGTCCGGACCAATGATGAAAACGGAGCGGACCGTGAACGTGTCGTCCGCGTTCGGATGAATCATTCCGTACAGAGAAGCGACCTTCCGGTCTGCATCCGCGAGCAGCGGGAAGTTGAGCGCCGTTCCCTGCGTCTCCTCAATATCACGCGACCAGCCCTCATGGCTTTTCAGGGGATCCACGCTCAGGCCGATAACCTTCACATTGCGCTTATCGAACTCGGGTTTGAGCCTCGCGACGGCTCCAAGTTCGGTCGTGCAGACCGGCGTAAAATCCTTGGGGTGCGAGAAGAGAACAACCCAGCTATCGCCCGCCCATTCGTTAAAATGGATGGGACCCTGCGTCGAATCCTGCGTAAAGTCGGGGGCTGTATCGCCAAGCTGAACTGACATGAGAATGCTCCTTCGTCATGGGATGCTCTTTGGAAACCCAACCGGGCATCGCGTCGCCGGAAAATATTTCCGGATACCTTACTAATCCTATCAAATTATAGGCGAATACGAACGCAGGAGTCAACGCCCCGCAAAATTTCGGCGCATTCCGCATATTCGGGCGGAGACGGCTGCGGGCAGCCATATAGCCGCCATGCCGCTTCCGCTACAGGGTATTATAGAAATGTCGTCGGCGTATAGGGCACAGCTTCACATCCGGGCCGAGGCGGCGTTGAAAGGATTGATAGTGCATAACTCCCGGCGCGTGGCGCGCGAACTTGCCCTCAAGGTGCTTTTTCAGGTGGATGTCGGCAAGCAGCCGATAGCCGAGGTGCTCGAGGGCGCGCAGGACCAGATTCGCACGCTGTCGGACAGCGCTGTGAGCCAGGTGGCCCACGATTCGCAGGCGACGCTCCGAAAATACACCGCCGAGCGCCTGAAACATCTCGCCGACAAGGTTTCCGCGCAGTCTGTCCGCCAGATCAAGGCTGTCGGAACAAGCATGACAACAGAGATTCGATCGCTGGCGGCACGCGCGTCGGAGTTGGCGGCGGCCTTCTGCGCGACGCCTTCCGAGAGCTCGGCAGACAGCGCCATAACGGACTTTACCGACGCTGCAAACTCCGCGCGCGCCGCCATCCAACGGCTCAAATCGCGGGATTCGTCCTGCCCAGAAATTTTGGAATGGCTCGGAGACGCGACGCTAAAGAGCGTTGAGAATATGGAAGCGGTGTTCGCGAAAAACATGCCTGTCCTAGAAACCACTGCGTCGTTCATGCTGAGGATGGTCCACGGCACGACGGAGAAGCGGGACGAAATTGACGCGTGTCTGGCCGCGCTCTCTACGGGATGGGCGCTCGACAGGCAGGCGGCGGTAGATAGAAACATCATGCGGCTGGCGGCATACGAACTCCTTTTCGAGCCGGGCATACCCGCGGGAGCGTCGATAAATGAAGCCGTCGAGTTGGCGAAGAAGTACAGCACAGCGGAATCGGGCCGATTCGTGAATGGAGTATTGGGGGCTATCGCGGGCACGGGCGAAGCAGCAGGGCCGGATGAACCGGGTGAACCGGATGACGATTCCGATACCCAGCAGCCGGAAAGCGGGCAGAGGGCAGGCATAGAGTGAGCGCGGAACTGCTGGACGGACAGCGGATGGCGAGAGAGATTCGCGGCGAAATAAAGGAGCGAGTTGCGTATCTGAAGGCGCAGCGCGGAATCACGCCGAAGCTCGCGGCGGTCCTGGTGGGCGAAAACCCCGCTTCCGAAGCCTACGTCGGCATGAAAGGCAAGGCGTGCGCGTGGGTGGGCATGGATTCGGAAACGCTGCGGCTGCCGGCGGACTCCACGCAGGCCGACGTCGAATCGCTCATCGACCGCCTGAACGCCGACGCGACAGTCCACGGAATCCTCGTTCAGCACCCGGTCCCAAAACACCTGGACGAAACGGCGATTCTGGCGCGGGTGTCCCCCAACAAGGACGTGGACGGAATCAGCAGATCGAGCCTCGGCGCGCTAATCACGGGAGAGAGATCGTTCGTTTCGTGCACGCCCCTTGGCATTATCGAGCTTTTGGACCGGTATCAGATTCCGATTCATGGCAAGCAGGCGGTGATTGTGGGACGAAGCATTATCCTGGGAAAGCCGGTCGCACTCCTGTTCCTTAACCGTCATGCTACGGTGACAATCTGCCACAGCCGCACTACCGACCTTGCGGCCGCGACGCGGCAGGCCGACATCCTGGTCGCGGCCGTGGGCAGCGCCGAGCTTATCAAGGGTGATATAATCAAGCCGGGCGCGGTCGTTATCGATGCCGGATATAATCGCGTAGAGGGCCGCCAGGGCGATGTGGGTGATGTAGAATATGAATCCGCGCGCCTGGTGGCGTCCTTCATTACGCCCGTGCCGGGCGGCGTCGGCCCCATGACTATCGCGATGCTGCTCCGCAACACCCTGGAGGCCGCTGAGCGAATCGGAAATTGAGCCCGCCGGCGAAGCCTCAGATGTATTTGATATCTTGCATGAGTGTTTTTTCGTCCGGTAGGACGATTGGCCGCAGGCCCTCCAGCGAGATCATTTTAATGCCTCGCTCACCGCAGGCCCTCCAGCCACGTAACCATAGTCACTTCAGTGCTTCGCTCGTCTTATGCAATCCGTGTTCGCAAAACAGGAGAAATTAAGGGTGGTGACGCCTCCAGTTGGGACGGTGACCTTCCTGATGACGGATATCGAGGGATCCACGCGCCTGTGGGAAACGCACGGCGAGGCATTCATCTCGCTGCTCGAATCTCACAATCGAATCGCGCGCGAGGCGCTGACCTCCAACAACGGCTTCGAAGTAAAGAGCGAAGGCGACAGCTTCTTCTACGTTTTTGGAACCGCTCCGGACGCGCTGGCGGGCGCTAATCATATTCAGGAACGGCTCTTCCGCGAGAACCCCACCATCCGGGTTCGCATCGGAATCCATACCGGCGAGCCGACGCTTCGCGACAACGACTACTTCGGACCCCAGGTGAACCGCACGGCCCGGATTCGTGACGCCGCTCATGGCGGCATGACTCTGCTCAGCGCAACCGCCGCCGCGCTCGTCTCCCACTGCCTTTCGCCCGGCGTCCAGCGTCTCGACCGGGGCGAGCACAGGCTGCGCGATCTCGGCGGCTCCGAGCGCCTTTATCAGGTGGTGCAGGAGGATCTGCCTCGCGACTTTCCCCCGCTTCGCACGCTCGACGCGCAGCCGAATAACCTGCCCGCGCGACGCGCCAGCTTCGTAGGACGCCGAGGCGAACTCTCCGCGCTGCATGAAATCGTGAACTCCAACCAGGCGCGGATGATCACGCTGACGGGTCCCGGCGGCGTCGGCAAGACCGAGTTGGCGCTGCAATTCGCTTCGGACCACCTCGTTGACTTCGCGGACGGTGTCTGGTATGTAATGCTGGGCGAGGTGAAGGACCCGAATCAGGTCCTGACGGAGATATGCACGGCGGTCGTCGGCGCGCCCTCCGCACCGCAAGACCTTTCGACGAATCTGATTCGCTTTCTTCAGAATAAGCACGCGCTCGTGATTCTGGACAATTTCGAGCACCTGCTCCCCGCCGCCACCGACCTTGCGAGCCTCCTCGCCTCGCTTCCCGGCCTCACCTGTCTCGTCACCTCGCGTGCGGTCCTCCACATCACCGGGGAGATGGAGTTTTCCGTGCCGTCGCTCTCCGAAGCCGACAGCCTCCAACTGTTCGTGGAACGTGGGCAGGCGGCGAGGCCCGGCTTTTCGCTGGACGCCCACAGCCTTCCGGCCGCCCTCTCTATCTGCAAGCAACTCGACGGCCTGCCGCTCGCCATCGAGCTGGCCGCGGCGAAACTGCGGGGACTGTCCACCTCTCAGATTGCGCAGCGCCTGGAGCGAAGATTCGATATTCTGGCCGGGGGCGGACGCGATCTGCCCGACCGGCAGCGGACTATGAGATCGGTCCTTGACTGGTCCTACGAGCCGCTGACGCAGGCCCAGCAGGATCTGTTCGCACAGCTTTCCGTATTTGCCAATGGATTTTATCTCGAAGCGGCCGAAGAGGTCTGCGCGGGAACCGACGTAATGGAGGGGATTTTCAGCCTGCGGGACAACTCTCTAGTCGTCCACGAAGAGTTCATGGGCGAGTCCCGCTACCAGATGCTGACGCTGATTCGGGAGTACGCGTCCACGAAAGTGGAGGATCTGGCAGCACTTCGCGAGCGCCACGCGACCTATCATCTCAAGCTGGCGCAGCAATGGGGCTCCAAAGTGAGCGGACGGGAGCAGAAGGAGGCCCTGGCGCGGCTGGAGATGGAGCAGTCGAATTTCGAGGCAGCGCTCCATTGGGCGGACGAGACCAGCAACTGGCGAATGGTGGCCGACTACGTCGTGGCGCTGAGCGACTACGGATATACGCGGGGCCGCATCACGCCGTTCGTATTCGATCTCGTGCGGCGCGCGGTCGTGGCAATGGAGAGCACGGAAGATACCGCTTCACTCGCGGCGCTGCTCTACGCGCTTGGGGCGATGGCTTGGATACAACGGGAGTACAGCCAGGCCGAAACCTGCGTTACGACCGCGTTGAAGTTTTTCCGCGCCCACGAGCTTCATTCCCGCGCTTGCCACTCGCTCAGTCTCCTTGGCCTAATCGCGCTAGACCTGGACCGAATCGAGGCATCCCGCTCCCGTTTCCATGAAGGTCTGCGAATATGCCTGGAGTCTGGGCTGCGTCTTGAGAAGGTTGTCATTCTCCAGAACCTATCGATGCTTGAGTTTCACGCGGGAGACGACAGGGAGGCGGAACGGCTGGCGCTGCTTGCGATGGAGATCAACCGGGAGTTGGGTGATGAGGTCGGCCGCTCGTACCAGCTTCATTCCCTCGCGATGATTGCGTGGCGAAGAGACGACCGGGAGACCGCCTCGACGCTTCTTGACGAGAGCCTGGGAATCCGCGAGGCGTTCGGCGATCACCCCGGTCTCGCCAACAGCTTCTACGAGCTCGGAAAGATCAAGCTGGAAGCGGGACAGACGGAAGACGCCGCGCGCCTGCTGCTTGCCGGAAGAAGGCTGGAGACAAGCAGCCTCCTGCCGGTGATGCCGCACCACGACCACACGTTCGCATCCATCGCGAATCGTCTGGATACGGGGCTAATGACGACAATTCAGACGCAGGTCGCCGAGACATCTCTTGCGGATCTGGCGACATTCGCTCACAAGGTCATCGGCGGCCTTGCCGGCTGACGGGCTAAATCAAGGCAAATAAGTCTGTTTCAGCTAGCGAGCGAGGCACTGAAGTGACCTCGCTGGAGGGCCTGCGGCCGATCGTCCTGCCGGACCAAGAGAACACTTATGCACGAGGCCATTAACTCAAGCCGAATAACCCCACAGTAACTCCATCTTATGAGACAACTCCTCACGATTCACTTTTGGCAGACGTTTTGGGAAGATGCGATTCAACTTGCCGCCAGCCGGTGCTTGAAAATCGTCATTATCCTGCTCATCTATTGGCTCGCGCGTAAAACGCTCTACCGCGTGATAGACGCCGCTCTGGCTCGGCTGGTTGCCCGGCAGGGGCCAATCGAGGGCCGAGAGGACCGCGCGAATCGCCTTCGCACGCTTCAGGGCCTCGTAAAGAGCCTTGTAGGCTACGTGCTGTTCTTCCTGCTGATCATCATGCTTCTGCAGGCGCTCACGGTAGACGTTACGGGGCTCATCACGACGGCGGGGGTTGGCGGAATCGCCATCGGATTCGGCGCGCAGAAGCTGGTCAAAGACGTGATCGCCGGATTCTTCATCATCATCGAGGATCAGTTTGCCGTGGGGGACTACGTCACCATCGGGGCTGCAACCGGCGAAGTGCTGGAGATCGGCATGAGGATAACGCGCCTGCGCGACGACCAGGGCCGCCTCTGGATTCTCTCCAATGGCGATATAGCCATCGTCACGAACCTCTCTCGCGCTCCGATAGAAGCGTTCATCGAGATTGGCGTTGCCCCCGGCACGGATATGAAGCGCGCGGCGGAGGTTATCGACTCGGCGGGAGAGGACTTGATGAAGCCGGAAGGGACTCGCCTGCTGTACGCGCCAAAATTTCTCGGAGTATCAGGCGCGGACTCAATAAAGATTACGCTCAGGGTCGTCGTGGTCGCCAATCCGCGCGTCCTCGCGGCAGAGCAGCTTCACGTCCGCGAAGCGATAATAGAACGTCTTCTCTCCGAAGACATCGGCATTGCCTGATTCCACCAATTGTGAAATTGATCAGACAGTGCGATCGTCGGGGGGGCGTGGAAGTCCTCGCTCGAATCGCAATAGAGTGTTTTCCAGACGCAGTTGTTGCATCTCGCGTTGTCGCGCGGAGTTCTGTCGATCATTTTGGAGTTCAATTGCCAATCGCTCCACGAGACGCGATAGATTACTCAAGTCTTCACGAATCAGAGTAACTTCTTCCCGCAGCCGTTTGATGTCCTCTCGGTCCTGACGGACATCGCGGGTTAGCGAAAAGAGCTGCTTTGCAAATTGAACGGCGTCCTTGATCATGACTAAACCAACGTCTGGATACGCGACAGTGTATCGCGCGTCTCCAAGCGGAGGCGTTTTGCATCCTCTTCCATCGATTCTATCTGCTTCTGGTCCAGCTTCATCGCGTCGTTCAAAGCCTTCATCTCCGCGAATAACCTCCCGATGACTGCTTGCGCTTCCGCCTCGGTGCGCGGCTCAGGCGCGCTAATAAGCGAATTTTCCATAGGTTTTCTCCCCGCACGATCCTCTAACACGAGAATCACGCTTTACTCGTGCGAATCACGCGATAATGTCTTTCACGACGTTTCCATAGACATCGGTCAAGCGGTAGTCGCGGCCACCGTATCTATACGTGAGCTTCGTGTGGTCGATGCCCATGAGGTGGAGGACGGTCGCATGCAGGTCGTGGACGTGGACCTTGTTTTCGGTCGCGTGCCACCCGAACTCGTCGGTCGCGCCGTGGACCATCCCGCCCTTTATGCCGCCGCCCGCCATCCACATCGAGAAGCCGAAGGGGTGGTGCTCGCGACCATCGGCGTTCTCGGCGGTCGGCGTGCGCCCAAACTCGCCGCCCCAGATCACGAGCGTATCGTCGAGCAGCCCCCTGCCCTTCAGATCTTTAATCAGGCCAGCAATCGGCTTGTCGGTCGCGGCGCAGTTCGCGGGCAGCTCCACGCGCAGTCCGCCGTGCTGATCCCAGAGCTGGCAGCTTGATCGCTTGGCCGTCTGCGTGTGATAGACCTGCACGAACCGGACGCCCCGCTCCACAAGGCGCCGCGCCATAAGACACTGCTTGCCGAACGTCTCCGTGTGCTTCTCGTCCAGCCCGTAGAGCTTCTTCGTCTCCGCGCTCTCAGATTCCACGTCAAATGCCTCCGGCGCGTTTCGCTGCATTCGAAATGCAAGCTCGAAGGAGGCGATTCTTCCGCTGAGGCGGCTGTCGTCTTCCCGACCCTTGCGATGCAGCTCGTTCAGCTGGCGCAGGGTATCGAGCTCCACGCGTTGCTGGTCCGAAGTGATCTCGGGGTTCTTAAGGTCGACAATCGGATTATTCAGATTAGAAACGAGCGTGCCCTGATAGGCGGCGGGAAGAAAGCTGCTCGTCCAGAGCGGCGCGCCCTGCGCGGGCTGCGCCGGACTAATCACCAGGAAGCCCGGCAGATTCTGATTCTCGCTCCCCAATCCATACGTCAGCCATGAGCCAAGGCTCGGACGGGAGAACGCCTGCTCACCGGTATTCATTTGCAAGCAGGCCCCGTTGTGGTTGATGTTGTCCGCGTACATGCCGCGTATCAGGCAGATGTCGTCCGCGCATCCCGCAACGTGCGGAAACAGCTCGCTCACCTCGATACCCGACTGGCCGTGTTTCTGAAACTTCCACGGTGACCCCAGCAGGTTGCCGGTCTTCGTGCGCTCCAGCGTTGGCTTGGAGAAGGGCAGCGGCTTCCCCGAATCCATTGTCAGGCGCGGCTTCGGATCGAAGGTGTCCACGTGCGACGGCCCGCCGGACATGAACAGGAATATGACACGTTTGGCGCGGGGCGTATACATTGGCGCGCGGACTGCCAGCGGTCCCATGCCGCCGGCGGGAGCCGCAGCCCGCGCCTCGTCTGCCAGCAGTGAGGAAAGACCAAGCATTCCGAATCCGTTGGCGCAATACTGGAGCATATCCCGTCGCGAGAGGATGGAGGGCGTCAGATTGTGGTTAGGATCGGTTCGTTTCATAGCTATTGTCTATTCGGACATTCATCCCTTGCGAATGTTGCACGGAATCGGGCTAATTGCCGGAGAAACCTCCCCCAACCCCCTCCTTGGAAAGGAGGGCGCCTTACAAAACGAGGGCGCGAAACCTCCGCTTAAGCTCCCCTCCCCCCTTACCAAGGGGAGAGGGGCCGGGGGTGAGGGGTGCTTCTGTGGCGCTAATCGGAATCGGTCTCAATCGTCATCTGTTCTCCATGCACGTGAGATATGCGCACCCGTGGCGCGCGAGAAGGCTTCGAAGGCGGCAGCGGCAGTCCGAAGAAGAGCCGCAGCCACGGCTCCAGGTCGGCAAGCTCGACCGCCTTGCCCGTCGAAATGAGATAGGACTGCATGTTTTCCGTAAATCCCGTCCCAGCGAACACCACCAGGCCGGCAATCGGCCATGCAGCGATATCCAGAATGGTCGAAGGAATCTTCTCCTCGGCTGTGCCCTTCGCATCCTGAAACTTGCACTCGATTCCCAGCGTCTTGCGAGTCTGGGGGTCGATCAGAATAACATCGATTTGCCGCCTCGCTCCCCACAGCCGCCGCGCGACCTCAAACTGTTCATGCACCTCCAGCCCGAGCGCCTCGCCCAGAGCGGCAACGGCAGACACAAGCTGGCTGCCGTTCTTTACTGCCAGGGCCCGGCCCGACACTACGCGGTCGCCTGGAATTCGGCCGAAATCTCCGCGGACGAAATCTCGAAGTTGCAGACGATGGCTTCGTCTATCGGGCCTCGCTTGCTCCCGTCACAGTTGATTCGGCGGAAGGCCGACGCTCTGTGAATCTGGAAGCCGCAGTATAACCGGCAGACCTCGTCGGTATAGGAGTTAGAAAGCACGAATTTGACGCCCCGCCGGTCCGCCGCGCGGACACACGCTGCCAGGTCCTCCTGGTCTTTCGGGACAAATCCGGCGGGCGCGTAGCTTGTAAAATTTGCCGTCACCGAAAGCGGAATATACGGCGGGTCCAGGTAGAGAAAGTCTCCTGGCCCCGCCGCGTCGATTGTCTTGCGGAAACATTGCGCCAGAATGGCCGTGTTCCGAAGTGCGTCGGACGCCAGCCGGAGAGCCCCAGCTTCAAAAATAGTCGGGTTCTTGTAGGACCCCAGGGGCACATTGAACTGTCCGCTCCGGTTGACGCGATACAGGCCGTTGTAGCCGGTCTTGTTTAGATAGATGGTCCTCGCGGCTCCTTCGACTCCCTCCGAATACGGTTTCGCCCGCAACGTGTAATAGCGCTCCATGGAGTGCTGCGCTTTATGCCCTTGGAGCGACTCGATTAAGCGTTCCACGTCCGATTGGACCACGCAATAGGCGTTCACCAACTCCTCGTTGACGTCGGCAATAACCGCGGGACCGGTCAATAGCCCGCTCCCCCGGAGATGGAAAAAAACCGCGCCACCGCCCACGAACGGCTCGCAGTACCGCTCTAAGGCACGCGGCATAAGACCCGTGAGCCGGGGAATCAACTGCCCCTTCCCTCCCACCCACTTCAGAAAGGGAGCAGGTAGCTGATTCATTGTCGTCTTGCGGGCCACAGTGAGGTCCATTTCTATATTTGAGAGGCAAACCGGCATTTCCCGGCGCTTTCGATCCAGGCATGATTCATTATCTTTGGATCAACCACGAGCGCCATGATAGACGTGGAGTACGCGCACGACGCCTTCGCAGTCTTCCGATCTCTCGCGCTCATCGACGTGGAATCAGATACGGTAGATTGTGCCGCCTGATCGTCGCGACGGACCATAGTACAGCATCCGTCGTATCTCCTGTCTATTGTCTTCATATTCCGGAGCAATCGGACACGCGCGTGGAAACAATGCCAAGTCTTCCATTGCCGCAATCAGCCCCACATACCATCTGCCCGCATACTCGACGGATATACGCAGCGCAAGCTTGTCGGAAATTGATTCGGCCTCTCCATCGGCTGTATCCGTTATCTCAACCCGGTAACTCACTTCAGATTATTGTCATCCGGAAGCTGATATTTAGCTCGCTTCTCCGCCGCCCATATTTCTAGTGGCCTTGTTCGACCGGAGCTGGCATCCTCAAGTCCTCTCCGAATGCCCGCCCGAATTTCGACGAGCTCATCCTCTGCCAAAGAATCATCCGCAGCGGACGGCATCAAAAGGCGGTAGCGTACGTACTCCGCCTTTTCCATGCCGAGCGCGGAGGCTGCCTTCGCAATCTCCGATTCTTCATCGCGGGTTAAATCTATTTGAAGTGTCATACGGGCCCTCCAGGAGACGCAATGGGTACTTACTCGCCTCAATCGATATACATAAACTCATTTGCGCTGAGCAAGATCTGGCTATAGGTAGTCCACGCCGCTTCCTCTACATTCGGAGCGCCAGGGCTGGCCACGCGTCCCGCCGGGCCGCGACGCGCCTTTGCCAGGAAGTCCATCCCGATTCGAATCTCGTCCGCATTCGCGGGCCGGCCATAGAGCAGCATGTAGACTAGGCGAATCCGTTCCGTATCGTCTGCAGCCTTCTCTGCCAGCAGCCGCCGCGCCGTCATGCGGGCCTGTTCGAGGGCGAACGGATTATTAAGGAGGAAAAGGGCCTGTGGAGCGACGGTTGAGACCGTCCGGCGCTCGATGTGCGCGGTGGAATCGGCGATGTCGAAGAGCGGCCCGAACCCCGTGCGGTCCGACCGAACCGTCATGATGTAGACCGACCGGCGCGGAGCCTTGAAGTCGCGTATTGCCGGACCGCCCATTGTCGAATCGAGCCGTCCCGCAGCCGACAGCAGGCTGTCGCGAATCTCCTCGGCCTCAAGGCGGCGGCGGCTCATGCGCCCAAACAGACGGTTGTCGGGATCAACTCTCATGCTCTTCGCTGGAGCAGCACTGGACTGCTGATATGCCGCGGACAGCATTATCAGCTTGTGCAGTCGCTTGAGGGACCAGCCGCAAGCGAGGGATGAGGGACGAGTGATGATGACGGCACGCCGCTACTTTCGTCCTTCGCGACGAACGCCGCTGCCAGCCAATCCAGCAGCTCCGGGTTTGTGGGACGCTCGCCCAGGAAGCCGAAATTGCTGGGCGTGCGCACAATCCCCTCGCCAAAATGGTGCTGCCATACGCGATTCACGAGGACGCGCGCGGTAAGAGGATGTTTTTCTGTTGCAATCCAGCGCGCCAGCTCAAGCCGGCCGCTGCCCTGGGTAATGGGCGGCTGATTCACTCCGGCAAGGATGGTCGGGAAGCGGCGGGGAACCCGCTCGGCCAAACGGTCGTAGCGGCCGCGAAGATGAACTCGTACGTCGTGCACGCCCGCGTGCGGACTTTCGGGCACACCCCCCTCGAGCGCGCCGTTGGCGTAGTTCAACGGCGGAGGCGCAGAGACGCGCATCGTCGCCAGGTCCGTGGAGAGCTTGCTGACGGCAGCGCGAGATTCAGGGCTAAGGGCCGATTCGGCCTCATTTGCGGTCGGCCAGAACGGGCTGGTCGAATCTACAATCCGGAAGCCGGCGGCGAATCGCTTTGCGGCGTCGGCCACGGCAGGCCGATCCTCCTCACGTGCCTTCGCAAGCAATTCGCGCCATTTCGCGAAGGCGGTCGCGGCGTCCGGGGCCAATGTCGCGCCGGCGCGGTTTGCCATGTCAACGAATCGCCAGACACCACTGTTGCCATAGGAATCGGGGTGAGGATTGCCGCCCTCATGCAGGCTGTCCAGAACGTCTTTCGTCAGGTCCCACGACTTGCCGCCCGCCTCGTCGATGCGCAGCTCGACGACCGTGGTATCACAGGTATGGCTCGCCTTCGGAAAGACCTGGAGCTCGATTCGGTCGCCCGGCACCACTCTCAGCGCGTTCAGCATATTCGATCCGACGGCGTCGATAGCCTGCATGCCGCCGTTCTCGAACCCTCCGCTTGCAAGAGTTCGCAACCCATTGGACGCCCGCAGCGCCAGTGTCCACGCAATTCCATCGCCGCCCGCGGGGTCCGCGTCCGCAACTCTGCCGGTCACCTTAACGGTTCCGGCGACCGGGCTGGACCAGAGCGCCGCGACACCGGTCGCCGGACCCGGATGGATGGAAACGGAGCGCGGCGGAAGTGTAAACGTGAGAAGCTGGCGAGCCTCTTTGTTGGTGTTGACGACCAGCGACGGGGTATCCGCAGCGCCCCTGTATCCATGAACGCCCTTGCTTCCCAGCACGTCGCGAATCGGGGTTCCCAGCAGAACGAAGTCGCTCGGTCCCTGGTATTCCAGCCATTGGCGAAGGGCGTAGGCGCGCAGCCCCTGCTTACCGGCGAACTCGTCAACCGCAAGCCCTGGCTGCTTTGCCAACGCTGCGCGGTACTCCCACGCCGCTGTGAGATAGCGCGCGGTCTCCGGGGCAATCGCCGCTGCGACCGAGCGCCGGGAGTCCTCCATCGCGGCATTGTACCGCTGCTCCAGAGAGGCCAGATCGGCGGCGTGCTTCTTACGCGCTTCGACAAGCTCCGGCTTGAAGAGCGGCACCTTCATGATGTTCTCGCCCGCGCCCTTCGGCGTCAGCTTGGCGAGTATGTGGGTACTGAAGAAGATGCCTGCGAGTCCGTAGTAGTCCTGGGCGGAAAGCGGGTCGAACTTGTGGTTGTGGCACCGCGCGCAGGCCATCGTCAGCCCCATGAACGTCCGGCTCACGACATCCACCTGATCATCTGCGATATCTGTGAGAATCTTGTCCTTATCCGCGTCGCCGTTTCCCCAGTTGCCGATGGAGAGTAGGCTTGTGGCAATGATTCCGGACGCGTTCGGGAGTCTGTAGTCCTTCCACGCAGCCGGAGAATTGAGACTAATCGTACGGGATTGCTCCCCCTCCCGTCTCGGGAGGGGGCCGGGGGGTGGGTCCGCCAGGTCCCCCGCTATCTGCTGAACGATAAAATCCATGTAGGGCAGATCGGAGTTGAAGGCGTCGATCACCCAGTCGCGGTACTTCCACGCCTCGGAAACATCGCCCTCGCTTCCGAGCGACCGCGAATCGAGCGAATCGCAGTACCGCACGAGGTCCAGCCAGTGTCGCCCCCAACGCTCGCCGTAACGCGGCGACGCCAGCAGACGGTCGATCACCTTGCCCCATGCGTTCGGAGACTTGTCGGCGAGAAAGGCGTCTACCTCTTGCGGAGTGGGCGGCAGGCCGGTGAGGTCGTAGGCAGCGCGCCGAATGAGGGTGCGGCGGTCGGCGGCAAGCGCCATCGTCAGCCCTTTGCGCTCGAGACCGGCGAGTATAAAAGCGTCGATGGGATTGCGGATTACGGATTGCGGATGGCGGATTGCGGGAACGGCGGGACGCTTGACGGGCTGGAACGACCAGAACCGCTTCTGTTCAGGCTTGATAACGTAGGGCGCGCCCGCGGGAATGGCTATGCCCACCTCTTCCCGTTTCCTGGCCTCCGGCCAGGGAGCGCCGCGCCGGACCCACTCCGTCAGGTCCGCTATCTGCTTCGGCTTCAACTTGCCGCCGGGCGGCATCTTGATGGACCCGGCCTGTTCAATCGCCGCCACGAGCCGGCTCTGCTCCGGCTTACCGGCGACCACAACTGCCCCGGACACGGCCCCCTTCTCTACGTTCGCGCGAGTATCCAGCCTCAGTCCGCCGGCCTGCTTTGCGTCGCCATGGCATTGCTGGCAGTTCTCAATCAGCACCGGCCGAATCCGCGCCTCGAAAAACTCCGCGTCCTCCGGCGTGACAGCCACGATCGCCTGTTGCGGGTGCAGCGCCGCGATTGCAGAGACCCCGGCGACCGCCGAAAACGCCAGCGCCGCGGCCATATACCATCTGGAAAGTGACCCGAGCATCAATGCAAGCTCCGTAATACTGCCAAAACGCGCCATCAAGGAGAAAGAATCCGCTGGTCCATTATTCTCCTCTTCCCGCGTGTTACCCTCCTTCGTCAACACGCGCGTTTCAAGAATACGGCCGGCCACAACTGTGAGATTACGAGGTGCTGAAGTACCTCGCTCGTGGCCGTCAAAAGTTCACGTACAGGCTAAGGCTCTCCGTGGGCAGAATCTTCTTCCATTGGTGAATCAGCTTCTTGTACGACAGCCCCACCGGTCGAATCTTTCGGTCCAGATCGTAGAGGCCGAGCGCGTTCACATTCCCCGCGTCCACGCGAAGCGCGCTGTCCCAATCCACTTGATCGGTCAGGCTGTACCAGGTAAAGCCAAGCACCGGCACGCCGTCTTGTTTCAACCGGTGCGCGTTCGCCCACTCCTTCCACAGCCACTTCACTGAGTCCGGCTCGCAGATATTGGTTTCGGTGTGCATTACCGGCAAGCGATATCGCGTGTAGTATTGATGCGTAATGACATAGTAACCGAATATTTCGCCCGCCGAAGACGTTGACCCGTCATCATGGACGAGATGCTCGTTGGTCACGTAGTAGTCGTTGCCCATAACGCAGCGCGCCTTCACCTCGTTCTCTCGAAACCAGTGGTACTCCGCACGGGTCATGCCGTTGTCGAGAAGGTACTCGTACATAGTCACGTTGAGTGGATATCCGTATGTCAGGTCGAGGGAGAGAAACCGCTTCTGGTTGAGGAAGAGTGCCAGCTCTTTGCATTCCGGATTCTCCGGGTGAAAATACTCCGATGATTCGCTCTGAATAAAGATGGCGTCGGCGCGCTCCTCAAGAATCGCGTGCATGGCGAGGATGTTGGCCTGGCACAGATGTTTCAGCGCCATAACGAACGCCCGATCGCTCGTCAGCATCTCGTTCCACCAGCCGTACTGCGCCGAGAATGTTGCGGCAATAAAAATTTCGTTTACGGGCGTGTAGTAGCGGACCCAGGGAAAGCGCTGAGCGAACGCGCGCGCATATTCGGCAAAGTGGTGCGGCCAGTCGGGATTCTGGAAGTTTCCGATCCAGTCCGGCACTCCGAAGTGACAGAGGTCCGCGATGGGCTTGATGCCATGGTCCCGCAGCGTGTGAAATGTGTCGTCCGCGAAAGACCAGTCGTACTTACCGGGACCGAGGTGAGTCGTGTGAAGCGGCGGGCCGTAGCGTAAAAATTCCAATCCCA